>NZ_JBFRGC010000001.1:0-359587 GCF_052115145.1 Paenibacillus sp. 2TAB26
TCTCAACATGTAAGCGGATTGCCTCCACTTTCGTTGTATCTTCATAATGCTTAAACTTTTGCCCTTTAACCGCCACAAAAATGCACCCCCTAGAATTTCATCGGAATAACCTAGGGGTTTTTCCAATGTCTATTCTAAGGGGTGCACTTCATCGGAATTGGGGGTTTTGTTGTTCATTTTGCTGCAAAAAGTGCAGCTCACAAGCAGGCTGCAGATGAGTCGCTACATTGCAAGAAAATGCAGTGTAGATGGGAGCGGGTCTGCTGCGAAGCCTTCGTTTCTAAATAGCTTTGCGCTAGCGCAGCAGCGACAAGTCGAAGCTTGGGACGAGCCCTTCTTCAGCAGCACGGCCAAGCAGGGCAGTTATCGCGGCATACCCGTCGTCACCAAGGTTTCCAGTAAACTCATTGACGTATAAATCGATATGCGCCTGCGCAACGTCTGGCGAGAGCTCCTGCGCATGCATCATAATATAGGGGCGAGATTCCTCGGGATTAGCCCATGCATATTCAACGGATTCGCGAACCCAATTGGTAATCGCATCTGTGTCCAATGAGCGCTTGGCGATGATGGCCCCAAGCGGAATAGGCAAGCCTGTGTCTGATTCCCACCAGCTGCCTAGATCAGTCAGCATGCTGAGTCCATATGTGGGATAAGTGAAGCGGGCTTCATGAATAACGAGTCCCGCATCGATTTGGCCATCGCGAACTGCAGGCATAATTTCGTGGAAGGGCATAACGACAATTTCGAGATCCCCGTTCGGAATATGTTGAGCCGCCCATAATCGGAATAAGAGATAAGCGGTTGAGCGCTCACTTGGTACAGCTACTCGTTTGCCGGCTAGATCAGCAGCACTTTTTATTTCTCCGGCAGTTAATACGAGCGGTCCGCAGCCTCTGCCCAGTGCGCCTCCACAAGGTAGAAGCTTATAATCTTCCAATACCCAAGGGAGTGCAGCGTAAGATATTTTCATGACTTCGGGCCCTTTGCCTTTTGCAGCCCAATTGTTCGTAATATCGATATCGGCATAGGTAACGTCCAGCTCAGGTGCACCCGGAATAAGCCCGTGCGCCCAAGCATGGAAAACGAAAGTATCATTTGGACAGGGTGAATAAGCGATATTCATTTTAAAAAACCTCCCGTATGGCTTTACTAGCTGCTTCTAATGAGGCTAATGCTTCTCCAATGCGCCATGCGGAGCGATCCCGCGGTCCAACCGCATTGGATATCGCGCGAATTTCAGTAACTGGAATACCAATTGCGGATGCAGCTACTGCTACGCCATGGCCTTCCATTCCTTCCGCAGACGCACCGCTGATTCGCTTGCTTAGCGCAGCAGTGGTCTCAGCCGTACCTGTTGCTGTTGTAACGGTAAGAATAGCGCCGCTGCACACCATTAAGCCCGCTGATTGAATAGCAGCATACAAACGATCATTCCAAGTCGTGCTTACAGCAATACGTGCTGATCCGAACCCCAGCTCGTCCAAGCTAAGGAAACCATCCTGCGTCTCGGCACCTAGGTCAGCAGCAACAATGAGGTCGGCAACGACTAATGAGCCTATCTCTGCTTTTCCGACAAAACCGCCGCCAATGCCTGCGCTTATGACCAAATCGTAGGATTCAGCTGCAGCAGTTAAGTACGCCGCTGTGCGTGCTGCCGCCGACGCTGCGCCTACTCCAGCTGTTATGACGTCGACACGGTTTAACCCATCTAGCCCACGGAGAACCGCATCGCGCTCGGCATCAACCGCAGTCACGATCAGCACTCGTTTACTGCTATGGCGCCATTCCTCACGAGATTCCAGTATCGAATCGTTATGTGAATTTTTAATCATGATGACGTTAACTCCTTTAGTAGCCTTCCGGAACGACTAGCCTTTAGCTATCGTATCATTCACTAGATTATCGATGCAAATGCGAGCTTACCCAATCGTGATCTTGCCTTCAGGGTAGCGGTAGAGTTCTTTTTTGGTACGTGTGTTAAGCGCAAAGGCCAACGTGACAGGCCCTAGCCGTCCGACAAACATAAGCAAAATAATAATAATTTTTCCGATTTCACTCAAGTGGCTCGTTAGTCCTGCTGACATGCCCACCGTACAGTAGGCTGAGGTCGCTTCAAACAATATGGCAAGAAAAGACCCTGTCTCCGTGATGGAGAGGAGCATGGTCGCCCCGCAAATAATCGAGAACGCAATCATGGTGAACATAATCGCTTGATGAATTTGGGTTTTGGAAATGCGATAACGGAACAAGACGACATCTTCTTTTCCCCTCATCATCGCTACGATTGCTCCAATGAGAATAGCGAAGGTCGTTACACGAATACCGCCGCCCGTTGAGCCGGGGCCCGCGCCGATAAACATAAGCAGGATGATGAAAAACTGTGTAACCTCTCGCAGCATGCTGGGATCAACCGTACTTAAACCAGCTGAACGAGCTGTAACCGATTGGAACAAGGCGCCAAAAATTTTTCCGATTGCGGATAGCGGGTGAAGCGTACTGGAATTGGAAAACTCCAAGGCAAAAATAACAATCGCGCCAACTACGGTGAGAAGGCCGGTAACTGACAAGACAACCTTGCTATGTAAGCTGAGCTTTCTGTTTTTTGGATAGTTCACGAGCTCTGATATGACGATAAACCCGATTCCGCCAAAAAAGATCAGCAGCATCGATACGATATTTACAAACGGGTCCTCCACGTAATGGATGAGACTGCTTGCCCGTTCGGGAAATTGGGAAAACAAATCAAAGCCAGCATTGTTGAAAAAAGAAATACTATGGAAAATGCCAAAATAAATCGACTTCCCGACCGGCATTTCCAGCATGAAATAGCTGCTAAGCAGTACCGCTCCGGTTAACTCGATGACTAGAGCGTAGAGTAGAACTTTACGAATCATGCGTACGATGCCTTCTGTCGAACCATAGTTCATGGATTCTTGCAGCACGAGCCGCTCCCGAAACGAAATGCGCTTGCGAAACAGCAAAGCAAATAAGGTTGCCATCGTCATAAAACCTAATCCGCCGATTTGGGCTAATGCGATGATGACAACCTGACCGAATGTGGAAAAATGAGTGCCGGGATTTAATACAGTAAGTCCTGTTACGCAAATTGCGCTGGTGGACATAAACAAAGCATCCAGATAAGAAAGCGAAACGTCATTCGAATAAGATATAGGCTGCGATAAGAGCTCGGCGCCAATCAATATAAGAAATATAAAGCCGAAGGTCATCACTTGCGGAGGACTTGGCCGAAAACGCAAAATGTCGCGCAAGGCGGCAAATTTAAACATGAAGTCATCCCACCTATCTCTTTCATGCTAGTATGGTTATTTTTGTTGATTTGCATGTACACGGTCCTGATTGGATAAATGCACAGCGTTTCTTCCGCTATGCTTGGATTGGTAGAGTGCCACGTCTGCTTCACTTAATAACGCTTCAAGCGGAACATCGGCGGATTTTGCCTCAGCGACCCCGAAGCTAGCGGTTATGGATATCGCTCTAGCCGCGCTGTAGAGCGGATTTCCGGCAATGGCTGCACGGAGCTGCTCAGCGATTTGACCAGCTTGTACAAGTGATGTATTCGGCAAGCTTATAGCGAACTCTTCTCCGCCATAACGTCCGAATAAGGCATCAGCCGGGAGCGTTTGCTGGCAAATCATTACGACATGCTGTAATGCAAAATCGCCTAAGCTATGCCCATAACGGTCGTTGATTTGTTTGAAATAATCGATATCAAACAAAATAAACGAAAGCGGCTGCTTCGTTTGATGGGCAGAGGAAAGAAGCTGTCTGCTTTTTTCCATAAAGAAGGTTCGATTATAAATAGAAGTAAGCCCATCAATTTCCGCGAGATGGCGCAGCTTATTCTGAAGCAGCGTGTATTCCGTCACATCGATCATCACGATGGTTCTGCCAGCAAGCTGGCCATTTGGCTTTAATAGGTTGGAGGCTCTTATCCGGTAGTAGAACGTTTCCCCGCCTCGAATCCATTTGAACTCCTGCTCGTACTCTCCGGTTTCGTCCATTCCGAAGGAAAAGGCGCCTGATTCGGCTCCGCGCTTCCAAATGTGATCCAGCTTCTGGCCAATCGCTAAAGGAGTAAGCGCAGGAATAATCGTTGTGGCTGCGCCATTAAAGTCCATGATTTGATTTTCTAAATTAAGAACCAGAACGCCGTCGCGCATGCTCTCAAAGATATGTTCCCGCGCGATAGGCGCAACGGTCAGCAGCGCAGTCGAGAATATGGATGTGACATACAATATGGATGTCACACACATAAGAATCGGAACAGGGTCCATCCCAAGCGGAGTTTGACCAAGCACATACATAAGTGCCCCTAACATAGGGAGCGAAATGCCTACTGCCAGTGTGAGCATTTGCTTGCGATAAATGGATTTTGTCTTCTGCCAATGACGCGCCAATATAAACAAGCTGGCGAGCATAGATCCAAAAGTGTATCCGCCATGCACGTAATACCAGATGCCAGGCACTACATCCACCACTGTTGTAGCAACATGAGGCCGCAAATATAAGTTTTTATAAAAGAGATTATGATATTCGTTGGTAGTGACCATGAGCAGCGTTATGGCAGGAATAACGAATAAGACCCATGATTTTTTGAACGTATTGAATTTATTTAGCCCAACATAGTGCATGATGAGCAGGAGGCTGCAAGGAGCGATAAAGGGCATGCCTATATATTCAATGTTTAACCAAAAGCGGATTTCTTGAAGCGAATCGCTGGCAAGCTCAAATGCGAAAGCAAAGGTGTATACGGCTGATAGAACGGTCATCCACATAAACACGCTCATGCCTGAAAATTTATTCTTGTTGTAATAAGCATATATGGCAAGCAGCACGCTAAGAACGCCTGAAATAATGACAATAATAATGTACTGTGACATAGGGGAATTCATAGTCATGACATAAGCGACTCCCAATGTAGCGGAATGATAATACGTACTTATTAAATAAAACTATGGATGGGTAATAGGCTACGGACACATTTTACCATAGTAGCTTAATTTTCTACAAAATAATATAAAACCGGACAGCAAGGTCGTTATCCTAGCTGTCCGTTGGCAATGATATTTCAACGCAGGTGCCTGAGCCGAGCTCGCTGTGGAACACAATGGTGCCCTTATGCGCAGCGATAATCTGTTGGCTTACCATAAGGCCGAGACCATTTCCGCTCGTTTTATTCGTAAAGAAAGGCTCTCCTAGGCGAAGCAAATCACTCTCAGCAATTCCGCAGCCTTGATCGATAAATTGCAGGATGATTACCTTATTAGCATCACACGCCACCTTCACAGAGAGTACGCCGCCGCTGGTCATCGATTCAATGCCGTTTTTCATAATATTTACGAAAACCTGCTTCAGCTGATTAGCCTCGCCAATCACCTCAGGAAGTTCGGCTTCCGCGAGCAGGGCAAGCTGCACATTGCTCATCTTTGCCTCTGAATCGAGCAGCATCATAATATCGCCAACGAGGCGGATGATATTCACAGGCTGATAGATCGTGGCCTGCGGCTTAGCGAATACGAGAAACTCGCTGACGATCATATTAATCTGATCGAGCTCGCCAAGCATAATCTCAAGATGGGCTGGCGATAACGAGCCGGTCTGCTTGTGCAGCTGTACAAAGCCACGCAGTGTCGTAAGCGGATTGCGAACCTCATGCGCCACGCCCGCAGCAATTTGCCCAACGACCGATAGCTTCTCAGACCGCCTAATGATCTCTTCTGTTTGTTTGCGTGAAGTAATATTCCGAGATATAGTGGCAATCGCAATAATGGTGCCCAGCTCGTCGCGAATAGGAGAAATCGTAATGCTGAGATCGATGAGATTGCCGGATTTACTGTAACGCACAGTTTCATAATCCGTTACAGAGCCGCCTCGCAGTACAGTAGCCTCAAGCTCTTGGTGTGAGCTTAAGTAGCCTCGCGGAACGTTATCAAGCGTGATGCCAAGCGCTTCTTCTTGGCTCCAGCCGTACATTTTTTCAAAAGCGATATTGACCTGTATGACATGGCCTTCCAAATCAGTGACATGAATGGCGTCCGATGTATGATTGACGAATGATTCCAAATACTGCTTCGTGCTTTGCAGCTCTTCCGCAGCAGCTTTAAGCTGAGTTGTATAATGATTTAGATTATTGCCCATCGTATCGACACGAGAGGCAAGCAAACCTAATTCATCCTCGCTGCGAATCGTAATGACTTCCCCAAAATCTCCTGCAGCAATCGCGTTTACTTTACGTATAACTTGATTGAGACCGCGCAGCATGAAGCCGGCTATGAAATAGCTCGCAATCATCGTAATAAGCACGAGTCCAAGTGAAATGACAAATTGCATAACCAGCAGCTGATTAACGGGCTTTTGAATCGCTTTCTGATCAAAAACGACGCTAAACACATAGTTTTTGTTCGTCTTAATCGGGATAAAGTTTTTGATAACCGGAACGCCGTTGATGTTTCTTTTGACAGTAAGGCTCTTACCGGTTTTATTGACTTGTTGAATATTTAAAAAATCGTTTGATTGATCCTGATAGTTATAGTCGCCAAACGGAATGGCTCGAACGTCGAGGTTGTAAACGGGAATGCCTTGTTTGTATTTAATAATTTTGTCCTTGCCGTAAAACGCAAGGTCGAATCCGGTAACTTCTAGAATATCGGATTGATCGGCAATGATCTTGTTAACGATTGCATCTGTCCCAATGGTATAGTCGAAATCAAGCAGCACCTGAGCGTTGACGTATGGATTGATGATATAGTTTGTTGAACCGTCATAGTAATAGCCCCATTTGCGAATTTCGGACGGATCCGACGTTGAGAAATTAAACGGGCCTGACCAGAAGTTTTTGAGCTTCTGACCTTGCACAATGTTTACTTCTTGTTTGTCGAAAAGCTGTAAAAAGGCAACATGCCAGTAATCCCAGGTTTTTGAGCTCATATTAATTTCATTGGGGTCTGAGGAACGTTTCGCAACCACATCGTTTCCAAAGCGCTGCCATAATGTAATATGATCGACGCCAAGCTGAGCGCTAAGCTTTACGAGCTGCTCATTTGTTACATTTTTAATTTCGGGATTCAGCTGTGACTTTGCCGCTAGAGAGGCAATGCGCAGCTTGTCGCCAAGTGTGTCCTCCATGTACTGGCGGGCGTTCTCTGACGCTTCGACCGTACTGCTTATTTGCTTTGCAATATTAGTAAACTGAACTTCTAGATTAGCCTCAGCTTCAGTTTTTGTTGTGTAGTAATAGAGCAAGGTGCTTAGTGTCAGTATGACAGCTACTATTATGGATATGGAGAAGGATAGCTTAGCTTTAATTGACAAAAATAATTCCTCCCACGGTCTAAGATGCTCCTACTTACAATTAGACACGGAATGACAAAAATCCTGTTTAGGCGCACAGAAAAAAGGAGAAACAGCAATCGTTTCTCCTTTTATGAAGCAATACGGATTTTGGTACCTATGAACAAACATTCGTTGCCATGTATCGGCTAGGCGCGTGAGAATTGCTCTTCTTCTAAGTACTGCTCAGCTTCCTCGTAGGTCTCGAAAGCGGATTCCAGATTCAAGTCGGCATATAGATACCAAAGATCTTCTTCGAACAGCAGTGTTAGCACAGCATTGTCCGGTCCGATCCAGCGCTCTTCTTGCGGTGCCTTTTGCTTTTTCTTTTTCTTCGATTCCGGTTTCTCTGGCGGTGCGATGGATAGAGAATGGATCGATTTCTCAATAAGCGAGCGAAGCTCTTCCTCGTTGAAATCGCGAATGTTGACTAGGCCTTTGTCATCGGTTGCTACACCYTTAACTAAGCCAGCGAAAACATAACCGTTTCCGTTCGGATGCAGATGGTGCACGACCGACTTTTTCTCATGTGCGCTTTCTTCGTAATGGAAGTTAGTGCGGCCAAGAGAAACATCCTTCCGTTCTAATTCAGGAAAGCCTTCAATTATTGCAAGCTTTTGTTCAAAAGACAACATCTTTTATTTCCTCCTAAAGGTTTGCGCAGCAAACCACTTCGTAAGCATAAGCGAAGCAAACCACTTCGTAAGCATGTGCTTAGGTTCGCGATGCATGTGATTATACCATACCATAGGAGGGAGATGTTAGATGTCTTTCTTCTTCGTCAGCAGGATGACAGCGCCGCAGAGAATAAGGATGATCGCAATGATCGGCTGACTGAGTAAAAACTTGCTGTAGAGGGAGCCAATGGAGAAGACGGCGAAGAAGAGAATAGACAACACAGTCAAAATGTTAATGGGAATAAGCAGCCATTTGTTCCGATTGCCGAACCAATAAAATTCGAACAAGCCAATGGCAACGGCGAGAATAAAGCCCGGCCACATGTACCCCCAATTGTTGAATAACATAGCGATCTGACAAACGACACCTGCAGTGAACAAAATGCCTCCCGGAATTAATAGGCCTGATCCACGTCTGCCAATCATGGAGAAGTACAGCCAGTGGAAGAAAAGCCCAACGGGTATGACGAATAACGATGGCCAGAAGTAGGCAAATATTTTGCCTGGGCCAAATTCTTCGCCTTGGTTTAGAAATAACACAGCTCCGAGCAGCAGGAGGACAAACCCGCTAATGGTTTTTAGCTTCATTGTTTTATTGCACCCCAATCAACGTTTTATTAGCTGAATTCAGCATAGCATACATTGAAATTAACTGTCCTCCTGCTGTAGGTAAAATGGTTAGCTGGACTAAAGTCTAGTACTTACTCCTCCTCTGCATAGGGGTTGTCAGTGCTGGATGACAATTTGGCGCTCCGAGGGATGCAGAGAAAAAGCTTCATCTATTCCGTCGGGGATAATGCTTAGCCGCTCAGACAGGCGATTGCCCTCAAAGGCCATCATAAAGGGAATGCCCAGTATGGCTAAAACAACGAGTAGAACGCCAGTATGGCGCAATTTGCGCAGCCAAGGGCGGTAAACAGGTGGTGCCTCCGCTGCAAGCTGGTTGCGGTGAGTTTGAAGCATCCAGACGATGCAAGCAATAAACAAAAAGAAGGTGGTCGTCATTGTCACGAAAGACCAGCGGAATGAATGAGGTGGAATAAAAGCAAAATAAAGCATGGCAAATGAGCAAAGCGGTGCTAGCTGAAAGGGAACAATAAGTACGGGATCGGATGCTTGGCGGCGCCGTGCTACATCATTAGCATTATCAGTCCGGGCGTTCGTTCGCCGTATGAGCCTGCGCATTTTTGGGTATGAACCAAGCCAAATGAGCAGCACTGGAATGATGGCAAACGGCGTGTGAATGAGCAGCCGATGTGTCCAAAACTGAGGATGCGTCATCGAAGCCAGTATTAAATCTGCTCCAGCAATTCCCACTGTAAGGAAGCTTAAGCAAACAGACCAAAATAACAGCTTGCGTGTTTTGTAATTAAGCTGCTGCTCGGTTTGGCTATAAGCCAGTTTAGATGCTTTGGCAGCAACTATTAATGAAAAAATGACAAAGAGCATTAACGTGCCGAGTTCAAAATAAATGAATAAATAATGCATGGAATGAGCCCCCTGAAAGTAATGATAGCACCATATACAGTTATATTATAGAAGCGATTTTACTAGTCGTTATACATCTTATCTAGTTCATCTGTTATGCAAAACCGCCGTAAGTCGGAACGAAGTACTAGACCTCTGGCGGGGAAAAAAAGTCGAAGAAACGCAAATGGAATCGAACAATACAAAATGCGAAAATAGTTCCTATGAAACGACATTTTACACCTCTTGTTTAGTTCTATGAAAGCGCTACAATTAAGGTAATAAGAAGTAGGAGGTGAATAAACATGAGCCAAGAAGAAGAAGTAGTTCAAGAAGGCGTGGAAGAAACCGCTGAACTGATTTCGGAAGAGGCTCCAGCTGAAGAAGTAGTAGAAGCTGTTGAGGCTGAACTGGAAGAAGAAGTGGAAGAAGCTGCTGCAGCTACGGAGGAAGAATCCTCTGAGGAAGCAGAAGAAGAGTCAGCTGAGGAAGAAGAAGCTGAGGAAGAGTCTGAAGAGCAATAATGATATCTATCATTTTATATTATAAAGAGAAAGACTGTTCTTAGGTTGCTTTGGCGACCCAAGTACAGTCTTTTTTTATTGTAAAAAAGGCTGGATTATACTTATTTCTTAGATCTATTTTTAAAAACCACGATTAGACCGCCAATAGAAATGCCAACTATAGCCCACGCTGCAATAAACAATATTGAATTCATGAGTACACTCCTTATTTGTTACTGTATCGTTGAATAAAATTAGACACTAATTATAACATGTTTAATAGTTGATTTTTCTTTCTAACTGTGAATCTTCTGCTTCTAAAAAGGTAACGACTCGGCATTATAGGAAGATTGTTTTAGTAGAAGAAATACAAAAAAATTATTTATGTAAAGGTACGATTCTAACGTGCAATAAGCTATTTTATATGCTACGATACCTTGTGTTTTACTTTTTATAATAGAAGCAGGTGACAGCATGACAACAGCAGAGGCTGGTAATGGAACAGGGCAAAAGGATCAGAAGGGCTTAAGCTTATTTTTTCTGACATGGCCCATATTTTTAGAAATCTTTTTGTTTATGCTGATGGGTATTGCAGATACGCTGATGCTGAGTGCAATTTCGGATAATGCGGTATCCGGCGTTGGTGCATCAAATCAATATTTGCATATAGCAATCTTACTATTAGAGGTAATCGGCAACGGGGCATCCATAGTCGTTGCGCAATATATCGGTTCTCGCAAGTATGTAGAAGCTGCCAAAATATCAGCGCTCGCAATCTCGCTCAATCTAGTAGTCGGGATTTTTATAAGCCTTATGTTCGTGTTGTTCGGCGGACATTTGCTGCAAACGTTAAATTTGCAAGGTGAAATACTTGAACATGCGAAAAGCTATTTAGCCATTGTAGGCGGCATGATTTTCCTTCAAGCTATCATCAACTCGATATCTGCCATTATTCGTGTACACGGTTTTACAAAGGAAGCGATGTTCGTATCGCTTGGCATGAATATCGTTCATATTATCGGAAACTATTTGCTTATTTTCGGGAAATTCGGATTTCCGGAGATGGGAGTTCAAGGTGCGGCGTTGTCATCAGTCATTAGCCGTGGTTTAGCGCTCATCGTCTTCTTCTGGATGCTGTACCGGATTATGTCAGTACGGATTGAAATCAAGTATTATATTGCATTGTCCAAGGAGTATATCCTTAAAATACTGAGAATCGGCATTCCGTCTGCATTGGAGCAAGTGATGTATCAGGCATGCCAAATCGTATTTTTGTATTATGCTACGTATCTTGGCGCGGCCTCCTTGGCGGCGAAAAACTATGCGAATAATATTTCGATGTTTACGTACCTGTTTGCCTTCGCAATTGGCATGGGTACTGCGATTATCGTAGGCAGGATGGTCGGTGCAGGCGAGCAAACGATTGCCTACCGTCAAGTATGGAAAAGCGTGCGCTGGGCAAGTGCCGTAACCTTGCTTGCCGTGTTGCTCGTTATTTTGTTCCGCGAGCCGCTCATGCGAATGTTTACGGACGATGAGGAAATTGTTCGGCTGGGCATAAATGTGCTCCTGCTAAGCATCGTGCTGGAGACTGGCCGTACGATTAATATCGTGCTTATCAACTCACTGCGTGCATCAGGCGATGCAAAGTACCCTCTGTATATCGGAATGGGTTCTATGGTCGCAATGAGCTTGCCGCTTGGCTACTTCTTCGTATTCCAGCTTGATCTGGGCCTCGCTGGTATTTGGCTGGCGATTGCAGCAGATGAATGGCTGCGAGCCGTTATTATGTTTTTCCGATGGAAGAGTAGAAAATGGGAGAAATATGGGCTCGTTAAGCGTGATAATAAGGAGAAATCCGCAGTTTTGCAGGGTTAAGATGAGCTAAGGCAAAGCTGCTCGCTCAAATCATAATGAATAATGGACATCAGAGAAGTTTAACCACTTCACTGGTGTCTTTTTTTTGTAAATACAATTGACATAAATAGGATTACGCAATAAGATATAAATATACATAATATAAGTTAGTAAGTTTTAAAAAGTAAGTTAATATTTTATTTGGAGGAATTTTAAAATGGCAAAATCACAATGGACGGTTGATTCCACGCACAGCAGCATCGATTTCTCGGTAAAGCATATGATGATCGCAAAAGTAAAAGGTACTTTTCATGCGTTTGAAGCCAATATTTCCGCTGATGCGAATGACCTGACTTCAGCTGATATCCAGCTTACGATTGATCTTGATAGCGTGGACACACGCAACAAGGATCGTGACGCACATTTGCGCAACAATGATTTTTTTGATATCGAGAAGTTTCCGAAGCTTGTATTTACTGCAACGGCAATCACAAAAACAGACGACGGCGAATATTCCGTTGTTGGCGATGTGAGCCTTCATGGCGTCACACGTTCCGAGAAATTTGCAGTCAGCTTCGAAGGCGCAGGCAAAGACCCTTGGGGCAACGATAAAGTAGGCTTTAGCGCGACGGGCAGCCTGAAACGCAGCGACTACGGCTTAACGTATAATGCTGCTCTTGAAACGGGCGGCGTGCTCATTGGCGACGAAGTGAAGATTTCAATTGATATTGAAGCGATTCATCAAGGCTAATGGATTAAGAAGCATATTTATTAACGGCTCATCGGGCATTTGCCCGGTGGGTCGTTTTTTGTTGCTGTAAAACGCTTTCAGCGGTAGGATAAGGAAAGGAACAGCTAGTGAGAGTAAGGGGATATGCAATATGGAGCCAAATGCTTCAACACATATAAGGAACATCGGAATATTTGCTCACGTTGATGCGGGGAAGACGACTACAACAGAGCAGATTTTATTCCATAGCGGTCGCATTCGTTCGCTTGGCAGCGTGGATGCAGGCACGTCACAGACGGATTTTCTAGAAGTGGAACGCTCAAGAGGCATATCGGTACGTGCAGCAGCAACCCGTTTTACTTGGCAAGGAGTAACGATTAATCTGGTCGATACACCGGGGCACGTCGATTTTCTCTCTGAGGTCGAACGTTCACTGCGCGTCATGGATGGAGCGGTGCTTATTCTGTCGGCAGTTGAGGGTGTGCAGGCACAGACAGAAGTCATATGGCATGCGCTGCGCGAACGAAACATTCCAACGCTTATTTACGTGAACAAGCTGGACCGAATCGGTGCAGATCCAATAGGAACGATCCAGCAAATTAAGCGTTTGTTATCCAATCAAGCAGCGCCAGTTCAGGCTCCGCTTGGTATCGAGGATAGTTTCAGCGGTGGAGTTAGCCTGCTCGTTTCGGGAATAGCAGAGAGTGAGACGGAGGAAGCGCAGCTTTATTTGCAGCAGCTGGAGGAGACCGTAGCAGAGCAAGATGAATCGCTGCTTGTTCAATATTTGGACAGCGGCACACTGCCCAAAGCAGAACTGAATCAACTGCTGCCTGCGCTTACGCAGCGCGGTGAATTATTTCCAATTCTTTTTGGCGCATCGAATCGTGGGATAGGCATCGAGCCTCTCATGCAAGCAATGATTACGCTGCTGCCGCCGCCTCAAATCGTCTCAGACGGTCCGGTGTCGGGCGTCGTCTTCCGTATCGAGCGCGATGCAGCGATGGGTAGAATCGCCTATGTCCGCCTGTACAGCGGGGTGATTCGCAATCGTGATTCCGTCCGCAATGAGACGCAGCAGATCGAAGAGAAAATTACGCAGATTCGCAAAATCGATGGGCAAAAGGCCGAGGATGTAGGGCTGCTCGCGGCAGGCGATATTGCAGCGGTCTGCGGTTGGACTCAGGCGCGCATTGGCGACATTATAGGCAGCGCTGAGTTTGTTCCCGGTGAGACGCGGATGGCTGTTCCGCTGCTGACGGTACAGGTGCGCTGGAGCAACGAAGCCGAATATCCGGCTGTCGTTGCGGCGCTGCATGAGCTTGCGGATGAAGATCCGCTGCTCGATTTGCAATGGCTGCAGGAGCAGCGCGAGCTGCACCTGAAAGTCATGGGGCCGATTCAGATTGAGGTGCTGACGCATGTGCTGAACAATCGGTACGGCTTAAAGGCTGAATTCGATCAGCCATCGGTTATCTATAAAGAGACGCCTGCTCAATCAGGCGAGGGTTTCATTGCCTATACGATGCCGAAGCCATGCTGGGCAATTCTGCGGTTTCATATTGAGCCTGGTGAGCGCGGGAGCGGGATAACGTTCAGCTCCGTTGTCCGATCAGAGCGGCTGCTTGACCGCTATCAGAACGAGGTGGCAAGAAGTGTGCCCGAAGCGCTTCAGCAGGGGCTCTTTGGCTGGGAGGTAACGGATATAAAGGTTACTCTCGTTGAGGGTGAACATCATGTATGGCATACGCATCCGCTAGATTTTGCAGTCGCAACCCCAATGGGCATTATGGATGGCTTGTCGCGTATTGGAGTAAAGCTGCTGGAGCCAATGCTCTCCTTCCGCCTCTCTGCCCCAGAAGAGACGGGCGGCAAGCTGATGAATGAGCTCATTCTAATGCGAGGCGAGTTTGATACGCCAGTCGTCAGGCAGGAGAGAATGGAAATTGAAGGGATCATTCCTGTTGCTACGTCTCTTGAGTTTCCTGCGAGATTTGGATCACTAACCAAGGGCAGAGGTGCGCTTGCAACCTTCTTCGCCGGGTATCGCGAATGTCCGCCTGATGTAAAGGCGGAACGGGTAAGGCGAGGTGTCAATCCGCTGGATCAGTCAAAATATATATTAGCTGTTCGAAATGCGCTTGCCGGCTCATAGCCGCAAGCGTTTTTGTTCATTTATATAGCACAGGGCATATATTTAGGAACGGAAGGGAAATACGAGCGAAGTAATTTAATTTAAGGTAAAATATGGGTATCTATACAAGTGTGTAAACCTGATAAAGGGAGGATTTTAATGATCATACGTTCCCTTGAAGAAATTATAAATATGTCTGATGGTTATGCGTTGCAAGATAGCTTGTTTGGATTCTTGGATCAAAAGGTCCATGGCGTATCCATTGATACAAGAACGATTCATCCTGGCAATTTGTATATTCCAATCGTACGGATCGACGATGGACACAAGTACGTTAAGCAGGCTTTTGAAAAGGGGGCAGTTGCTTCTTTATGGCAAGCAGATCATATCCCGCCACCTGAAGGCTTACCGATTATTATAGTAGAAGATACGTTAAAAGCACTGCAAAACATCGCCATGGCGTATCGAAGCCAATTAAACTGCAAGGTAATTGCTGTAACAGGCAGTAATGGCAAAACAACGGTTAAGGATATGGCCTATACCTTATTGAGTACAACGTTTAACGTTCAGAAAACAAGTGGAAATCTCAATGGCGAGTACGGACTTCCGCTCTCTTTATTAGAGGTTAGAGATGATACAGAAATCGTTGTTTTAGAAATGGGCATGAGCAACAGAGGTGAAATTAAAATTCTGTCTGAAATTGCAAAGCCTGATGTTGCTATAATTACAATGATTGGCGTTTCTCACTTGTCGAATCTAGGTTCTAGAGAACAAATCGCTTTGGCCAAGTTGGAAATAATTGAGGGACTAAACTCTGAAGGGAATTTCCTGTTTAATGGCGATGAGCCGCTGCTCGTTAAGGGACTGGAGGAGAGAGGCTTTCCGTGGACAGGAGCAACCATTCGATTTGGTCTATCTCCATCCAACGATTATTTTCCTCTGAATATAGAGCACAAGCAATCAGATCTCTTATTCACATTAAAGCAATATCATATGCCATTCCGATTGCCGCTCCTTGGTAGCCATAATGTGGCCAATGCCATTGCCGCGATTGCTGTTGCAAACCTTTTTAAAATCGATGAAGAACATATTCAATTAGGGCTGAGCAATTTAGAGATTTCAGGAATGAGAATGGAGCGGATTTGGTCGGCCAAGGGTTTCTTAATTATTAACGATGCTTGGAATGCCAGTCCTGTTTCTATGCAGGCGGCCATTGAAACGGTTCAAAACTTAGAGGGATTCCATAAAAAAGTATTAATATTAGGGGACATGCTCGAACTAGGAGATGCCGAGGCAGCGTTTCATGAAGAAGTAGCCCGGAGTGTGGATTTATCAAAAATTCACTCGGTGTTTACTTACGGTCATATAAGCAAAATAATTTCGGATACGCTTCTCGATAATGGTTTTGAGGGAGAAGCCAAACATTTCACATCAAAAATAGCTTTAACTGGAGAGTGCATGCGAATCCTGAGTAAAGATGATGTTGTTTTAGTAAAAGGATCTCGCGGTTTGAAGCTAGAAGAGGTCTGTCACCTTCTAGAAGATAAGCAGCTATAGGCAGAAGGAGAGGATTTTATGTTGAAGAGAGTGAATGAGCTTCCGACGGATAAAAGAATCGCTGGCATACATAGTATTCCTTTGCTCGAGGATGGCTCTATCGTGATGGTGTGGGATCGCAACGAGCAGACGCTGACGACGGTTGGCGGAAGAATTGAACCAGGCGAGAGCATCGACGAGGCGCTGGATCGGGAGACGGTGGAGGAAGCCGGACTGCTGCTGATGCCGGAGAGAATACCTGTTGCCTGCTGGTATTGGACGGAAACAGATACGTATACCGTATTTGTTGTTGCGAAGGTTCATAGCTTCGTTCCGATGCCGGAAGGATTTGAGACCACGGGGCGCGTCACCTTTAATTTCGAAACGGCTAAACAAGTTGTGAATCGAATAGAAGGACATGGCCAACGTATACTTATATTAAATTATGCGGAAGAAGCTGCCTCTCACATATTCACAACCCAAAACCCATGATCTTTACTCTAACGAACTGTACTATGCTTATTATGCAAAAAACTACGTTTGTTTAATTTTAACGAAACTAATTGACGTTATAGTAAGCTATGTAAGGTGTTAGGATCTATTTTTCGCAAAATAACGATTCTGGAGTTCGTTGTAATTTTAATTCATTACGAATGGTTTAAATAAGAGAGATTAGGTTCGTAAGCGATAGGGAAAATATGCTTATGCTCCTTCAAAAAAACAAAGCAGGGTCTGTTTCAAGCGTAGGTAATCCTACTTCTGAGACAGCCCCTTATTTGTTTATTATGATTCTCATGCAACTCTCTCTCTATCTTTTCGTCATAATAAGATACAATATAGGGAGGTGAGACCAAATGAGGAATTTTATGTTTTTAATGAGTATTTTTTTCGCAGTAAGTTCATTTATTACGTTAGGGACTGCTCATGCGGATTGGGCGCAGCGTTTCGTTGTGAACGAAGGCAAGTCTTACATAGTTTCAAATACTCAGGTGGAATCCGCACAGATTGGCTCTAAAATCGGTAAGGTTACTTCCTATTCAGACAAAGAAGGAACGTACTCTGGCAATTTCTCAAACGTTTATCCGAAAGGAACGGAATACTACGCAATTAAGGATATATCGATAAAAGAGGCCATTGCGATAAAGCGGGACGACGGTACTTTCATTAAGGCAGCGTATGGGAGCGAATATGAAGGAAAAGCATTTCATTTAAAGACAGTGCTGTTTTATATCGGCGGTCTATTTTTGTTGCTTATCGCTTTTTTGTTTGTGAAAAATAATTGGAAGCAAAGCGAGAATGATTTTACTAAATAACTCGTTTTGAGAAAAGAGGCTGATACGATGAGCACAAAACATTATTTTGCTATATGGTTAGTTATCCTGTTTTTCGAATTAGGGTATCTGTTCGATTTAACCCATCGTGTGCATGATACTGAAGATACTCTAGTAATTATTGTTGTTATCGCCGTTACGCTTGTTGTGGGCAATACCTTCATAAGAAGTGTGAAAAAATAATGGCTCTGTCCGAATAGAGGGAATTGTATGGTAACCAAGGTAGTATCAGTGCTGCTGGGACTTCTATTTTATCGCTCCTCTGTATTTAAGTTCACAGAGGACGAGGTCAATGAATATGAAAGATTGTATTCGGATGCTGTCCGCAATAAATCTGAAATAATGTACGCCAGCACTTTTCCAAAATTCCGTTTTGTTCAGTATATTGCAATGACAAAACCAGTCATTATGCACGGGTCAAATCATAAAAATATTGAACAATTCGAGTTAAGAAAGCAGACGCTTTTTAACGGTAAATATGTAGAAGCCATATTTGGCACAAAAGATGGCATTTGGCCGTTGTTTTATGCGGTTTTTGATCGGAGTAAAGTGGTAGGCAACTTTCGAAATGCTTGTTTAAAAGTGAAGGCATCTCAGAGCTATTATTTCTTCTCTATCACTAGCGAGACTAAAAATAAAGCACCTTGGACGAGCGGAATGGTGTACATTTTACCACAGGATACGTTCAAAATGGTTAGTCATTCTGTCGTGTCTTTTGACGAGTGGATTAGTGAATCGCCGGTGCTGCCCATTACAAAAATAGAGGTAGGTCCCCAAGATTTTTACTTCATAGATAAGGTTGCAAGCCATAAATCAGAGGAATCGCTATTCATTTCATGGATTTTCTATAAACGCAGAATTAAGCGGAATGTGAAGGTGTTATCATGACATTTATACATATGGAAGGTGCGAGTGCAGTTGGCAAGACGACCACCTCAAGCGCATTAGCATTAAAATACGGCGGTTATCATATTCCCGAAGTGAATACGTTGTGGAAACGCCCAGAAAACGAGTATCCTGAATGGTTTTTTGAGCGTCAGCTTGATCGCTTCAGAATAGCGCAGGAGAAGAGTAAGGACCATCGTTTTGTTGTTATTGACATCGATCTATTTCAGCCCTTCTGGTACAACTGGGCTTTTGGGTATACTCTCTTTGGCGGACAGTCGCTTGAGTTCGTAACGGATTATTTCCATAAGCAATTGCTTGCCCGTAAGATTGGCTTTCCAGATAAGTATTATTTATTGAGCATAAATGAGGCTGAGCTGCGTAAACGCAAAGAAGGTGACGCAACTAGGGGACGTGGCGGATTTGAAATGAATTTAACATTTATTGAACCGCAAAAGCAATATTTTGAAGCTTTAAATTCATTTATTCCGGGTTTGGTCAGTTTCATTGAATCCGTATCAATTGAAGATAATGTACAACAAATTGTAGAGACAATGCCATCAAGACCGCTAGAACACAAGTATTCTGTGGAGCTGTTTGATTTTATGGTCAGTTGGCTTCGCGAAAATAAGGCTTCTGATTTTCTAAGAGGATAATAGGGGAGTTGGGTGTTGATATGGAGCTATTGTATGATCGGTATGTAATAAGCGATGATAAATCAATGCTTAATTTTGACACCATTTGTGGCTTCTTAGCTAGAAGCTATTGGGCAAATAAAAGGTCATTAGAAATGATAAAAAAATCAATAAATAACTCGGTCTGCTTTGGCGTGTATGATGGGGACAAGCAGGTTGGTTTTGCTCGTGTAGTGACGGACTTTGCGACTATGTATTATCTGTGCGACGTTTATATTGATGAGGAATATAGAGGCGCCGGGCTAGGGAAGAAATTAGTAGAAGTGATAACCGAGCAATTTGAAGGAATGATGGGTCTACTTGGTACGCTCGATGGTCATGGACTATACGAAAAGTATGGCTTTATGAAAAACACGGAACGTTTTATGAATAGAAGGCCTCGTTAAAAAAAGGATTCTCTATAAATACAGAATTAAGCGGAGCACGAAGGTGCTTTCAAGAAGATAATTTATGGTATGCGACAACACGCCATTGAGGGAGCCCATAAGGGCTCTTTTTTTTCACTGGGCGCAAACACCGCAAGTTAGGTCAATTCATTCGCTTATGTCATGATGAAGGAGAGTTATCCGCTTTATTTTCAAGCTTGCTCCTACGGACTATTCGCGTTATCTTGAGAGGTATGTCGAATCAATTTTTAAACAGATGAGAGCACATGGGGGGCATATCGCGTGAACAAATGGATTAGAGGCTTAACTCCAGAAACGTTCAAAAACAGAATATTGATGGCTTTTTTGCTGCTAGTGCTAGCTCCATTCGTTTTATTAGTTATTTATAATTTTAGTGAAACGGAAAGAGTTCTGCAGGAGGAAGCCTCCGCCAAAAACGAGGATCAGCTTCTCGATATCGAGAAGTCTTTCCTGGATGTGCTCGGGCTTGTTATGAAGACAGGCCTGCTATTAGAACAGGATGACACCATCCGCTCGGTTATGAAAAATCCGGAGCAGAAAGATCCGCTAACGCGGAAGGAACTGGTGGAGAATAAGTTCGCAAGCATTGAGAACAGCTTCTTTCTGACTGGTGCAACGGTGTATTATACGCTGGTAGATAAACAAGGTTATGCCTATACCTCCTTTGCTCCACGTGAGCCACTGAATTACTCCTCGATTACGAATGAAGCATGGGTAAAGATGCTTTCCTCCAATGAAGGGGAAAGCTCCATTTGGAATGCAAGCGATACCAATTATGTGAGTCCGGTTATTAAACCCAATCAAAATATGCTTAGTCTCTATCAGATGCTCCGCGATGAGAATCTCAAAGAGTATGCCTATGCCCGTATCAGCATCGATTATGAGCAATGGTTCAACAAGGTGATGAGAGATAGGCAGCGCGAAGGCATTTATTATTTATTGGATCATACAGGAAAATCAATGGTGCAGTCTGATGCCAATGAAGCGATTGATCCTGCCATTTTATCAGCGATGCTCGAAGTAAAAGAGCCCTCTGCATCCGCTTCCATTGTTAGCCAAGATGAGAAGGTATTGTATACGTTCAGCCATATTGCTCAGTTAAATGGATTTATTGTGAAAAAAGTACCCTTGTCCTTGCTGTTTGAAGAAGTGGAAACGTTGAAAAAACGCTTTTTCGCCATCTTCGGGTTGATTACGCTTGTGTTTGTCATGATGACCTATTTTATTTCTTCAACGATTACCGTTCCTCTAAAAACGCTGCAGCGAAAGATGGAGATATCGGTCAAGACTAACCTCAAAGTAAAGCTTCCAGAACAAGGGCGAGGTGAAATTCTTGCACTTACGCGAAGCTTCAATACCATGATTGACGATATAAATGGCTTAATGGAACGGCTTCAATTAGAGGAACGTCAGAGGCAGATCGTCCGCTTTCAGGTTCTCTTATCTCAAATGAACCCGCATTTTCTTTTGAATACGCTTAATGTTATTAAAAGCATAGCGCTTGAGAAGGATGAGGATGACATTTATGAAATTTGTGTTTCGCTCGGAAAAATATTAGAGACGACATTAAATGTAGAGGTTGACCTTATTTTGCTGAAAGATGAGATTGCGCTTATCGATTCCTATATGCGCATTCAAAGCGCGCGCTTCGGTGGGCATATTACAGTCAGCTATGAGCTAAGTGACGAGCTAAACTTTGCACTGGTTCCAAAATTCTGTCTTCAGCCTTTGGTAGAAAACTCCATTATACATGGGTTTGGAGGGAGACGGAGTGACGGCCGAATTGAAATCAAAGCAGAGGCGAGACATGATCTTTTGTATCTTGAAGTGGCGGACAATGGAGTAGGGGTAGAACGCGCCAAAGAGAAGAAGGTGTTCCGTAAGCGGAAGAGCATCGGTATTCAAAATATTCGAGAAAGCTTGGAGCTTCTTTTCAAAAATCAGAGTACAGGCTTGTCCCTTGCCTCATCAGAAGAGGGAACAAAGGTAATGATGCATCTCCCTCTATTATTATCGAAACCCTATTTAAAGGAGGCTGACAGCAATGTGGACCGTATTGATCGTTGATGATGAACAGCATGCAAGAGCGAGTCTCAGCAAGTTGATGAGCAAAGCTAATCTTCCTTTTGAAATTATAGCCACTGCTAATGACGGCGAGGAAGCGTTGCAGGCGATTCGAGAATTGCAGCCGGACGTGGTCATTTCCGATATTGATATGCCCATGATGGATGGAGTAGAGCTGCTGAAATCTGTCAGGAAAGAAGGGCTTGATTGCCGATTCGTTATGCTTACCTGTATGAATGAGTTCGAGTATGCAAGGCAGTCGCTGGAGTTCGGAGCGTCCAGCTATTTACTTAAGCTTTCAATGGATGTGAGCGGGTTGAAGCAGGCACTAGAGAAGGTAACCCTTGAATTAGAGCAGCGAGAGCAATTAAGGAAAGCAGCCAAGTGGTTTCCGAAGAAGAATACGTCTGAACCTACGGATCATCCTGAGATGAATAAAATTATCCGCCATATTGAGGAGCATTACGCTGAGGAAATCACATTAAAACGTGCAGCTGAGCTCATCTCTATGGATGCAAGCTATGTGAGTGATTTGTTTAAGAAAAAAACGAGCCAAACCTTTATTCACTATGTACAGAACCGCCGAATTGAGGCAGCAAAGATGCTGCTTGAGGAAACAAGCCAATCAATAGGCGAGATTGCAAGGAAAGTAGGATTCGAGAATGACAACTATTTTATTAAAATATTTAAACGATGGTGCGGCATGACGCCAAGTGAATATCGCAAAGAGCAAAATAAATGATCCAAAGAATGTATCATGAATCGCCAAATATCGTTCCTTACCCCGCGAAATGCCCGGTGATAAGATTTAACTAAGCAATTAAACAAGTTTGTAGGGGGCAAAGAAATGAAAAGAAACAGAATGTTGATAAGTGCTCTTTCTCTTATTCTTGTCATGGTTCTGATCGCTGGATGCGGTGGGAACAACAAAAATAATGTTTCGGGGACACCAACAAACAGCGGCGCCACAACAACCAAAAAGATTAAGCTTACGCTATGGGGCGGCGTGCCTCCTGAAGCGGGACCTCAAGCAGTTGTTGACGCATGGAATGCCGAGAATCCAAATGTACAAGTGGAATATGTTCGGTTCGTTAATGATGATGCGGGCAACTTAAAGCTGGATACTGCTTTGCTTGCTGGGCAAGATGCAGATATTTATATAAACTACACCCTCTCTCGCCTTCAAAAGAGAATAGATGCAGGTGTAGCCGTAGATATGAGCGCAAAGACAGACTACAACATTGACGAGCAAATGGGCCCTGAAGCGAAGCAATGGATGATTAATGACAAGTATTACGGCATGCCTACAAAGAAAAACATGGCGTTCATCTGGTTGAACAAAGATATGCTTGATGCGGCAGGTTTGCCTATTCCTCCGCTAGATTGGACGTGGTCCGATTTACAGGAATATGCACTGAAATTGAAACAACCTAATGTATGGGGCCTGCTCCAGCATGATGCTGCATTTACTACGCAATTCGATGGCACGATCGGTGGAGACGGGTACGTGAAAGCAGACGGCACATCGAACTTCGATAATGCTTATTGGAAGCAAGGGTTTGAAATTTTGCACAACATGATGTTCAAGGATAAATCAACTCCGGAATATGGCGAGCAGCTGACCAGCAAGATGCCGGTGGATACGATGTTCCTAAAAGGCGAGACAGCGATGCTGACAGCGGGTGAATTTATTTTCCGTAATGCGAACAATCTAGTCGATTTCCCGCATGATTTCAAAATTGCTTTTGCACCAATTCCGCGTATCTCCAAGGATCAAACCAACTTCAAATATCCAGGAGGATTGGGCGACGTGATTTCGGTTAACGCGAAATCCAAAAATCAAGAAGCGGCTTGGGAATTTGTGAAATGGTACGCTGATGGCGGAATGCTGCCAATGGCTCCGGGCGGACGTATTCCGTCATCCAAAAGTGTAGACAGCACGGAAGCGATTGATTTGCTCCTAAAAGGGTATGAAGAAAATTATGATCGGGATTCTCTTAACAAAGTGGTATTCGGCAAATTCGAATCATTCCAGCTTAACGTGCCTCAGCAAGTGATCGATGCGCGCAAAGAAGAATATGAGAAGTATTTCCTCAATAAACAAGATATCGACACGACGTTGAAAAATATGGCAGAGCGGCACAACGAATTCATCAAGAAATAAGCTGCGTAAAGAAAGTAAGAAGGAGCAGCCTTGTCCTTCTTACTTTTTTTTACGGGTGAACGAAGAAAGGCGGGTTGTTATGAGTAAAACGAGCTGGATGCGCAAGCAAAGCTGGTTGGGTTATGTGTTTATTCTTCCGAATATGTTGGGCGTATTATTGTTTTTTGTCGTACCTGCGTTATTTTCCTTTGGACTGATTTTTACCGATTATCAATTTTCGAATCCAAATGTCTCGTTTACGGGAATGGACAATATAAAGCGGATGTTCCAGGATGATCAGTTTTATAATGCGATTAAGAATACGGCGATATTCCTTCTTTCTGTTCCAGTATCGCTTGGACTATCTTTTGTCGTCGCTCTCGTTCTGAATAAGAATGTATATCTGAAAGGGCTGCTGCGGGGGATGTTTTTTCTTCCCTATATTTCTAGCGGGGTAGCTGTTGCATTCGTTTGGATGCTCTTGTTTCAGCCTTCTCAAGGGCCGATCAATGAAATACTTCGCTGGATTGGCATTGTATCGCCGCCAGGCTGGTTCGCTGATACCGAGACTGCGATGTATGCGATTGACATCATACAGATCTGGTTCTTGTTAGGTTACAACATGATTATTTACCTTGCAGCACTTCAAGAAGTATCGCCTGAGCTGCTGGAAGCAGCGAAGATAGACGGGGCGAAGAGCCGGACTGTCACGTGGCGAATTGTATGGCCGCTTGTTAGTCCGACTACCTTTATGCTGCTCATTACGGGCTTAATCATGACGATGAAATCCTTCTCCATCATTCAAGCGATTACACAAGGCGGTCCGAGCGGAAGCACGACGATCTTGTCGCTATACATTTACAAAACAGCCTTCAGCTATTATGAAATGGGTTATGCTTCAGCGATATCATGGTTCTTATTCGCTATTATTATGGGGATAACCGTTATTCAATGGATTAGCCAGAAGCGCTGGGTCCACTATTAGAAAGGGGAGTTTTCAATGAACAATCTAGTCAGCTCTGTCAAAACCAAGATGCCGTTAACTGTACTCATGCTCATTTGCGGCGTGTTCATGATACTTCCGTTTCTATGGATGGTCAGCACGTCCCTGCAGAGTCCAAGTGAAGTATTTACAAGATGGCTGCCCTCTAAGCTTGATTGGAGAAGCCATGAACGAATTTGGACAGGTGACTATAATTTCATCACCTATTATTTGAATTCACTTAAAATCTCCATTATTAGCACAGTCGGCGCAGTGTTTCTATCCGCTTTCGCTGCTTATGGTTTTGCGAGAATCGAGTTTAGAGGCAGGAATGCCATGTTTCTCGTCTACTTGTCCATGATGATGATACCGCCACAGGTTATTTTTGTTCCGAAGTTCATCATGTTTAACTGGATGCATATATACAATACGCATTGGGCGCTTATATTGCCGGGCTTGTTCTCGATTTTTGGCGTGTTTATGCTAAGGCAATTTTTTATGAGCATTCCGAAGGAAATTACGGAATCTGCTTTTATAGACGGTGCCGGCCATTTTCGCATTTTCTTTAAGCTTGTTCTGCCTTTAGCGAAGCCGGCACTGGCTACCTTTACGATTATCGACTTCTCGTGGCACTGGAATGACTTTGAGAACGCGCTCGTATTTTTATCCAGCCCCAATTTATATACGATCCCGCTCGGATTGCAAAATTTTATTTTGGAAAATAACGTCGACTACAACGGCATGATGGCTGCGGCAACCGCTGCGATTGTCCCTATGATCCTAATTTTTATCATCGGTCAAAAATATATTATTCAGGGCATATCCGGCTCTGCCGTTAAGGGCTGATCACTCACAAAGAAAAGGAGCGTTATGATATGAGATCTGAAATTATAAAGACAGAAGTAACCGTCATTGGTGGCGGGCTCGCCGGCGTTTGCGCTGCCATTGCTGCGGCTAGACTGGGACAGAGAGTATCCTTGGTACAGAACCGACCTGTCTTGGGAGGCAACTCCAGCAGCGAGGTGCGCGTTTGGGTATGCGGCGCTACAGGGCATGGCGTGAATCGTTATGCCAGAGAAACGGGTATTATGGGTGAATTGTTTGTAGAAAATCAGTATCGCAATCCTGATGGCAATCCTTATCTTTGGGATCTGATCGTATTAGAGGCCGTTAAAGCGGAGAAAAACATCGAGCTGTTCCTCAACACAGATGTACATGAGGTTGAAGCAACAGGCTCAGAGGTGGATCGTCAGATTCATTCCGTGACAGGCTGGATGATGGGATCTGAACGCAAAATTCGCTTCGAGAGCAAAATGTTTTTAGATTGCACCGGGGACGGTCTGGTCGGTTTTCTAGCAGGAGCAAAGTTTCGAATTGGACGGGAAGCGCATCATGAATTTAAGGAGGATTGGGCTCCTGAAGTTGCGGATGACATCACGCTCGGAAGCACGATTTTATTTTATACAAAGGATGCAGGCCAACCAGTCAAATATATCCCGCCAAGCTTTGCCAAGGATATTTCCCAAACCTCCATACCGGTACGCCGGGTAATGCGAAGCGGAGATTCGGGCTGCCACTACTGGTGGATTGAATGGGGCGGGGAGCTGGATACCGTTCATGAGAATGAGAGAATACGGGATGAGCTGTGGTCCGTTATTTATGGCATCTGGGATTATATTAAAAACTCAGGGAAATTTGAAGCGGATAATATGACTCTAGAATGGGTAGGATCTCTTCCAGGCAAACGGGAATACAGGAGATTTGTTGGTGATTATATCCTCAATCAGAATGATATCGTGGCGCAGGAGCAATTCGAGGATCGAGTAGCGTTCGGTGGCTGGTCCATCGATTTGCACCCACCAAAGGGAATGTATGCGGAAGAGAGCGGCTCCAAACACTTCCATGCAGATGGTACGTACCATATTCCGTTCCGTTCGCTGTATTCCAGCAACGTTAATAATTTATTGTTCGCCGGCAGAAATGTTAGTGCGACACATGTTGCTTTTGGCACGACGAGAGTGATGGCTACCTGTGCGGTAATGGGAGAAGCGGCTGGGACGGGAGCTGCCCTCTCTGCTATGAAGGGAATTACACCAAGAGAGCTAAGTCAGTCTCATCTTGCAGAGCTGCAGCAAACACTCCTTAGACAAGATGCTTCCATTATTGGTATTCGCAATGAGGATGCCGGCGATTTGGGGAGAAGCGCCAAAGCAGCTGCTTCGAGTACGATGAGAAACGTGCATATAGATGATGCGTCTAAGGTTTATTCTTTACTGAATTCGGTTGGAATAACATTCCCGGTCACTTCGGAGCTAAACAAGCTGTCTCTGCTTGTTGATGCTTTGGCAAATACAGAAATGACGATTGAAATTCATTCTACCGGAAAAAAAGAAAACTATATTCCAATGGGACTTATCTCCAAGCATACCGTGAAAGTAACACAGGGAACGAAGCAGTGGGTTGATTTTGCGCTTGATTATAAGGCGGAAGAAGCGATCAATTTATTCGTTGTGATTCAGTCGAACCCGGAGCTGCAATTGTATACGTCTGAAACGCCGCTTTACGGTGTGTTGTGCTTCGAGAATAAGATTGATTCATCCGCTGATTTCTCCAGTTTCTTGGATACGCAGCAGACCATGGCTTGGCAAATGAAAGGGCTGCACAGAACACCTTTCTGCTTCAAGGCATTCCCTGAGACTACAGCATACGAAGCAGTATCTGCTATTGATGGCTACACAAGACCTTATGGCGGTCCTCATACATGGGTCTCTAATCGAATGGAGAGCAATAAGCCAGAGTGGCTTTCACTTGAGTGGGATTCCTCTGTTTCTATATCCAATATTCATATTACCTTCAATGATGATGTGAATGAGGATCTAATCAACCTGCACCATCATAGAACGCCATTTGAAGTTATTCCTGAGCTGGTTAAGGATTATCGAATTGAGGCTTTTGTCGATGAGCAGTGGAAGGTATTGCTGCGTGAGACGGATAATAGAAAACGTAAACGGACGCATCAGCTGGAGCCTATCCGTACCAATAAGATCCGCGTTGTAATTGAAGCTACAAATGGATGCCCTTATGCAGAAGTTGTTGAAATACGGGCTTATGAGTAGTCATGCTGTGGTGCACTTAGCAGGAGTCTAATTGAATTTTTAAAAAATAAGCTAATTCAAGGCAGCTTTAGCCACCGAGAATTAGCTTATTTTTTATTGTTATCCGTTCTTTCATAAAATCTTTCACCAGTACTAGGGTTAAACCATACTTGCTGCTGAACGCCTGTTGTTGGATCAATAAATATTTCATTCGTTTTCTGGAAACCAGCTGGAGGCTGAAGCGTGCGTTGCTTTAGCCGCCTACGTCGATATATAAACGTACTAATAATAGCGATAATAATAACCAACAATTGAAGGGCGAAGTAAATGCTCATGAAATAGGGCATCGCTAATTTTTCTCAGCCACAACTGCAGTACCATAAGCGACGATTTCAGACATCGTTTGTCCGATTTCACCAGAGTCAAATCGCATCATCACGATTGCATTTGCTCCCATGGCATGTGCATTTTGAATCATACGGTCTATAGCGACCTTACGGGCATCTTCAATCATTTCAGTGTATTCTTTTATTTCTCCACCGAATATACTTCGCACAGAGGCTGTAATATTTCCTCCAAGGCCGCGGCTTCTTACTACTACACCAAACGTGTGGCCTAATACTTTATCAATATGATAACCAGGAATATTTTCTGTAGTGACAACTAACATTTTGGTTCCTCCCATTCTAATTATGTACTGAACATAACATGCTTATCATAACAAAATCATTACTGCATCCTTCTTGCGATATAGAAGTCATATCAACTAAAATCATAGTATCACTCATTCCAATAATATCCAATGGAAATATATATAAAATGAGGAGGCTAGTACTATGATTTATGTTGTTAGGCATGGGCAAACCGATTTGAATAAAGAAGAAGGGGAATGCCTGATAACGGGAAAATTTTAAAATTCTCATCGGATAATGGCGATTATAAAGTGTATTCATTCCATTTGCGCGATTAGAAAAGAGGATCATATGCGGATTAGACTGGCGACGATTGACGATGTACCTGATATCGCTCATGTTCACGTAGAGAGCTGGAAATCCACCTACAAAGGGATAATCTCGGATGATTATTTGTCCAAGCTAAGCATCGAAAGTCGTATTAAAAATTGGTTATGGGTATTTAATCGCTCGAACCCTGATGAAGTGATTTACGTTATTGAAAATGATGAAGGTACGATAGTAGGATTCGCAAACGGTGGGAAGTGCAGGAGTGAGCAATACGACTACGACGGAGAGCTTTACTCCATATACTTGCTGGAGGAGTACCAGGGGCTCGGGTTCGGAAAAGCACTGTTTTCCGCTGTGGTCGATCATTTGAGAATACATAATTATCAAACATTAATGGTATGGGTGCTGGAGAAAAATAGTGCAATCAACTTTTATTATCGATTAGGGGCGAAGGCCTTTACGAAAAAAGATATCCAAATAGGCAATGATACCGTTACCGAATTAGGGCTTGGCTGGGATGAGCTCCTGTAACTTATTTCCTTATTTACACGTCATAGCAGTCAAAGGGGCGATGTTATGAGGAAAATGATTATAATCGTTTGTATGATTTGTTTAGCCGTTACAGGCTGTGCTTATGGCGGCGGTTTGAACGAAAGAAACGAAGAAACGATAACATTGGATCAAATAAAGAGTGTATTTGAAAGACATGGCATCTCGTTAACCGCAAAAACCGATATAAACCCGGGTGCTGTATTTTCTAGAGCCTATAATGATATAAAACCGGAGCAATTCAACTATAATACGAGTCAAAGTATTAGTATTTATATTTATTCATCAAGCAAAGAGGCTAAAAAAGGCTTAGAGGATTTTGCTAATAGCTGGGCAGCGGCGGATTTGGCGCCTTATCGTTCCCACCATGTAGCCAATGTATTGTTTTTTTATGGAGCGGAAACGACATTGGGAGAGGAACACATCACGATGGCGATCGAGGAGTTAAAAGCTCTGACGAAGAAATAGGTTAGAATGCATATAAAACAGCCCACCACATGATATGGTCAAGCCCCAATATTGTAGACAATGAAAAAAGCCCTATGAAATGAACTGTTAAATGACAAAGCGGTAGACCAAATTCTGGTCTGCCCTTCATGATTAAACTATCGAGTTCCCGTTAGCTTCATACCTGTTCCTTCTGATGGACCCAATTAGGAATGTGATGTCCAAAATATTTCGTGACTTTTTCTGCTTCAGTGAGAACTGTTTTTATTCCAACTTCATCAAGAAACCAGTTTTCTTTGTTATAACGTAAATCATCTTGCTTAACTTGGAAGGTTACGTTCGGAGGGAATACGGTTTGATAAGTCATCAGTGCCCTCCTTGAGAAAAAGGACTTACAAACTAATATCGCATGTCTTACTTCAATCTGCTGCTCCATGATAACATTCCAGGAATTTCTTGCATTTTCGAATGTGTTTTTCGCTTGATCTTCTTTAAGTATTCGATCTTCCGGAACACCTAAAGATATACCAATCTCCTTTTGAAATTCCCATTCTGTTTTTTCGATTTTTACATTATAGCCACCTGAAGGTAATATGTAACTTGCCATCCCTGAATGGAATAACTCCGATGCAATCTTCATTGGTTTAGTGTGACTGCCACCAGGAACCAGGATAATATCCGCTGGTATAATCTCTTCTTCAGTGACAAATATCAAATCTGTAAGACAATCAAACGGATATTTCAACGATGCTGTAGTTCCAACATGATTGGTAAACAAAAAACGTCCCTTCCTTTCCATTGTCCCATGAAATCCCATTTTTCAATTATATCATCTGTTTGAGTTATTAACGATAAATCCAGCTAGTTGAGAAAACGGCAGCTGATCATCATTTGATCGGCTGCCGTCGTGTCTTTATACCACTATCGTTACCCGATAGCTTAATGATCATCACCGATGTCTCGTTTGACACAATAACTAAGTACAATTTCCCCGTCTTCCATTTCACCAGTCTCTTGAAAGCCGAGACTTTTATATAAACGATTCGCGGCGGTGTTATGTGGTACATGATTAACCCTAATTTGCTTACAATCAGGCCTGGCGGATAGTATCTTGATGACCTCTCTTATTGCCAACGATCCGTAGCCTTTCTTTTGGAAACGCGCATCGACCATGAATCGCAGTATCCAATAGTACCCGTCCTTATAAATTTCATTGTCAAAGAGCAGGAAACCAACCATTGTATCGTCAGTATAAATACCAAAAGGCTTGGATGTTGGTTCTTTCGTAGCGTGTATAAGGGAATCTGCATTGGGAGCTACCAGATCCTTCTGCTCCTTTTGGGGCTTTAAATTGATGCACTCAGTTTCGTTGTCTTTAGTTATAGGTCGTAACTGAACCACGTGATCAGTCATAAAATTATCTCCTTCTCGACAAAATACTGATAAACGCCCACTAATCTGCCCGTTAGCGGAGTGAATTTCCAGGGTTGCAATACGCTAGTCTATCGTTCCTCTTGAAAAATATTTATACTATAATTTCTTCTTAAAGAAAAATTGTTTTATATCTTCTGGGTATTCATCATTAACGGCAAAAATCTCATATCCCATACGCTTATAAAATTCCGGCGATTGATACGTGAATGTGGAAGTATGAGCAAATATACAGCCAAGTTCTTTCCCTATCCGCTTAGCTTCTGCCATCATGATTTTTCCATATCCTTTGTTTCTGTATTCATTAGCTATCCAAAATACATCAATATGCAAACCGTAAGACCAGTTTCACAAAATAAACCGCCCACGACTTTGCCTGATTTATCTTTTAGATATAAATTAATATCCTTGCCTGGCTTTTTTAGTAACCCATTTGTCGCACGAACATTGTACTCATATAAATTATTACATACCTGGTTGTAATCAGTGTCATTTGAGTCTACTGTAATCTTGATATTGTCTAAAGTTATATCAGTCATAGGTCTCCCCAATAGGATATTTGTGCTTAATCATTTATTTGTATAAACTCTCTCAGACATGTATTAACTAACAAATAATACCACAAAGAAGTAATAATTCATTGGTAAAGAACAATTAAAGCTAATTAATCCTACTCATTAGCTGATATGCTCCCCAAATAGTAGACAGGTGAAATAATAAAAAACCTGTTGCTATGAGGGGAGCATTTTCATGTCTAAAGTTATATATTCCGTATTAGAGAAACCTACTATTATCGGAGAGATTGAAAGTGGTGAACTAGGCCTTATGGCCGCTACCTATAGCGGTGTTGGATTACCTAAGAACGGATAGAGATTGTTCAATATTGCCTGACAAATAACGATGACTATGGGAAGACTGCGGAGCAACATCAGGTTTCCTACCAACAGGTATATCAGTGGGTGAAGAAATACCAAGACGGCGGGCAAGATGCGCTGCAGGATGGACGTGGACGTAAAAAGACCGAAGAAGAGTTAACTGACACAGACCGCCAAAAGCTTGCCATGAAGAAGATGCAGGCTGAAAATGAATGTCTGCGCGCAGAAATTGCATTTCTAAAAAAGTTAGAGGAACTCGAAAGAAGGCGACGCTAAGTCAAGTACGTCAAGAAAACATCTATCTTGCCATTCAAGCTGTACAGCAAGACGGGCAGTTCAGCATAAAGATACTTTGTGAAATTGCAGAGATTCCACGATCCAGCTATTACAAATGGTTGAACCGCAAGCCTAGCGTACGTGAACTAGAAAACCAGAAACTCACAAGAGCGATGATCTCGCTGCATGAGAAGGTAGGCGGTATCTACGGGTACCGTCGATTGACCCTTCACTTATGCAAAGAAACGGAGCGGCAGATTAACCACAAGCGCATCCAGTAGTAAACCGATGCTTTCAATACACTTCTCTGCGGTTCAAAAAGTCATTTGGCAAAAAATTAACCCATAGCATGTCCCTCGTAGGGAGCTGCATTGATAACAGTCCCATAGAATCCTTCTGGGAAACCTTGCAGTGCTAAAAATTTTATTTGCATACATACCGAACTTTTGATGAGCTTGAACGGGACATTGAAGCCTACATTCACTTTTACAATTACGAACGATTACAGGCAAAACTAAACGGCCTCAGTCCAATGGAGTTTAGGACTAAGGCCGTTTAACAGTTTTTATTTTTTGTAATGTCTACTTGACGGGGGGCACTTCAGTGCTACCAACTTCTAGATTAACGGCAATAATGCCGTATGCTTGAGGCTCCTCGGCTGATGCTCCAAACCAAAGCTCACCGTCTCCGACCATCACACCTAGATCGCGAACGAACAAATCATCCACCTTCTGCGCGGCTAGCGCATCCTTCACGGATTTTGTCATAATGGCATCATATTTCTCTATAAACTCTACTTTGGATGTAATCTCCATCGATGTTTTTCCGTTTACTCGAAGCGGCAGCAGCACTAGGTCTGCAACGGCCTCTTTATCACCCGCGGCAACAGCTGTCTTAACCGCTTCAAACATTTTGATAAAAGCTTTAGGATCCGTAATGCCAGCAGCGGCGAAGGGGTTATCCTTCTCTGAAGAAGCATTTGTTTCTTCGGTTTGATTAGCGGGAGCGATTGCAGCGGAATCTGGATTAGGCTGAGCATCCATTTCACTCGTTCCTGTTTGACTGCAGCCAGCTAATAAAGTCATCGTTATGCCAAAAGCGGCGAAAGCCGCAAAACCTTTCCGCCTTTTATTCTTACGCGGTATTGTTGTTATCTCATTCAGCATGAGAAGCCTCCTTCATGAAGGGCTTGTATAATCAAGCCCATCAGTTCTGTCTCCATGTTATTTTAAACGAGTTGTCCTAATCTCAATCATAAATCCCCAAAATAATGCATTAGCGTCGTCCTAGTTTCCCTTTACGTTTCAATAGAAGGAATACGGTGACGATAACAGCGGCAGCAACGATGGGAATAATAATAAAATAAACCATGTTAGTCATCTTTTTATATTCATCTATCGCTTCAAGATCGTAACTTGCAAGCGACAATGGTTTTGTTCCGCCGCACCAAGTATCAGTCGCTATTTCGCCTGGTTCATACTTGTATAAGTAATTTTTCTTTGTTGTTTGATAAGCATATACTAGATAGTCTGTGCCTTCAGTAAATTCGCTGCCAGCAGTCGTGACAATGGTTGCTTTATCGCTGGAGGTGCCTTTTAATGTCGACTTCACTTCAAAGGTTGTTCTGCTTTTGGGATTCATACCGGCTGATTCCTCATAGGAGGTTTCCATAGCTTTAGCAATATATACAAAATCATGTTTTTTAAACAATTGCTTGGGTGCATCGCTCTCGGCACATGACCATGCGAAGCTTTTGGAAGGTGCAATCGTTAGAGACAGGGAGACGAATACGATTAAAAAGAGAAGAGAACGGAACATTTTCATTACTGTATGCCTCATTTTTTTCTAATATAAGAAAAGACCAGTATCCAGAAAATGCATCCGAGCAATATTTCAATTCCGCTATCCGCAACATCTCTACCCGTTCCAGCAAGCAGTATGCCTGAAAAAAAGCCTAAAACAATGCAAATTAATACTTCGAGTAATTTGGATTTCATAATATGCTCCTTATACGTTTGTAATGAATCCGTTATTTTAAAATAGTACCCAGCGTTTCTGCATCCTCTTTCGACGTTTTTTTGTAAGAATGAATGCCGCTTATATAAATCTCAGCGTTGTCGTTCGTAAACCAAACCTCATATAGTACCGCTTTTGCTTCTGACCCATCGGTAGGTTGGAAATGAACTTTATAATCGGCTGGTCTTGTCATTAGGAATTTAACTTCTTCCCATTCGCCTTTGTTTAAAATGCTCCTCACAGTAGAAACAGACTTCTCATCGTTTATTTCCTTATGATCTTCGTATTGGTTTTCCATGCCAACTCTTTTGGCAATGATTAATTTATCGCTTGATTTGGACAACGATTCCGTCAGGTGATCTTTGTTCACCTGCTCTGTATGAGTGGTTAAGCCATTGTTCGCTCCGGAGCTTTCGCAGCTTGCCAGCCCAAACATAATGAGTAAGAATGTAAGTAGAAGACCATATCTCAACAAATGCACCTCCCCTTCATATAACCTACTGACTGTTAATAAGTGGATAAAGTTGCATATGAGGCACACTAAAAAGCTGAATTGGAATTTTATTTCCACAATGACACTTGTGTTGGCCTTATATAATGTGTTATATTACTACAAAATTAATTATCGGATCACGCCAGTGAAGAGAATCCCACTCGGAGGCGTTCTCGTCAAGGGGAGGGAAGCACCTTCCCCCTAAGTTTACCGGGCCCGCCCGTTATCGCGGAACAAAGAGGATTAGACAGTGCGTCTGTTTAATCAATTTGGGTGGCACCGCGAGTAAAAAACGCTCCTCGTCCCATTGGGATGGAGGGCGTTTTTTGTGTTTTTCTAATGAAAAGGAGCGCGGTTAGCATGTTGGACATGAAATGGGTTAGGCAAAATCAAGAGCAGGTACAGACGGTTGCGAATCAGAAGGGGATTCAGATTTCTATTGCAGAGCTGATGCTCTGGGACGAGAAGAAACGTCAGCTAATGCAGGAATCGGATGCTTTACGGGAAATTCGCAACAAGCTCTCGAATCTTATCGGCACACTAGTGAGGCAGAATGCTCAAGCTGAAGTGGAAGAAACGAAGCATAAGGTCAAGGAAACAAATGAGAAGCTGGGCACAGTGGAAGCAGAGCTTGCGATAGTAGAGCAGCATGCAGTTGAGCTCATGGCGTTGGTACCTAATATCGTATCGCCAGACACGCCAGACGGACGATCGGACGCAGACAATATAGAGCAAAAGCGTGTTGGCGAAGCCCCGAGTTTTCCTTTTGAACCAAAGGATCATATGGCGCTGGGTGAGCTGCACCAAATGATTGATGTGCAGCGAGGTGTGAAGGCAGCAGGCAGCCGCAATTATTACTTGAAGGGGGCAGGCGTTTTGCTCCATCGTGCCGTGCAACAGCTGGCTGTCGATTTGCTGCTGAGAAAAGGCTTCACACTGCTGGAAGTACCATTAATGGTCCGCACCGAAGCGATGAAGCATACTGGCTTTTTCCCGCTTGGTGAGGATCAGACCTACCGGATTGCAGGCGAGGATAAATGGCTGGTAGGCACCTCGGAGGTACCTATGGTTACCTATTACGCGGACGAAATTATAGAGGTAGGAGAGCCAATCAAGCTGGCTGCTGCATCGGTATGCTTCCGCAGCGAGGTCGGCTCGGCTGGCAGAGATGTTCATGGTCTATACCGTGTACATCAGTTTGCCAAGGTCGAGCAGGTTATTTTGTGCGAGGCTGATCCGGCGTTGTCGGAGTCGCTGCTGCAGGAAATAACGGCTAATGCCGAGGAACTGCTTCAATGCCTTGAGCTGCCCTATAGAGTCATGGCAGTATGTACTGGCGATATGTCGCAAAAAACGTATAAGCAATACGATATTGAGACATGGATGCCAAGCAGGCAGGCCTACGGGGAGACGCATTCGTCGTCGAACCTGCATGATTTTCAAGCACGCCGCTCGAATATACGGTACCGTGCAGAGGATGGCTCGTTAAAATATTGCCATACGCTCAACAACACAGCAGTGGCTAGCCCGCGTATTCTCATTCCACTCATCGAGAATCATCAGGAGGAAGACGGCTCGATTCGTATCCCAGCTGCACTTCAGCCTTATATGAGAGGGCTGGAGAAAATAGCAATTAATGAATAAATTGATATGCGGTAAGGAGATGCTCAGCAGCATTTCCTTATCGCATTTTTTTTGTTCTATTTACTTTGATATGAAAAAAGGTTACTCGATTAGGGACAAAGCTAATAATTTGTTATGTGAGTGATGTATTTGTTATATGGAAACGCTTACCTTAGAGCTATACTTCAACTATCCGATTGTAGTACATGAAGTGAAGAGCGGGATTTATATACTAGGGGGAAAAGCATTGAAGAAGAGAGGGGTGCGCTTTGGATGCCCCGGTTGAAGGGGCGTGGGATATGGTCATTGAGGAAGCCAACGCATCAAGGTGCGGAGTGGATGGCTGAGGAATATGGAACTAGGGGAGTTTGGCGTCTATCGCACGGCAGACATGGCTTCCCGAGTGGTTTGGACGGAGACCGAACGCTTGGATGCAGAGCGACTAAGCATGCCTTAGGCCTACTGGGAATTCGGTGCCACCTTTGGTTTATATAATCGCACAACAAAAGAATGGAACAAAGAGCTAGTTGCAGCGCTATGATCATCACATTAAGGAGGATTTATATGAATTTTACTAAACCGTTCGCATTATTTATCGCTTTTGCCATGCTTATCACTATCATTCTTCCTCCCTCTAAGCAGGTGTTTGCTAACGAGAGCAGCACAACCATTCTCACTTCAGATTTTGAGAATGGAACAACGCAGGGCTGGGCGCGTAAAGGAAACGAGTCGCTAACGGTCTCAGGAGATGAGTATCATGGCGGCTCTCATAGCCTGTATATTTCTGGGAGGAGTGAGGATTGGGAGGGACCCAATTACGTTTTAACAGAATTGTTGGCTCCTAACCGCACCTACTCCATTAGTGCTTGGGTCAAGCTATCCCCCGGTACAACGCCAGCTGATATTAAGCTTACAATGAAGAGCCGCATTGACGGGCAAGACCACTGGGAGCAGATAGGCACGGCGGATCAGAATGCCGCATCGCAATGGACCTTAATTAAAAGGAATTATACGACAGGGAGCAAGAATGGCCAATATGATCTTTATGCAGAAGCCACGGCAGGTACCTCCTTTTATTTTGATGATGTTTCCATAGAGCTCGTGCCTGATTTGGAGGGCCCGGTGGGCGATGATCGACTGTTTATCGATTTTGAAGATGGAACGCTTCAGGGGTGGTTGCCACGAGTCGGACATGAGGCGCTGACCGTTTCCGCAGCTGAAGCCTATAGCGGCAGCAACAGTATGTTGGTAGAAGGGCGGAGCCGTACGTTTCATGGGCCAGCACTTGAGCTTAAAAATCACCTTCAAAAGAACAAGGAATATGAATTAAAAGCCTATGTTCGATTAAAGGAAGAGCCAGCCTCTGACATCAAATTGCAAATGACGGCCTATAAGAAGTCCGGATCGGAGAGCTGGAATGCACTAGATACCATTACGATTAAGAAATCGGAGTGGCAGCAATGGTATGAGCTTAAGGGACAACTTAATTACAGCGATTCTCCTACGGAGCTAAAACTATTCATCGAAACGCCTTACATTACGGAGAATACTTCAGATACGTTATCTTTTTATGTAGATGAAGTAACAGTAGTCCCTGTTTCGGCGCTATCGATTCAAAACGATATCGTGTCCTTAAAGGATTATTTTAAGGATGATTTTCCAATTGGTGCTGCCGTCTATACCTGGCAAATGGAAGGAGCCTATGGGGAGCTTCTCAAAAAGCATTTTAACAGCATAACGGCAACTTATGAAATGAAACCAAAGTTTATTTCCCCAGCTGAGAATCAGTATACATTCGATGCAGCCGATTATTATGTGAAATATGCTCAAGATAACGGAATGGGGCTGCGTGGACATGCTCTTCTATGGCATATTGATGCGGCCGAGTGGATGTTTACGGACAGCAATGGACAGCCTGCCAGCCGCGACTTGCTTCTGCAGCGCCTTCAGTCTTACATAGAGACTGTAATGACACGTTATAAAGGAAAAATATACGCATGGGACGTTGTAAACGAAGCTATTGCTGACAATGGGGGAGATGCGGACGGTATTAGAATTTCACCGTGGTATAATCTCATAGGTCCTGATTACATCGAGAAGGCATTCGAATTTGCTCGTGCTGCGGACCCTGATGCCAAGCTGTATTACAATGATTACTTCACAGAGGTTCCGGAAAAAAGAGAACATATCTATCAATTGCTAAAGCGCCTCAAAGCTAAAGGTCTGATCGACGGGGTAGGCTTGCAATCTCACTATGGGTTGGTTACGCCACCAATTGAAGAAGTTGAAAAGACAATTAAGCTGTTCTCTTCGCTAGGGCTAGATATTCAGGTTACCGAGCTGGATGTTGATAGCGGAGTGAGCATGGGTACGCCTATGCCTGCTGACATAGCTGCAAAACAAGCACATAGATATAAGGAATTGTTTGACTTATACAAAACCTATAAGGACAAGATTTCCTCTGTAACGATTTGGGGACTGCAAGACGAGAAATCCTACAATAATCAGGCTATGCTATTCGATGCGAATCTCCAGGCTAAGCTAGTCTACTGGGGAATTGTAGATCCACTTACACTTCCGATTATTACAAACCGTACGGTATCACTCATGGCAACGCCAACGGCGGGTGATCAGAATTCTGCAGATTCCGTATGGAAAAAAGCTGTACAGACACGGCTTAAACGCAGCGGCAGCGAGTCTGCAACGTTCCGTACCTTATGGGATATGACCAATCTTTACGTTCAAGTAGAGGTTAAAGATGCTACCCGTGACGCAGCGGACAAGTTAGAGCTGTTTATTGATGAGAATAATGGAAAGTCAGCGGTTTATGAGTCAGATGATCGTCGTCTTACTTTTAATCGGTCAGGCGCTGAAAATGGCGACAGCAGCTATAAAATAAAAGAAACAGCAACTGGTTATAGGCTAGAAGCCGTTATTCCTTGGAAAGGCTTAGCGCAAGGAACGGAAGAAATCGGATTCGATATTCGTATTCAGGATGCATCGACAAGCGAGATGCTGCCGGTTTATTGGAATGACAGCACATTAAGTCAAGATCTGGACACAAGCAAGTATGGCGTCATTCAGCTTGCAAGTATGCCAAAAAGCGCACAGTCGATAAAAGGCACTGCACGTATTGATGGACAAATGGAAAGCGAGTGGGAAAAGGCAAAGCCATTCGCTGTGGATCTAACTAATAATAACAACAAAGCAACGGCTCAAGCTCGCTCTATGTGGACGGATGACAGTCTGCTGCTGCTAATCGACGTAACCGATCCTTTGCTTAAATCAGACGATCCGCAGCCATGGCTGCAGGATTCAATCGAAATTTTCATCGATGAAAATCATCAACGAACTTCGACCTATCAATATGACGATGCACAATATCGGATAAATATTGATAATGCGGCAACTTTTGCTGGAAATGCTTCTCCTTCTCGTCTGGAGAGCGCAGTTGTAAAAACAGAGAAAGGCTACCGCATGGAAGTGAAGATCGCGCTGCCTGAGCTTCGTCCGAATAAAGATAGTGTAATAGGTCTGGACATTCAGGTGAATGACGATCAGGGGGAAGGAGTGCACAGCACCGCCAAATGGAACGATCCAACAAACGATTCATGGAGAAATACTTCCCAATTCGGCATTTTGACTTTTGCCGAGTCAGAAAATAACAGTGGTATCGATAATGGCGGTGACAAACCTGGAAGCTCTGGGCAATCTGGCAGCACTGCTGATCCTGTGATGACCATTACTCAGGAGAATTTTCAGAACGGGTCGCCTAATCAGGTGAGCATCAGCGTACCAGAAGGTAAGCATCAAGTACGGCTGCCCCTTCAATTAGCTGGTCTATTAAAAGGCAGAGAGCTGGAGCTAGCCAAGGGGTCTGCTACACTAACAATTGATTCAAAAGTGCTCCAGCTCCTCATTGATCAGTTGAAGCCTGAATTGCGGAATGGAGCTGAGCTGTCGCTTCGTATGGAGCCCGCTAAAGAAGCTTCAGGCAGTCAGCAGCTAAAAGGAGAGCAAGGGTTATCTGCGAAGTTTATTGGCGGAGAAAGCTGGTCCTTCGAACTGTCTTTAATAACAGGTAATGGTCGTGAGATTAAGGCTGGCACATTTGATGGAGTAGTCACCCTATCTTTCTCCTATTCAGCGGAAGCCAATATGAAGAAGTCGCTCTTAGGCATTTACATGCTGAATGAGCAGACCAATAAGTGGGAATATGTAGGCGGGAAGAATGACGAAAAAACGAATCATATCTCTGTTGATCTTGCGCATTTCAGTAAGTACGCGCTGCTTGAATATGATAAGAGCTTCAATGACGTTAATTCAAGCCACTGGGTTTACGAGCCGTTGAAGGTGCTGTCTGCAAAACAGATTGTGAATGGCCAAACCGCTGCTCTCTTTGCTCCAGACAAATCTATTACGCGAGCGGAGTTTACCGTTCTATTGGTACGCCTGCTTGGACTTAAAGAGCAAGGGGCCTCCAGCTTCAAAGACGCTGCGGAAGGAACTTGGTTCTCGTCGGCGGTTAATGCTGCCTTTCACGCAGGAATTGTTAAGGGTGTGTCAGCGGATCGGTTTGCTCCGCTTGCAAACATTACCCGTGAAGAAATGGCGGTTATGCTTGCCAATGCGTATGCATACCAAGCAAAAACGAAACCTGAGGAGACTAACGTCGAGCTAGTATACGTAGACAAAGCTAACATCTCAGCATGGGCGGAGAACGCTGTTTCTATTGTTTCTTCGCATGGAATGATGAAGGGCAAGGATGATCATCGTTTTGTTCCTAGTGAGCATACTACTCGGGCAGAGTCAGTTCAAGCTTTATATAATATGCTCATGATCCTGAATACAAGCAAATAATGAATGGATTTAATGACGCCAAGCTCTCTTCTATAGAAGGGGGCTTGGCGTTTTATTTGTATTCAAACAGCGTCAGCTCGGATATTAACAATTTGTTATCGATGCTTATGATTTATCATAGTAGCGTCTCTAGGCGCCACTTATAATGAGAACAGACGATAGGACAGATAGGGTTTATGTCATTCAAACAGAAGGGAAGCACACAAATGAAGAAATCAATAACGCCAGCAGATGCCCTTGCAGAGACCGCTCCACAGCTGTCTAAACGCACGGATCGCCGCTCCAAATGGCAAAGGGCGTTGGTGCTGGATGCGATGCTGCTGCCAGCGGTTATCCTTACTTTAATCTTTGCTTACATTCCAATGTTCGGACTCGTAATTGCTTTCCAAGATTTCAAGCCTTGGCTAGGATTTTCCCAATCCAATTGGATTGGCTTGGAGCACTTTCGTTACCTTTTCAGTACGCCAGAGTACGTACAAGTCATTTGGAATACCGTTATTATAGCCGGAATGAAGATGGTTTCAGGACTCATCGCTCCGTTTACCTTCGCTCTCTTGCTCAATGAAGTGAGAAAGGCGGCTTTCAAACGGACGGTACAGACGCTGGTTTACTTGCCGCATTTCCTTTCTTGGGTCATCTTAGGGGGCATCTTGCTGGACATGCTGTCCAGTGAAGGACTCGTCAATCAGTTTCTAGGCGCGGTGTTCGGTTTAAAACCGATATTCTTCCTCGGCGACGGCAATTGGTTCCGATTTATCGTTGTTGTAAGCGATGTCTGGAAGGAGTTTGGATTTGGAACGATCGTATTCCTTGCTTCACTAGCAGGAATTAATCCGTCATTGTACGAGGCGGCGGAAGTAGATGGAGCGAACAGATGGCATCAAACCTTGTTCATTACCATCCCAGCACTTATCCCAATTACAATCGTGGTTGGAACACTCTCTTTAGGCAATATATTGAATGCGGGCTTTGACCAAATATTCAATCTGTATAATGCATTGGTTTTCGACAAAGGGGATATTATTGATACGTTTGTCTATCGTATCGGTATCATAGATGGAAAGTTCGGATTCTCCACAGCAATTGGGCTTTTCAAATCGGTCGTAGGCTTCGTGCTTATCGTCGCAGCTTACCGCTTGGCTTACAAACTGGCCAATTACCGTATTTTCTAGAAAGGATGAACCGACAGTATGTATCATAAATCGAACACCTACAAATTATTCACAGTGATCAACTATACGTTCCTAACTATATTATCTATTGCTTGCATTATTCCATTAATTCATATTTTAGCTGTTTCATTCAGTGGGAAAGCAGCTGCGAACGCTAATTTGGTCGGATTGCTGCCCGTTCAGTTCACGGTTGAAGCCTATAGCAAGACATTGGAGAATGAGAATTTTATTCGCTCTTTATGGGTAGCTGTTCAGCGTACTACATTAGGCACGATGATCAGTATGGTACTCGTTACGCTCGCGGCGTATCCACTATCTAAAGAAGCTCAACATTTCAAACGCAGAAGTATATATACGTGGTTTTTTGTCTTCACGATGTTATTCAGCGGTGGCTTGATTCCCTTCTACATTCTAATTCAAAAGCTAAACATGATGAATACGCTTTGGGTGCTTATCATTCCGGGAGCTGTATCAGTATGGAATATGATACTCCTTCTTAATTTCTTTCGCGGGGTGCCTAGGGATTTGGAGGAAGCTGCATTCATCGATGGAGCTGGCCATCTGAGAACACTATTCAGTATTTATTTGCCAGTATCGATGCCTGCAATTGCTACACTATCGTTATTCTCAATGGTTGGTCATTGGAATTCCTGGTTTGATGGTCTAATCTTTATGACTGATCATAAAAACTATCCACTTGCGACTTTCCTGCAGACCATTATCGTACAGCAAGATTTCAGCAAAGTGACGGTGCGTCCTGAAGACTTGGAAAATATTTCACAAAGAACTGTAAAGGCTGCTCAAATCTTTATCGGCATGGCACCCATTCTCCTTGTGTATCCGTTCCTTCAAAGATTTTTCGTCAAAGGAATTGTACTTGGTGCCGTGAAGGAATAATGGATTTGCTTCATGAGAGGGGTGTTGCTGCACAGTAGGATCTATCTATGATTTGGTTGGAAGGGTCAAAGCAAACCAAATAAATTCAATTGGGGGAAATAAAGATATGCTAACTAAATTGAAAAAGCCGGCTGTTATGGTTATGACAGGGGCAATGCTGATGGCATCGCTTGCAGCTTGCGGCAGCAATAAAGACGATCAAACAGAAGAAAAGGCCGATAATGATTCCTTTTATTCAGCGAAGTTCGAGAATGGAAAATATGTGGAGCCTGTTTCCATTACGACGGTCTTCCCTATTACAACCAATTTAAAATTCAAAAATGGCGAAAATATTGATAATAACGTTCATACAAAGTGGGCGAAAGACACTTTGGGTATTGATATTAAGTACTTATGGACGGTCAGCGATCAAAACAATGCCTACCAAACGAAGCTTAGGCTGATGCTTACCTCGGGGCAGGAAATGCCGGATATTATTTCATTCAGGGGCGATCCAACGCTGATTGCTGATTTAATTTCGAGCGGGCAGTTTGCGGATGCAGGAGAACTGTTCGATAAATATGCTTCCGATACCTATAAAGAAGCAATGGCACAGGACCCAACGGTTTGGAACCCGTACATGCGTGATGGAAAACGAATGGGAATTCCGATTTTGGAGAATGCCTACAATAATGATCCAGTCATGTATATTCGTGAAGATTGGTTGAAAAAATTAAACTTGAAGGCTCCTCAGACGATCGATGAGCTTGAAACGGTAATGGAGGCCTTTACTAATCAGGATCCAGACGGTAATGGCAAGAAGGATACCACAGCTTTATCCGTTGGCTTTAAAAACAATTTGAATACTTGGATGTCCGAGACAGGATGGGTGTTTGGCATGTTTGGCGTAATGCCAAACCAATGGAACGTAGGGGCCGATGGCAAGCTTGCCTATGGTTCTATTCAGCCAGAGATGAAGCCTGCACTCTCCAAGCTGCAGGATTGGATGAAGAAGGGCTACATTTCGCAAGAGTCGGGACTGTATGATGAAGTAAAGGCTTCAGAAGCTTTCACAGCTGGCAAATCAGGTATCATTGTTGGCCCTTATTGGATGACAGGCTGGCCAATTCCCGATTTGAAAACAAATGTCCCTACTTCTGAATATAAGCCGTATCCGCTGCCTGCTGGTCCTGATGGCAAGGTTGGCCGTCATGGAACTCCAATTAGCACAGGTGCGGTTCTTATCAATAAAAACATGAAAAATAAAGATGCATTCTTCGTCTATCAGAATTACCTATTTGACAACTGGGCAAACCCTGATGGGGATGGTCCATTCTCTAAAGGCTTCGCAAAAGGGTATGACTATGATATTGGCCCGAACGGTGAGATTTACCGCGAGCAGGATAGTGATAAAATCCCTGGCGGTTGGGTAGATGCCATACGATATACACTAACCTTTGATGGAGCCATCATTCCTTTTCTTCGTATCAACGGGTTAGCAAAACTAGCGAACGGTGAAAAGCCGTCCACGCCGTATGAAGAGACGCTTACTACCTCTATTCCAGAGCAAATGCAAGCGGCGAAGATTGTTGTTGATCAGAAGGATGCTATTATGCCTAGTATGTTTACTGGTACTCCTACGGAGACGCAGCTATCCAAAGGCGATATGCTAAGCAAGCTGGAGAAGGAAGTACTGAACAAAATCATTTATAATAAAACCTCGGTTGATGAATTCGATGCTTTTGTTGAAAGATATAATTCTTCAGGCGGAGCGAAAATAGCGGAAGAAGTCAACAAATGGTACGATGAAATTAAGTCAAAATAAATAACAGCAAGAAGGGCGGCTCATTTATGGGCTGCCCTTCTTGCTGTTATTTAATTCAACTAGGTCTTATCCCGAAAATCCTGAGGGGTCATACCATGCTGCTCCTTGAATACCTTAATGAAGTATTGTGAATTTGAATAACCGAGCTTATCCGAAATTTCGTATACCTTATCGGTTGAATTTCGGAGCAAAGCAACGGCATGCTCCATCTTCACACTGAGAATATACTCACTCAGGCTGCTGCCGCTCAGCTGCTTGAACAGCTTGGATACGTAAACAGGATGGAGGGATACGCAATCGGCTATCGATTGCAGGCTGACTGTCGACAGATGAGATGAAATAAATACTTGGATCTCTCGAATAATTGCTTGTTGTTGACTAGAAACGTCTTTCTCCAGCTTCTCCTTTAGTGTTAAGGCAAGCTGTTTTGCCCATTCAATAAGCTGACAAAGTGAGCGGAACGTTTGTCTATACATAAGCGCATTTCCCGCTACATCTGACAGGAGAACATTGTTTCTATGAGCTATGTAATGGAAGGAGGACATGAGCACCGTACTTATTGCATCCAAATGCTCTTCCGTTTGCTCGGATAAAGCGCTGAAAGCTTCCTCAACTTGGTTCAATCTGTCTTCAAATCCGTCCCATTGGCTGGTTTCCAGCAGATGGATAAACGTAGGCGGATCATATAATACGTTCATGGATCGAACGTAGGATACTTGTGACGGCTGCTCGGCAAGCGCTAGAAAATAGCCTGTACCGTTTCCGACTTGCTTTCTGATTGCTGTGACTGCATTCTCATGCATATGGCGAAGATCACTACTGAATTTTCCCGGATAGGTAAGGATGACCGATATGCCGCCCCCCAAGTATTCATTCACATTACGATGCAATTGGAGTGAACGACTGGTAAGCTCCTTTAATAGACTTTCAGAGTTCTGAAACCCGTCTGTTTGTTTTGCTTTGAGCGTAAATATAAGATAATCATAAGCATCTCGGCAATGCCAAGTCTCGAAGGAGTCCTCGAGCAGCTCGCAAGCGATGTTTGTCACTGCATATTCGAAAAGTAGCAGGCTGTTTTGTCCATAGCGGTTGAAATGCTCCTCCAGACGAATGACAAGAAGAAAGACATCATCGTCTTTCCCATAGGTCAGTGAGAAGCTGGAAAGCTTGTCGACAAGAGCCTCCTCCGAGTAGTTCTTGCCTTGCAGCAGCTCATTAAGGAGCTTGTCCTTCATGACAGGAAGATGCTCCCGGAACGTGAATAAAGCCTGCTCGTAGGATGCGGTCTGCTCCATCTCCTCTTTCATGATATTTATCGTTTCTTCAAGACAGAGGCCGAGCTTATTATGATCAAGCGGCTTAATTAAATAGTCTACGACCCCCTGCTTTATCGCCTCCTGGGCATATTCGAATTCCGCATAGCCAGTAAGCAGAATGCATTTGATTGCCTTATTAAATTCTTTAACTCGTGAAATGAGCTCTAGTCCAGTCATTCCTGGCATGGCAATATCTGTAATGAGAATATCAATAGAATTCCGTTCAATGACCTGCAGCGCCTCTATGCCGGAATAAGCTGTATATACCTTTTCAACCCCATATTTGGTCCAGGGGAAGGCAATTTCTAGATCATCGACGACATAGGATTCGTCATCAACTAATAATACTTGTAGCATGGTTGTCCTCCTGCTTTTGAATTGTAATGATATAACAAGTTCCTTCGGCTAATTTAGATTGAATAGTCAGCCCAGATCTCTTTCCAAAATATAGCTTGAGACGCTGGTGTACATTCCTCATGCCTGTACCTACCTTATTCTCAGAAAATATGCGTTCCTCGATATGTTGATTAACGATAGAGAGTCTATCCTCCGCTATTCCGACTCCGCTATCTTGAATGAATATACGCAGGGACTGCTCGTCCTCCTCCGCACTAATCTTGATCTGACCGGGATGCAGAGAGGGTTCTATGCCATGCTGAATGCAATTCTCGACAAGCGGTTGAAGGATCATTCTAGGCAAGCGATACATACACATGGATGGTGGGATATCAATAGAGAAGGTCATCGACCGTTTACGCAACTGTAAAATGGACAGGTAGTGCTCAACGAAGACAAGCTCCTCGTTAATGGTAGAATCGATATTTTCAATTTTGTGAACGTATCTGCAATAAGCTCCGAGATGAAGCGTCATCGCAGTTACGGATTCATGGTCCTCGATGCTGGCTTTACTCTGAATATAATTCAAGCAGTTATACAAAAAATGGGGATTAATTTGAGCTTGGTATTGCTTAAGTCTTGCTTCGGTAACTTCCAGCTCTGCAACGAGCACCTGCTCAATGAGTCGCTGCGTATTCTCGGCCATACGATTAAAGGAGTTGCCAAGCATTCTGAACTCGGTTGCATGAAGATCGATGACACGACTAGAAAAATCACCGCGATCAAATTTGTCAATAGCCTTCCTTAGTACAATAACAGGTGTCTGCACTTGCCTGCGCAGCACGAGGCTATACATCAGTGAAATAAGCAGCAGCACAATGATGGAAAATATAAAAAGAATATTATTTTGAGAAATAGGCTCAATGAACTGACGCATAGGGTGGTAATCTATAAAGTACAAATCAAGCAAGTCAGATTTCATATAGTTGAGCAGGTATTCAGTTCCATTGTCGTCGACCGATAAAAAGCCGCTCTTTCCCTCAATTAACGGAATAATTCGGCCTGTCGTATCCTCCAGTAGAGGGGAATTACCAGTTTGGATAATCGTTTTGTTAAAAGAATCATAAAGCAAAGGGGTTCCGGATGAGTACTGCTTCATCATTTTAAGTAGATTATCCAAAGAGACTCTTGTTTCAATAAGCAATGGACCGATATGGCTCCGGGTCAAATTAGAATAATATCCAGTACCATCCTTCTCCCAGTGCACGACCCACTTATTCAGCCGTTGGGAGGGCGGATTATAGGTTGAGAAGGATAATGTACTGTCGGAAGAGACGGTTTCCTTCAAATCAGGGTAGTAGAGAGTGATCGTGTTGTTCCAGGATGTAGAGGCACTGTTGAGAGCGAGCTTGTCAATAATAGCTAATTTCGCCTCGTACTTGGAATAGGCATCCCCGAATTGCAGGACATAGGGATATCCTCTGACCGAATGGTCTTCAGACATGGTCGTCGTATTCATAAGGACTTGCTCGAACTGGGTGGAGAGTTGTGAGGTCATGAATTTGACTTCACCAATTTTGTTTTTCTTTAGTTCTTCTTGGATGTCCGTTACATTAAGCCGATATATAATCCAGAAAATAATGATGATTAAGAAGAACATGAGCAGTAGCCCTAGCATCAGCTTTTGAAATATAGAAAGACCAGCATTCATGATTAATATTCCTCCGGAAATTTAAATAGCAGCACCTTCTATTTTACTATATTTTAATAAGCATGGTGGGAATTGTACTAATAATTAGGCATTAATCAGCTTATTTTGCGCACTAAATAAAAGGCTGCGCCAGTTTCAGCGCAGCCTTGTGGGAATTAATAATTTAATTAGTTCTATTTAGCTGTATTTCGTTTGTAACGAATATAACATAGCTGCATTGATGTTTTCTCCATAGGTCTACTTAATGCCTACCTTAGGCAAAGACTTGCCTTGTATAACGAGGCCAACACCCTCCGCACAGACGCCATATTTTTCCCAAGGGCAGGTCATACATAGATGACTGATGTCCTCAGGCACCATCGTTTTAGCTACGCGGTCACATATGGACTGCCAGCTTCCTCGCTCAGCTACTTGGAGCCCAAGCTTTGCGAGTATCGCTGCATCCAAGCTGTAGACGGTTCCCTCGCAATGATAGGCTTTGTCCGGCGGATATGCTTTGCAAACATCGTCTGGGCCTAAAATAATTTCAATTTCAGTTTCAGGCTTTGCGAGCAGCAATTCGTAAATGGCAGTCATATTGACGCAGAAATCATCCGAATAACCCATACCTCGGTAGCCTAGTAGACAAAGCAGATGGTGTCCTCGTAATCGAATCGTCATAGAAGTACCGCTCCTCATGCAAAAAAATCCTATATGTTAACCATTTTATCATAATAAAAGGTTTACATATAGGATTTTATCTAGCTATTCATTAAGTTAATGAGCGAATAAGAGAAAACGATTTATTTTCCTAAATATTTTTCTTGAATGATGTTCAAATGATGAGTCTCATGTCCGGCAATAATGTAAGCGAGAGCTCTAGCGGAGATATTGCCGCCATTAGCTACGCCAATGCGAAGCCATGCTTCATCCGACAAGCCGCGCAACAAAGCGAGAGTAGCCCGGCGAACCGAGATGTAGTCCTCGATAATCTGTGATAAAGACCATTCTTGAAAGGTGGCGCCGTTCATAAATTCGTCCTGATCATAGCCGGCAAGAGGTGTCTTGTCACCCCGTGCGATTCGAAGCAAACGGTAGCTCATGACGCGCTCATTATCCGAGATGTGACCGATGACTTCCTTAAGCGTCCATTTTCCTTCCGCATAGCGGTAATTAGCCTGCTCCTCGGGAATATCGGAAAGCAATTCAGTTGTGCTTGCGAGCTGTTTTGTAAGCCATTCCGTAACAGATCCTTCGCCTACTAGGCCGATATACTGTTCATAATAATCAAAGTATTCATCCCGTGACGGTCGTTGTGTCATGCGTAAAGCCTCCCATTCATATTGAAGAGCATTTATTTTCCAAAAGCTTTCATTATTTTTATCGGCTATCCGCTGCGTTTTTTATAGCGGTATTGCCCTGGAGTAATTCCCTCTTGTTTGCGGAAGGAACGGATGAAGTTTTGCGGATTATTGTAACACAGCTTTGCAGCGATGTCTTTAATTGGCAGCTCGCTATCAGCGAGCCATTGTTTTGCCATTTTGAAACGGTACATCGACAAATACTCGCTAAACGAATAATTCGTCTCCTTACGGAAAACGCTGCTTAAATAATTGGCATTATAGTGAAGCCGCGATGCACATTCTTCTAGCGTAAGATCGGTGTCGTACAAATGCTGTACGAGGTCAATGATCTTCTCCGAAATGTTGTGGTACTGCGCCTCCTGACGATCCTTGAATATGTTGATCATTGGATAAACAACGCTAGTCCAGAACCAATCATCGATCTCGGCAGAGGTATGCAGCTCAAGCAGCTCCTCAAGCAGGGAACCCTTTAACGGATGGATTTGATTAAGGCTTACGCCTGATTCCTGCATAACGATCAACAGATTATTGAGCAGCCGGGCAAGCGGAATTTGATATTCCTGCGGCGATAGCTCCACGACAAATACCGCCTGCAAAAAAGCTCGCAGCAGCTCCTTCGATTTATCCTTCTCGGCCAGCTTAATCGCATCGATAAGCTCATTCTCGATATGCCCTGGGTAGTTGAGATTCAAATAATGTTTGCCGGCATTTACATTCTCATACTGAATAATGATGCCTTCGCCTAATTTCATGCGCTGCTTCAGTGCCTCAAGGCCTTCTTTATAAGCTGTCGCCAGCGATGAGAAGGAGTCGAACGGCAAGCTCATGCCAATGCTGACCTGCACGTTTAGGTAGCTTGCGATCTGCTGCTGCAGATGCTCCGTTAACGCATATTTGGCATTGTGGAAAGCGTCCTTGCCCACTTCTGCGCTGCCGATAATCGTCACAATCGTTTGATCCATAATGATCGGGGCGAGTCGCTGCTCGAAGGGAATAAGCTCCTCGATGATGTTATGGACAGCGAATAGGAGCAGCTCCAAATCACTTTTGGAGTAACGGCTGTTATCAGGAAAATCAATTTGCAGCGTAATCGCGGCCATCGTTTTCCACTCTTTTAGCTGAGAGCCATAGCCGAATTGAGCCAGCTTCTCCGGGATTTCACTTGACTTGATGTTGCCTTGGAAGGCTTTCATGAAGAAGAAGGTGCGCACTTGATGAATATGCTGCCTAACCTCTTTTTCAAGCTCGGTTTTGGACTGGAATAAATGGGTGACGCGTTCCCCAATCGCTTGGAATTCATTTGTTTTCCGCTTCTGAATGTCGGTCAGACGCTCGCCGATTTGATTCAGCAGCAATTGAATTGGCGAATACATATGCCGGGAACCGATCCAAGCGAGCAGCATGGATAGCGTGAGCATAAATAGACATACATAAAGTGTATACGTGCCAATTTTATTTGATTCCTTCGTCATGCCGGCAATGGACGTGGCTGAGAGATAGGTCCAGCCGTTTAGATCGGAACGGTAATAGGTGACGGAATAATCCTTCTGTTCAATCGATTGTGTAAACTGTCCGGAGGGCTCAGTGAGCTGTCCCATATGCAGTCCGCTCTCGAGCACAGGCTTGCCGATCAACGCTTGGTCGGGATGGAGCAGAATACGGTATTGATCATCCAAAATCATAATCGTCGAAAAAGGGTCCTCATCGCTCTTAAGCAGCTCCTGCAAGCTGCAGGTCGGAATGTTGGCGAGCGCCAAGCCGTATTTTTCAAGCCCATTGGTCGGCAGCTTCTTTACGAGGCTGATGCTGTAGCTGCAAGCAGCACTTTCCGCGGCTTCCTCACTATAAAACCAGCTGGATGGGTTAAGCACCCATGAGGTTCCTTCAGGCATTTGCATAAGGCTGGACAGCTCATCGAAATAAGCATATTGTTCAAACGAATATAGTCCGGAATTTTTGATCATCCAGTTATGGCGCTCATTGATCAGGATGACATCCTCAAGCTTGGTGTCAAAGGATTGCATATGGCGGATCTCGTTCCGCAGGTCATCATACATCACAAAATCGTTGACGGTTAGCGGCTGATTCATCGCTTTTTTGAGCACGGTCGAGTTAATAACCTGATTCAGCGTGTGGTTGACAGTCGTCAATTTCTGCTCTACATTGGAGTTGATTTGCATGATAAGCTGCATTTTCCCACGGTTTACATTTTTCTGAATTTCACTGGAAGAGGTCGCATACGAGAATGCACCGATAAAAATGACGGGAAGCGTGCTGAGCAGAAAGCCGAAGATCGTCATCTTGCTTAAAAAGGTTAAAGATCGCACAGCTATCAACACCTTGTCTAGTAATGAGCGAGCATTAGCTTTATTTTAGTAAACGCATACATTTTGAGCAATAATCATCTATCGCGCAAATAATCATTTCCTTAGATTATGAAGAGAAAAGGCTGATAAGACAAGGGGGATTAAGGTGGTAATCCATTCACGGAACATAGGAGTACGCGCAGGCTGTCGCTTTTTTATCGTGCTGCTTATCCTTTTCATTTGCGCTTCATGCACCGCATCTTCTGCTCCAAATGAGCGAAAAGACGCAAACACAAAAACGACGATCTCCATTATGGCACCGCTGCACTTTCCCCATCCGCCAAGTGAAGAGATCATTGCGCTCATCGAGGATTTAACAAATGTGAAGCTTGATATTAACTGGGTACCGGACGGCATCTACACAGATAAAATGAACACAGCCCTCTCCACAAATTCGCTGAAGAAGGCGACTTTCGTGAAGCATACCGATTATATTTTTGTGAAAAATGCCATTCGCTCGGGCTCATTCTGGGAGATCGGCCCTTATTTGGAGCGGTTCCCGAATTTAAGGCATTTGAATAGCGGCATTTTGGGGCAATCCGCAATAGATGGCGGCATATACGGGCTTTACACGGAGCGGCCATCGTCTAGACAAGGCGTTATTATAAGGGAAGACTGGCTGGATAATCTCAAGCTGGACAAGCCGGGAACGATTGAGGAGCTGTATGAGGTCATTCGGCAGTTTACGCTCGGTGACCCGGACCGCAATGGGATAAAGGATACCGTCGGGCTGGCTGACCGTAATGATTTGGTATTTGGGGCCTTTAAGACGCTGAGCTCTTATTTCGGCACGCCGAACAACTGGGGTATCGTCGATAAGAAGGTAGTTCCAGAGTTCGAAACGGCAGCCTACATGGATACGATGAATTTCATGAAGAAGTTGTATGATGAGCAGCTCATTAACGCGGATTTTGCGGTAACGAGCAAGGAGATGCAGCGGGCTAACATTATACGAGGTGCAGCAGGCGTATATATCGGCAGCATGACCGACGTGCAGCGGCTCTCGGATGAAGCGAAGCAGATCAATCCTGCTGCGCGCTTCACCTTGGTGAATCGCATTCAAGGACCGGAAGGGTATCGTGTCTGGTCGATTCCGAATTATAACGGGCTATATTTATTTTCCAAAAAGGCGATTCGGACGGAGGAGGAGCTGCTGGAGCAGCTTGCGTTCTTCGACCGTACGATGGATAAGGATGTTGCCAATCTTATGCGGTATGGGATAGAAGGCAAGCACTATCTTATGGAGGGTGAAGAGGTTCAACTGCCTGAAGAGACGTCGCAGCTGCGCGTAACAGAGGTCAACGCGCTTTATCCGCTTATGATTGCCGATCTAAGCAATCCGAATGTACTTAAGGTAGCAGAGAAAGAAACGATGTGGGAGATGGCGGAGCGTCTCAGCGCAGATAACGATAAGTTTCTCGTGACGGATAAGGTTATTGGCCTTGAATCGAAGACTTACGATGAGAAGAGCATGGAGCTGTACAAAATCATTTCCGACGCGACATACAAATATATTCTCGGACAGATTAGTATGGAAGGATTTTATCAGGAGGTCGAACGCTGGAAGCGCAGCGGAGGCAGCTTAATGATTAGCGAGTATACGGATGCATATTTCAAGAAGCAATGAGCGGGCCGGATTCCAAGTAACAGCATATTAAAAGAGAAGTAGGCAATATCATTATTTATAGAGCAGCTAAGCAGGTTATTTATTCCCTGCGTGGCTGCTATTTTTTTGCTTATAAAAAATAGAAGTGAATTCATATGAGCACAAAGAACTAGGTATAAATATCGATTTTAAAATAAAAAAGATATATTATTGTCGAAAAATCCCGTAAATTGTTTAGAAATTGCATAGAACAGCAGTATATAATAAGAATCTGCTTAAGTATTGGCAGAAGTGAATAAGACGACATGGAGTGTGACGTATGATGAAACCTGATTTTTTCCAAGAAGTACATAAACTCGGATATGATAACGAATGGAGATACCAGCTGCTTATACGAGGTCTGCGCAACATACAAGAAGAGAAAAAGACCCAAGGTTTTTTTAAGAAGCTGGAGAGAAGATTCGTGAACAAATATAAGAAGATCAAGGTTTCTGCTTGGAAGTAAAGGGCGCCATGAAATAAGTGCCATTTCATATAAACTACATGATTTGAGGGTGAAGAGCGATCTTCACCCTTTTTGTGTTGCGGTATTTAGTCAAAAGTGTCACCAGAAGCGGCAATAATCATTAGCTCAGATGCCTCTAAAACGATATGCCATATGAACAAATGATTGTTTCGGCACTCTTCTTCCAGGTGGTAGCTTGAAGAGGTAGCAACCAAAACGATATATGGAGGTCAACGCTGTATGAAGAAAAAATCGTTTTCGATTCTGATGGGCGTAGTTTTAACATTTAGTTTATTGCTCGCAGCTTGCTCAAGCGGCAGCAATAACGGAAAAAATAGTACGCCGCCAGCAGCAACCAATGACAGCGCAGCAAAGACGGAAGAGACAGACAAACCGGCAGAGCCGGAGAAGCCGACTGAAATTACGATCATGCTGCCTCTTAACATCGCAGAGACACCGCCAGATACAATCAAAAACGAGCTGGAGAAGCTGACGAACACAAAACTAACGTATCAATTTTTTCCGGCAGACACGTATGAGGAGAAGCTGAACGCATCCTTTGCGACGGGTTCGCTGCCGCAGGTTACTTATTTGAAGAACCAAGCGACCTTCGTTCAAATGAAGGAAGCGATCAGAGACGGTCAGTTTTGGGAAATTGGCCCTTATTTCAGCGAGTTTCCTAACCTGAGCAAGCTGAAGGAAGAGATTTTGAACAATACAAAAGTGGATGGCAAGCTATATTCGCTATACATCGGCAGACCGCTGGCTCGCCAAGGCATTATTTATCGCAAGGACTGGGCAGATAAGCTTGGCCTCGCCGCACCTGCTAACGTGGATGAGCTGTTTGCGATGATGGAGAAATTTACGACAGGCGACCCGGATGGCAACAACAAGCCGGACACGATTGGTTTAGCTGACCGGAACGATCTCGTATATGGTGCGTTCAAAACGGCCTCCGCATGGTTCGGCACGCCGAACAACTGGGGTGAGCGGGACGGCCAGCTTGTTCCAGAGTTTACGACGCCTGAATATGCAGCCACGATGGATTTTATCAAAAAAATTCGCGACGCCAAAGCGATGAACGTAGACTTTGCAGCGACAAGCAAAACAGATCAAGTCAATATGTTCACGAGCGGCAAGGCAGGCGTATACATCGGCTCCATGCAGGATGTGGACTCACTAGTGAAGGACCTTGTTAAAAACGTGCCGACCGCAGTCGTTGATACACACAGCATGATTGCTGGACCAGACGGGAAGCTGGCATCATGGTCCATTCCGGGCTACAACAACGTAGCGTTATTCCCGAAATCTGCGATTAAAGATGAAGCCGAGCTGAAGAAGATTTTGGCTTACTTCGATAAGCTGATGACGCCGGAAGTGGCGAACATGATGTTCTGGGGCATTGAAGGCACTCATTATACGGTAGTGGATGGCAAGGCAAAAGCATCGGCAGATAAAGAGCTGACGGAGCGCGAGGTCAAAGGCTTTAAGGACAGCGTTATTGGTGAGCCGGAAACAAACGGTATGTACGATGGTTTCCACGAGCTTCCGGCGAGAATTCATGCGGAGCAGCTCATTATCGAGAACGAGAAGATCGCCATTGCCGATCCTACTGCGCCGCTTGATTCGAAAACGTATACCGAGAAGGGCACGGAGCTTCAGGAAATTATAAAGGATGCCACTTACAAATATATTTATGGATCGATTGATAAGGCTGGATTCGACAAAGCGGTTGAGGATTGGAAGAAGCGCGGCGGGGCTCAGATTATCGAGGAATACAATGCTGCTTACAAAAAATAAAGAATAGCCCATAGAGGCTGCTCGCATGCTCGAGCAGTCTCTATAACCTCCCGTGGAAAGGAAGAACCCATATGCAAGAAGCTCATCAGGAAAACGCGGTTCAACTGGCAAGGGTACCTCAGCCTAGAACGAGCGAGCTTAAGAAGCGGCTTTGGAAAAACAAATGGCTCTATGTCATGCTGCTGCCGGGCGTACTTTTCTTCATTATTTTTAAATATATTCCGATGTTTGGGCTTGCTATTGCCTTTCAAGACTATAAGCCGTTCAAGGGTATTGGCGGGAGTGAATGGGTGGGCTTCAAGCATTTTGAACGTTTGTTCACCGAGCCTGATTTTTTGAACATTTTAACGAATACACTGCTGCTGTTTGGCATGAATTTATTATTTTATTTTCCGATCCCGATCCTGCTGGCGCTTATGCTGAACGAGGTTCGATTCTCTTTTTTCAAACGGACGTTTCAGACGCTTGTGTATTTGCCGCATTTTATGTCTTGGGTCATTATTGTGTCGATCAGCTTCGTCATGCTAACGTCGGACGGCGGTATTGTGAACGAGCTGCTTGAGTACTTTGGATTCGAAAAAGTCAATTTCCTGCTCAGTCCCGAGTGGTTCAGACCAACCTATATCATTCAGGTGATCTGGCGGGAAGCGGGTTGGGGAACGATCATATATTTGGCGGCCATCGCCTCCGTCGATCCTGGCCTCTATGAGGCAGCACGGATGGATGGAGCGGGCCGGCTTAGACAGGTATGGCATATTACGCTGCCTGCCATTCGTAGCGTTATTATTATTTTGCTCATTCTAAAGATCGGCGATGTGCTTGAGCTTGGGTTCGAGCATGTGTACCTGCTGCTGAACTCGATGAATCGTGAGGTTGCTGAGATTATCGATACCTATGTCTATACGGCTGGACTTAGACAGGGGAAATTCAGCTACAGCACGGCGATTGGCTTCTTCAAATCCTTTATCGGGCTTGTGCTTGTAATGACGGCCAATAGGCTCGCGAAGAAGATGGGCGAGGAAGGCATCTATTAGGATAAGGCGCTCGAAGGTTAAGTCGCCAGAAGCTTCACTACAAAAACTTAAGGAGGATTCAGCATGGTAGAGGATAAAACGTTTAGCGGGCGGCTATTTTCCATTGTGAACTTCACGCTCCTTGCCATTATCGCGCTCGTTACGGTGCTTCCGTTTCTGCATGTTGTTGCCGGATCATTCACCACAAGCGCCGAGATGGCGATGAAGAAGTTCATCCTCGTGCCAACGATTTGGAGCTTTGATGCCTATAAATTCATTTTCTCGACCAATACGATTTTTCGTGCCATGACGGTATCGACCGGCGTTACGATCGTCGGCACCCTGTTCAGCATGTTCACAACAGCGTTGATGGCCTATGGCTTGTCGCGAAGAGATCTCGACGGACGCAAGGGAATTATGTTTCTCGTTGTATTTACGATGCTGTTCAGCGGAGGGCTCATTCCGACATTTCTTGTTGTGCGCGAGATGGGGCTGATCGACAGCTATGCAGCGCTCATTATCCCGTCGGCAATCAGCGCGTTCAACCTTATTATTTTGAAAAACTTTTTTCAAAATATACCCGAAGGGCTTGAGGAATCGGCCAAAATCGACGGCTGCAACGACTTCGGCATCTTGTTCCGTATCGTGCTTCCGCTATCGATGCCCGCGATCGCTACCATTTCATTATTTTACGCGGTCACCTATTGGAATACGTATCTCAGTGCGATTCTGTACTTGGATGACAGCGCCAAGTGGCCGATTCAGGTGCTGCTCCGCCAAATCGTCGTGCTGGCTAGCGGCCTAGACTACAGCTCTGACCTGGATGCAGCAGTTCCGCCGCCGGATCAGACGGTGAAGATGGCTGTCATTGTTGTAGCGACGCTGCCTATTCTGATCGTATATCCGTTTTTGCAAAAGCATTTCGCTAAGGGTGCGATGCTGGGCTCGATTAAAGGTTGATGTTGTTTGAGCTTGAACTGTAACAGTGGAAAATGGAGAGGAGTACTGTTTGGATGCGAAATGATGTGAAATTGACACCTATCGATTGGGCGAGAGCCGCTTGTGATTCATTAATGGACACCTATTTGCCAGAAAAGCTTCCTCCTGCTGGCCGCTGGCATTATCACCAAGGCGTGTTTCTTTGCGGGATGGAGATGCTGTGGCAAGCGGAGGGGGATGAACGTTACGCTGCTTATATTAAGCGCTACGTAGACAAGCTGGTGGATGAATGCGGCAACTTTGATTTTGCCCGTGACGAGCTGGATGCTATCCAAGTGGGGCTGTTATTGTTCCGTTTAGATGATCAAGGCGATGAGCGCAAATACCGAATCGCAGCCGATAAGCTGCGCAGCCTGTTCGACACGCTGCACCGCACCTCGGAGGGCGGCTTTTGGCACAAGGATAAATATGCCTACAATATGTGGCTGGACGGCTTGTATATGGGCGGAGTATTTGCGCTAAAATATGCGAACGCCTACGGAGAAATAGCGCTGCGCGATATGGTTCTGCATCAAGAGCAGCTGATGCGACGCTATATGAGGGATGAGAAGACGGGGCTGCTCTATCACGCTTGGGATGAGAGCAAGCAGATGCCTTGGGCAGATCCTGAGACCGGCTGTTCGCCAGAGTTTTGGGGTCGGTCACTTGGCTGGTATGGTCTTGCAGTCGCTCAGTTTCTTGATGAAATAGCGGAAGGCGAAGCGGGACGTGCTGAGCTGGAAGCCGTGCTGGCTGATTTCTCTCAGTCGCTGATTAAGTATCAGGATGGAGAGAGCGGACTCTGGTATCAGGTCGTGGACAAAGGCCATTTGGCTGATAATTGGCTGGAAACTTCTTGTACTTGTTTGTTCGTTTATACGCTAGCAAGAGCCTACAAGCTTGGCCTTGTAGGAGATGAGTGCTTGGATGCGGCAAGGCGCGGGTTTGAAGGGCTTGTTCGAGTGGTGCAGTCTGACGAGCAGGGACGTTTCATCCTGCCGGATATTTGCATCGGCACCTCGGCTGGCGACTATGAAAACTACGTCACGCGCCCAACGAGCCAGAACGATCTGCACGGCGTCGGGGCTTTCATTATGGCATGTGTTGAGATGGAGTCGCTTGTTGATCGGAAGGAGTAGCGTATAAAAGAGAAAGCTCTGCGGCAGAATGAGCCGCAGAGCTTTGTTTAAATGTGCGCTTAGCACCTGTTATCCTTAATAAGCTAATTTAAAGCACCTGCTCCAGGAAACGTGCAGCTCTCTCGCTTTGCGGCTTAGTGAAAAACTGCTCAGGCTTCGTTTTTTCAACAAGCTTGCCGTTATCTAGGAAATAAATCGTGTCCGCAGCTTCACGGGCAAACTTCATTTCATGCGTAACAATAAGCATCGTCATGCCGCTGTCGGCAAGGCTGCGAATAACATTAAGCACCTCTTTGACCATCTCAGGATCAAGCGCAGAGGTTGGCTCATCGAACAGCAGGATGTCGGGCTCCATCGCTAAGCTTCTTGCGATCGCAACGCGCTGCTTCTGTCCGCCGGATAAGCGGGATGGATAACTATCTGCTTTGTCCGAGAGACCTACGCGAGCTAGCAGCTCCATCGCTTTCTTACGGGCTTCCTGCTGCGATACTCCTTTGACCTGAATCGGAGCAAACGTAATATTGTCGATCACGGTCATATGCGGAAATAGGTGAAAGTGCTGGAATACCATGCCGATCCGCTGCCGCACGCGGGCAATATTTGTTTTGGGGTCGGTAATGGCTGTTCCATCTATTGTAATTTCGCCGGAAGTTGGCGTCTCCAGCATATTTAAACAACGTAGAAAGGTGGATTTCCCTGAGCCGGATGGTCCGATTAGAGCAACAACCTCTCCTTTTTCAACGGTTGTTGTAATACCTTTTAGCACTTGGTTTTTGCCGAAGGTTTTAGTTAAGTCGGTTACATTAATCACTGCGGCGCAGCCTCCTTTCAAGCATTCGAGCAAAGGATGTTAAGACAAGCACAAGCACGTAATAGATTGCAGCTATAAATAATAACACTTCAATGGAGCGGAACTCAGTGGAGCGTACTACATCTGCACGGCGCATCAAATCGGATACCCCAATGACAGATACGAGTGACGATTCCTTAAGCAAAGCAACACATTCGTTCACGAGCGCCGGCAAAATATTACGAAGCGCCTGCGGGAATATAATGCGAAGCATCATCTTCCGGTACGGAATGCCGAGTGCAATGGCAGCTTCGCGCTGCCCTTTGTCCACGGCCATTATGCCGCCGCGGATCGTTTCTGACAAATAGGCAGCTGAATTGAGTCCGAAGGCAAGGCCGGCAGCCATTAACGCAGGTATATCGTAATTGAATAGCTGCGGCGTTGCATAATAAATAATGGTCAGTTGTACAAGCAGAGGCGTGCCGCGGAATATAGATGTATAAGCGGTTGCGAACCACTCAAGCGGCTTAATGCCGGATATTTTGAATAGGGACAACACTGTACCCCACACAAGTCCGAACAATGCGGAGACAAGGGTGAAGAGCAGCGTGACATATACACCCTTTAGAATATAAGGAGTGTATCCCTTCAGTATACTGAAGTCGATGTTCAAATTAAGCAGAGAGTTGGATTGTTCCTTCTCAGCAGTAAACCATTTCTGCACGATTTCATCGAGCTTGCCGTCGTCCTTCATTTTTGAGAGGACACCGTTAAACTCGTTCACAATAGTGGACTTCTTAGGAAATGCAATGGCATAACCATTTTCCGCCGATTCAGCTGGCAGGAAATGCATCGCCAAACCCGGGTTAAGGTTGGTCATCTCAATGGCGACAGCGTCTTCTACGATAGCCGCATCGACACGTCCGGAGTTCAGCTCTTGAATAAGATCTGGAATCTTATTAAGCTTCTTAAGCGTGGCTCCTTCAATCGTTTCTGCGTAAAGATCCTGTGTGGAGCCAAGCTGCGTCGCGACTAGTTTACCCGATAAAGAAGCTTCTGTTTCGAGCGGTGCAGACTTCTTTGAGACAATCGTATTGCGGGCAGCGTAATACGTATCAGAGAAATCGACATTTTGCCTGCGCTCATCCGTGGCGGACATTGCGGACATGACGAAGTCGACTCGGCCGGTCTGAAGCGCAGCAACAAGCCCATTGAAATCCATGTGTGTGATTTCCAGTTCGTATCCGAGCTGACTAGTGATATACTTGGCTATATCGATATCTAATCCAACGAATTCGCCGTTGTTTTTGGCATCGACGCTTTCGTAAGGTGGATAATCGGCGGATGTGCCCATTATGAGTTTCTTTTTTTGACCATTAACTGGAGTGCTTGATGCACTCTCTGCACTAACGGAATAAGCGCTGCTTTTCCCCATAGGGAAGGCTTGTCCAAGTCCGATTAGCAGAACCGTAAAGACGATAAGCGATAAATAAATGACTTTGAGCTTTTTTCGATTCATGGTGTCCTCTTTCTTCTAAGTTGATAGGTTTAACAGGCTTATCTGTCATCACGAGATGAGTGTATATGATAAAATAGCTCCGTTTCAGCCGTATGCGCCTGTAACATTAGAAATTATATGGTGTTCACTATCCTTTGTAAATAACCAATGGGCCACTTTTGTGAAAATTTCAGCATATTTATTAGTACCCACTTATATTTATGCTGAATAATTTATGCGAAAAGACTGCATTTATTGAAGAAATTAGTGCCTGCCATTTTTGTTTGCATATTCGAGATTTTGACAGTCGTCATTTGATCAGAATTACTGTTATAATATCCAGATAGAAAGAAAACTATTTTTAGATGAAGGGAGGTGTGTACATTGTTCGAGCTTGAACTGCATGACATCATACCGTATCTCATTTCAATCAGCCTACTTTGTTCATTAGCGTATGCTTACGCTTCGCATCTGCATTCTGGTGCCTATGAGTACTGGGAACGGAATCAGGTTGTAAGTATAATGTATAGTTTGCTGCCGCAGGTATTGATTCGTTCAATACCGCTGCATCATTGGTTAGTTCGCAAGGTAAAGCGGAAAGAATCGCCAGATGATGACATAGCAGACTGTTCCAACTCGTTTGTTCAGCTATTTTCAAACAAACGAGGAGGATTTTTATGCAAACGAACAATGTATTCACTTCTTTAAAATACGGACGTGTATTAATGGCCGGTTTGATGCTGGCAGGGCTGCTTCTAGTAAGCGGCTGTAGTACGGCTAGTGGTACGATTGATGGAAATACACCGGGTATTTTTAACCACTATGTCATTTACCCATTATCAGCGGTGCTTCAATATCTGGCTGATATGTTTGGCGGAAATTACGGTTTTGCGATTATTGGCATTACACTTATGATCAGACTTGTTCTATTGCCGCTCATGATGCGCCAGTATAGATCTCAGAACCAGATGAAAACAAAGATGGCTATCCTTCAGCCGGAGCTCAAGCAGCTCCAAGATAAGTACAAAAACAAATCAGATGCAGCATCCAAGCAGAAGCTGCAGCAGGAAACGATGCAGCTTTACCAGAAGCACCAAGTGAATCCGCTAGCTATCGGGTGTTTGCCAATGCTCATTCAGATGCCGATATTGATGGGTCTATATTCCGCAATCAAGCTTACGCCAGAGCTGGCAGATCATTCGTTTCTTTGGTTTAAGCTAGGCTCGCCGGATATTGTGCTGCCGATTATCGCAGCGCTCGTTTATTTTGTACAATTCAAGGTTTCGCAGACGACGCAGCCCAATGCGAATGCTGCACAACAGAAGCAGATGGCTTTCATGGGTTACCTGTCTCCGATACTGATGGGCGTATTCGCTCTATCGGCACCGGCAGCTATCTCACTTTACTGGGTAACAGGTGGGTTGTTCATGATTGCGCAATCTTATTTAGCCAAAAAAGTGTACGCGCCGAAGGTGGATGTCGCACTCGAGGGCAGCGCCTAAACTTGAAGGAGACGATCAGATGTCAGTCGGTGTACTCGCTCATTTATTCGGAAGCTTGCCGTACAAGGAGCTTGCTCCTAAGGTTGCGGAGAGCGGCTTCAGCCATGTGCAGCTAGCTTTGTGGAAGGCGATTAGCGATGTCGATTTCAGCAAGCCTGGGAACTTAAGCCCAGGTCTTGCGAATGCAATCGGCGAGCAGTTCGATAAGCATGGCGTTTCGATTTCAGTGCTTGGCTGCTATGTTCATTTATTTGAACGTGACGAGCAGCTGCGCCGTGCCAATGTGAATCGCTTTAAGGAGCTGCTGCGCTATGCGAAGTATTTCGGAGCGCCAATGGTAGCTGCGGAAACGGGACGGAATGAAGGTGGAGACTACACTGACCGAGATTGGTCCGTGATGAAGGTGACATTAGAGGAGTTAGTAGAGGAAGCTGAGAAGTGGGGCGTCTTTGTCGGTCTAGAGGCGGCAAACGACCATTTGATTGGAACGGCTCCTGAGCTGGCTCGGATGCTGGGGGAGGTTCCTTCCTCCAATATCGGTGTCGTTATTGATCCTGGCAATCTGCTGACATCTTCTAATTTTACGAGGCAGGATGAGGTCATTGGGCAAGCGTTCGAACTGCTCGGTGATCGTATTATTGCGGCTCATGCGAAGGATCGCATGCTGCTCGGGAGTGGCGAACTGGCTACCGTAACTGCTGGCCTCGGACAGATGAATTATGAGCTGTATATGAAGCTTTTGAATCAATATAAGCCGCATGTACACATCATCATGGAAGAAGCGAAAGAGCATCAGATGGCGGAGTCAAAGGCTTATATAGATGGAATTCGTGCGCGGGTATAAGGGCTTAAACGCAAAAAAAACAGTAGACCATGGGACTCCCGAGGGCTGCTGTTTTTGTTTTTTTATATTGGAAAAGACGGTTTAGCCCGTCCTATTCAGTTGGAATTTCATCTACATTACCTGAAGTCGGAACATTTCGAAGCAGCACAAGTAATTTTTTTTTGGAATCGGCATGAACTACTCCGCGAAAAACCTGATGTTTTGTGTGGATGTCGAGTGAAAATTTCGTATGAAAAGGATCTGTTTCCGTCAATTGATAATAAACAACATCCTCCCAAGGAATGACTGTTTTTGCATGGTACACGCCATCTTCACCAATTGAATAATTGATTTTACCGCCAGAGAATATGGTGGTGAGCATAATGGGAAAAACATACGCAAACCAGTGCTTATAAACGATATCCGTTAAACCAAAGATAAGCAGTATCCATAAGGTCGTAACGATAACTACATACGACAGCACTGTGAGAGTGAATTTTTTGTCGGGAATAAGGAAAGATGGATTATATACCTGAACATTTTTTTTGGATTTTTTAAATATCCGAAATTGTTTATGCTCATTGTAGAAGGACCAAATGAGGATCAAGCAGCTGAGGATGTTCAATAATAATGTAAACAAAAAATCGATGTGCAATTCGGTCGCTCCTCGTATATTTGCTGTAGTTGTTAGTATAAAGGGATATATCCGATAAGGTAGAGGAGGTACTGAGAGCAGTTGAATAAGAATTGTTACTCTTCCATTGATTATAGGGATAACAATACTTTTGTACCAAGGGACTAAATTCCTATTTCATTTAAATTATATTTGATTTAAAAGAGCGCAAGCAACGAAATATAGTTTGGTAATTTCCGAAAGAGGTTTTGCGTGCATTAACTAAACGCTAACAACTGTTTATCGGTGGAATCTAAAAAAGAAATAAATAGTGCAGAAAATGCCGTAGCCTTATCACTTCCAGGTTAACGGTATTTTTATGTTGGCTTAATTGAAAATTGATTTGAAATCCTCAAATATGTAAGAATGGAATAGGGATTTATTGTAACTATTTTTGAAAATATACTATGATGAAGAAGAAAATATCGAAAGAAAAATTAAATGATGAGTAAACCTTACTACAGAGCCAAGGGAGGCACATTGTGAGCCATAAAATATGGATGGGTAAGCAGACTGATTGCTTATGGAAAAATCATCAATGATGTTGTGACGCTGCTTGCTGTGCTGGAGGAAGCCGAAGCTTTTGAGAAGAGTTTCATAAAAGAGGGCAATCTACCGAGGTTGATGCTCACTATTGGTGCAGACGAGCTTCCCGCTATGGTGAAGGATGCAGAACAGCTTGCTGAGCGGCTGCTGCCCCTTGCGGAAAAAGGCTTTTATTCTGAAATGGTGAAATTTTGTGATGAGAGTCATGTCAGTGTGCTGCCAGCGGCAATTAGCAGAGTATTGCGGTTCGCGTTATCGAGCAATCATAAGGGATGATAATTTAGATTTTTAAGAAAACCTCTAGTCTACCGAAACGTAGCTGGAGGTTTTTTTGCAGTCCTAACTGCTGATAGAAGCTTGTTTGGATTTAATGATTTTTTTGCCTATAAATCCTATCAAACCTAATCCAGCAAAAGCGAACATGATGCCCTTGTAGTCGTATAAAAAAATACGCATAATAATAAATCCAGCCAATCCACCGTAATAGGCGAATTCAAATATTTTTTTCATTTATATATCCTTTCTTGAAGAGTAGTCTCCAATCGGTCAAATCACTAGACATCATATTTTGGTCATATTTGGTATAATACACTAAATTTTATAATTTATATAGTGCTAACTATGACTTATGCAGTTCGCTGAATGAAGTGGGAATTGTGAGAATTTATGCTTGAATAAACCGACCACCAAGGGCTTTAAGCTGAAGAGATATTTTTTTGGGAAATTTGCTTGTTTTAGTTGCCCTTTTACCACTCGTGTGCCAATTACGTCAGTAACGTTATAAGGGGATTGTATCCTACGAAGTAAATATTTCTCTCAAACGTGTCTAGCGCACACTACTGCTAAAAGGATGAAGAAAAGCATAACGTCCGTTGCCTGCTCCCCAATGTCAATTAATGATGATATACTTATCTAACACAAATGATATTGATAATCAAAATCAATTATTAGCGGTAAGTAAATTAGAAAAAAGTGAAATAAGGGAGCTCGGATAGATGCAGGAAGAAGCAGAAGCAAGCCAGGTATATACACCAGAGATGATCGATACGATGGCCCGTATTTGGACACGTTCGGTCATTACATTAATAGATGTACGCTTTCAGAATATAGAGCCCCAATACCCGTTAGAGCAGTATAAAATGCCTAGTAGCATGTTTATCTATGCATGTGGAGGAGAAGCGGAAATTCAACTGAATGAAACTACATTTGGAATGGAGCGCTTCGGTTTAGTTCACGGCGGGAAGGGGAGCCTGCTCAGTATTTCGCCTAAAGGGGGAAATGTGAAGACCTTTATGATGTTTTATAAAGCAGAATTACCTCTTTTTTTCAATAAGTATCTGCAGCAATTACTGGAGCAAGTGAATCCATTTATTCAACAGTTTGGTTATACGCCAAGTAATCCCATCTTGCTGCTCGATTGGTTTCAACAGATGATGAATGGCTGGAACCGCGGTAAGGCGATGGATCAGCTGCAGGCCAAAAGTTTTCTATTTCAACTGATTCATGGGGTGTACAGAGATTTTGAGGGTGGTGAGATTAGGTATCTCCAGCCAGATCCAGCCTGTTCTGCCAAGATATATCTTGATAAACATTACAGAGAGCCGATTATGTTTCAAGAGATTGCCGATATGTTTGGCATTAGTGGTGGGCAATTGACGCGGCTGTTTAAAAAGAAGGAAGGGATGAGCTTACAGGAGTATCTCATTCAGAGAAGGATTGAAGCTGCGTGTCATGACTTGAAGCATACAGAAGCAACCATTAAAGAGATCGCAACAGGATCTGGTTTTGCAGATGAGAAAAACCTGTTTCGGATGTTTAAGAAGTATTACAAGATGACGCCAAGTGATTATCGGAAAATAAACGCACTATCCATGCAGGTTGATGGTATTGATAACGATTCTCATCTTCATTACAATAAGATGGAACTAGCGAATCTAGTCAAGTCTTATAGAAAAGGGGAATCAACCATGTTTGGACAAGTAAGAAGTAAAGAAATGATTTTGGCGGCGGCAATGAGCTTGATGCTGTTGTTGTCGGCATGTACATCGGGGACGCCAGCGAATAACGGAGGAACGGTGAATCAAGCGCCTGCACAGACACAACAGACGACACAATCGGAAGTCTCGGAGACGAAAGCTTCAGAAGCAGTCTCGCAGACCAGAACGATATCTACAGTAAAGGGTGATGTTGAGGTGCCTAGCAACCCTCAGCGTGTTGTAGTCGATTATTTGGTGGGTGATGTGGTGGCCCTAGGTGTAACTCCTCTAGGTGTGGCAAGAGCGGCAAGGGGCGAGACGGAACCTGTGTTTGCTAACCAGATTAAAGACGCCATTAATATAAAAGCGGAGCCGGAAGATGTCATGACTCTTGAGCCTGATCTAATCATTTTAGCATGGGGTGATGAAAATTATGAAGATTTATCCAAAATTGCCCCGACAATTTATGTCCCTTATGGTGATATGACTACAGAAGAGCGGATAAATTTTATTGGTGATGTTTTGAATAAGCAGGAAGAGGCTAAGGCTGTTTTGAATGCTTATGCCGGAAAAATCGAAGAGGCGAAGCTAGCCCTTCAGAATGCAGGTCTTTCAGACGTGACGATTACGATGGGAGAATTCAGTGATAAAAGTAACTACGTTGCTGGAGCCAAGCATGCGGTTGGCGAGCTTGTTTATAATGAACTTCAAATGCAGGCACCGTCAAAAGTTCAAACTGATATTATTGACACTGATAGATATTGGGGAGATATCTCTATGGAGGTCTTGGACGCTTACATAGGGGATTATCTGATCTCCATAGGAGATACGGAAATACCTGCTGATAATGCGGTTTGGAAATCACTACCTGCTGTGCAGAACAATCATATCGTAAAGGTGGGTACATCGCTATCTTGGTCCACGGATATAATGACTTCCAGTGCATTGATCGATCATATTGTAAATCAATTGCTGAAATTAGCTAAATAAGGTTTTTAATATAAGAGCAATGTTTCAAACTAGATTGTCATTAGGTGAGGAAAGGAACACATGATGAAAAACAAGCCTGAACAAAAACGCCGTGGAGCAATAAACTTCACCATGTACATGGTGGTAGGGCTTGGATTAACGGTTCTCATGTCGGCGGCATCGATTAGCTTCGGTGCCGCCGACATGAGGTTAGCGACTGCATGGGAGGCTATTTTCCGATTTGATCCAACTCTGACTGAGCATCAAATTATTCAAACCCTACGTCTTCCTCGTACCGTAGCCGATCTGATTGTCGGGTGCAGCCTTGCGGTATGCGGGGCTATTATGCAGGGGACGACGCGCAATCCGCTGGCCGACTCTGGGCTGATGGGAATCAGCTCTGGGGCAGCATTCGCGATTGCACTTTGCCTGGCCTTTCTGCCGGGTTATTCGTATGGGCTGATGATGCTGTTTGCTTGTCTGGGTGCAGCGCTTGCGACCGGGATGACCTATTTTTTCGCTTCACTGGGCAAGCGCGGAATGACGCCTCAGCGGTTGGTTCTGGCAGGACTCTCCATATCCATGCTGTTTGGTGCACTCAGTCAGTATTTAGCGATTAATTATAACCTTGGTCGAGCATTAGCATTTTGGACGGCAGGCAGTACAGCGGGGACTAAGTGGGGGGAATTGCTGATTATTTCACCGCTATTTGTTGGTGGCGTACTGCTGGCGCTGGCGCTGTCTCCTTCCGTTACACTGCTCAGTTTGGGGGATGATGTGGCAAGTGGACTCGGTATTCGCAGCGGATTGGTCAAGGGTCTATCGACGATTATCGTGCTCGTGCTGACTGGATTGGCAGTTGTCATGGTTGGCCCTGTTGGTTTTGTTGGTCTGATTACCCCGCATATTGTACGATACATGGTCGGTGTCGACTATCGGTATATTATTCCTGCTGCTGCGCTATATGGTGCGTTGCTGACCGTATCGGCCGATCTGGTTGGCCGATTGATCAATAAGCCTTTCGAAACACCGATTGGCATTATATTTTCTATCATTGGTGTACCGTACTTTCTCTTCCTGGCTCGCAGGCAAAGGAGGGAATTTGAATGATCAAGCAGCGTTATACGGTGCAACGGGGCATCATCGTCAATGTAGTGCTCTTGGTGCTCATCCTTATGTTTGCTGTCCTTAGCGTGAATTCTGGCAAAATGAATCTTTCGCCGCTAGAAGTGCTGAACGTTCTTCTGGGAAACGGTACCGACAAGCAAAATCTGATCGTGTTCGATTTTCGCCTGCCACGAATTGTACTGTCGATCTTGGTAGGTCTGGGGATGGGAGCGTCTGGGGTCGTGATGCAGAGTTTGCTGCGCAATGACATGGCTAGTCCGGGGACACTTGGAATTAGTTCGGGATCGGGTTTGTTTGTCCTATTCTTCGTCGTATTCATTGCATCGACAGGAAAGAGCGCCTTTATTGCCCTGCCATTGCTGGCCTTTGTTGGGGGACTGTTGGCGGCAGGATTGATCTTCTTATTATCGTATCGCCGTGGGCGAGACATCTCGCCAATCGGTTTGATTTTAACCGGTGTCGCGCTCGGAAGCGGGTATGGGGCGCTGACCACCTTCCTGACGCTCAAGCTGGATGATTCGCAGATGAACTTCATGCTGCACTGGCTGGCGGGAAGCTTGTGGGGCGATGATTGGCGCTATATTTCCATACTAGCACCATGGGTCTTGATTTTACTCGGCTATATTTTCTATAAGGCTCGCATGCTGAACACCCTCTATCTGGGCAATCAGACGGCACAAGGGCTGGGCCTTGCCGTGAAGCGGCAGTTTTTGGGGTTGTCGATCGCTGCTGTTGCTTTATCCTCTGGCAGTGTGGCCGTGGGTGGAAGCTTCTTCTTCGTTGGCTTGATCGCACCGCATATGGCAAGAAAACTGGTCGGGCCCGATCACAAATTGCTCGTTCCGGCTGCCAGTCTGACCGGGGGATTAGTCGTGGTTCTGGCTGACACGATTACGCGCACGGTTAGTCTTGGGGGAGATGTGCCGACGGGAATCGTTATTACGGTCATCAGTGTTCCTTACTTTCTTTATTTACTAGCGAAGGCCAATTAGGAGGACGCCATGGAATGTATTACAGCGCAACAAATCGATATTGCCTATAATGATACACTTATCGTAAAAGAACTGGATTTGCAGATTCCGCGTGGACAGATTACCTCGATTATTGGTCCCAATGGATGCGGCAAATCAACCGTACTAAAGGCAGTCGGTCGGCTGCTCAAGACGAAACATGGCACGGTTTATTTGAATGGTGCCGATATCCACACACTGTCCACCAAGGAAGTAGCCAAGCAGATGGCGATTCTGCCGCAGACGCCGACCGCACCGAGCGGTTTGACAGTCGGTCAATTAGTCGCCTATGGGCGCTTTCCTCATCAACGGGGCTTTGGCAAGCTTTCCAAAGAGGATAAGCAAGTAGTCGCTTGGGCCCTATCGGTTACACAACTTACAGTGCTTGAGCATCGTGAGGTCGATACGCTCTCTGGCGGTCAGCGTCAGCGCGTATGGATTGCGATGGCGCTCGCCCAGCAGACCGATCTGATCCTGTTGGATGAACCCACCACTTATCTGGACTTGGCGCATCAGCTTGAAGTGCTGGAGCTGCTCTATGAACTGAATCGCAGTCAGCAGGTGACGATTGTGATGGTGCTGCATGACCTGAATCTGGCAGCGCGCTTCTCCGATTATATGGTAGCGATTCGTGAGGGCCAGGTGGTGGAGCATGGCTCGCCAGAGCGCGTAATGACGGTACGGACACTGCGTGAGGTGTTTGCCATTGATGCCGAGATTATGCTGGAACCACGAACGGGGCGACCGGTGTATGTGACGTACGAGCTATTGCGTGATAAACGTAGAGAACAAGGAGCGGATCAAGGAGCAGATGAAGCACTCCTAAGAGCTAAGGAACAGAAGGAGGCAATTGCCACATGAAAATCGCATGGCGTGTCCTACTGGGCGCCCGGAAATACTGGTTACAGTTAGGCATTGGATTTGCCGGTGTCTTAACGGCTACAATGGCAGGGTTTTATTTACCCTGGGCGCTCCGCTCGTTGACACAATTGGCGACTGAAGGTAGCAGTCAGTTTGCCTCAGAAGCGCTGACGATTGGTTTGTTGCTGCTTGGAGCCACCTGTCTGCAAGCCATCGGAACATCACTGGCAGGTTATATGAACCATTATGCCGCACTTCATTATGTGGCGGATTTAAGAACAAGATTGTATAGCAAATATCAGCAGATGAGCTTGCGCTATTTCCATCGAAGCCGGACGGGTGACTTGACCGGGCGCGTTGTTAATGATGCGATGGAAGCGGAAATTTTCATTGCCCATGCTATTCCTGAATTTATCATCAACGTACTGACTTTTATCGGAGTAGGCATCTTGCTCTTGACGATCAATGTGAAACTGGCACTGATCAGTCTAATCACGATTCCGTTGCTGCTTGCGATCACGATATGGCAAAGCAAGCGCTTGTCGCCGCTGTGGGGAGAGAATTCCAAGGCGCGGGGAGAAATTGCTGGCAAGGTTCAGGAAAACTTGTCGGGCATGAAGGAAATCCAAATTTTCAATCGGCAGGAGGAGGAGCGGGGCAACGTTTCTCGTCTGGCTATGAAAAATACTAAGGCCTATTTGCGCGCTAGTCTGTTCTATGAAACCTCTGTACCGTTGTTGGCATTTGTGACCGCGCTGGGTACCGTGTTTATTGTGATAATGGGCGGCAGACTGATGGCAACAGGCGAGGTAAGCATTGCTGATATCATCGGATTCATCGCCTACCTGGGTATGTTTTATCAACCGGTAAAGTCCTTTTCCGGCTTGGTAGAAATGGGAGGGCGAGCCGCCGCTGGTCTTAAACGGGTATATGATGTGCTGGAAGAAGAGGAAGACATACAGGAGAAGCGAAACGCAGTTCGTTTGCCTCGTGTACAAGGACAGATATCCTTTCAAAATGTCTCATTCGCTTATCAAGATGGTGCGCCTGTACTAGAGAGGCTGAACCTCACTATTGAACCCGGAAAGACCGTGGCGCTTGTAGGAACAACCGGCGTAGGAAAGTCGACATTGGCCAGTCTCGTTAACCGTTTCTACGATCCAAAGGCCGGTTCGATTCGAGTAGATGGCATCGATATTCGTGATGTGACGCTCTCCAGCCTACGTGACAATATCTCGATGGTGCTGCAGGATACCTTCTTGTTTGATGGCTCGGTGTATGACAATATCGCTTATGGCTGGAAGGACGCGACCCAGAAAGATGTGATTGATGCAGCGAAAGCGGCTAAAGCGCATGATTTTATAGCACAGATGGAGCAAGGCTACGATACGGTAATTGGTGAACGCGGTGTGCGTCTGTCCGGAGGGCAGAAGCAACGGCTCTCGATAGCACGGGCGATTCTGCGCGATGCACCGATCCTCATTCTGGATGAAGCGACATCGGCGCTTGATACCAAGACCGAGCAAGAGATCCAGCAGGCGCTGGACGACATATCCAAGGATCGCACAACACTGGTAATTGCCCATCGGCTATCGACGATCCTTCATGCCGACCAGATCGTCGTGCTGGAGGGTACAGAGATTGCCGAGATGGGTACGCATAAGGAACTGCTGCGAAGTGGCGGGATTTATGCACGATTGTATGCGACGCAAGCCTCTTGAATGTACTATGGTGCTAACAGTTGTATAGACATATTCCTTTCCCTCCCTGGAGCGTTCGCTCCGTTCATTTGTCAATGGTAGGGAGCAGGGCTTGATAAAAACATGAAAACCCGCAAAAAACCTTGATTTTATAAGGCTTTTCGCAGGTTTTCTTTCCTCTTCTTAGATTTATCTTCTGCTATCAACTATAAAAAAAATAAACTGATTGTTATTCCTGCAGCACTCACCCATGTTATAAACTTTTTTGATTAATCGTTATATTCATGAAAAAATAGGGCGAACCCCACTAGACATTTGCTACTGGGATTCGCCCTATTAGTTATTTATAGTACGTTCAAATGAGGAATAACAAGACCGCCATAGGCGAATGCGATAACGATGACGATGGCAGGATGAATTTTGCGGAACTGCATCGCCCAGAAAGCGACTGCTGCAATAATGAGCGATTGCACAATTCCGATCGATTCGATAGAGCTTTCAGCCATTTGCCATGTAAGCAGCAGCATCATTATGGCAATTACGGGCTGTACAAGCAGCGTCATTCCTTTGACTACAGGCGATTGACGATGCTTCTGCAGCACCTTAAGAAGTAGAATGAGCGCAACAGCGGATGGAACAATCGTTGCAGCTAATGCGGCAATTAAGCCGATCCAGCCGCCGACATCGTAGCCGACAAAGGCGGCAATTTTAGTCGCAATCGGACCTGGGAGTGCATTGCCAAGCGCCAGTATGTTTGAGAATTCTACTGGTGTCGTCCACTGATGATTCGTTACAATCTCCCTGTACATAAGCGGAATGGAGGCTGGTCCGCCCCCGTAGCCAAGCACATTAGCAATAAAAAATCCGATAATTAAATTAATCCATTCCACGTGTTACGCCCTCCTTCTGCTGGCTGCTTCGGAGTTGCTTCTGCTTTTTTTTGCGCTGAAGGGCTGCAACTGTTTTTAGATGAAAAGCACCGTAACCAAGAAATAAAAGAATGACGATAGCAGGATGAATATGAATGCCTTGCAGCAGTCCAAATGCTAATGCAAAAAAGCCAAAACCGACGTATTTGCCAAGTCCTTTGACGGCACGTTCTCCGAATTCATAGGCCATCATGCCAAGCATGACAGCGATGACAGGCGTTACCGCACCGATCATACCTTGTATGAAGGCCGCGCTGCTGAGGAATTGAACCGTCGTTAATAGCAGAATCATCGCAACAGCAGAAGGGATGATATGGGCGAGAACAGACACGATGGCACCGAGAGTACCTTTTTCGCGATACCCTAAATAGGCGGCAATCTTTGTTGCGATCGGACCTGGCAGTGCATTAGCAAGCGCAAGAATTTCGCCAAATTCCTCATCTTCAATCCATTTATAGTTCGTAACTGCCTCGTATCGAATCAGCGGGATAACGGACGGGCCGCCCCCGTAGCCAAGAATACCTGTCTTCATCATCGCCCATGAAAGCTGCATGTAGCGGTTATTCATTATTTTGCCAGCCATCATCTACAGCCTCATTCCCATTCGACTCTTGTAACGATTGATTAACACTTGACAATCGACGCTCATAATGCCGGGCAGTGTGTAAAGCTTATCTTTGAGAAAATGCTCCATCTCCTGATTGTTGCGAAACAGACCATGCATATGCAGTTTACTCGGTCCAGTCATATGGTAGAGGCTTGTGACAAACGGCTCTGTCGAAAGCTGATCAGCAACGGCGTGCAGATGCTTAGGCTCTACCTCTACATTGAAAAAAGCCGATACATTTATACCGATTCGCTCAGGGTTAATGACGGCCGTGAATCGTTCGATGACGCCGCCGTCCATCAACGCATTAATCCGAGATTGGACAGCTACTCGCGATAATCCAATCTCCTTCGCTAAGTCTGTGTAAGATATTCTTCCATTAATATTGAGCTCAGCAATGATTTTACGATCGATATCATCAATTTCCATGATTTTTGGTTCATCAATAAGCTTTTCTTGCACTTGTTCATCAGCTCCAATTTTATTTCATTATTTTGCAAGGTGTCTTGTAATACCGAGTTTTAATTACCATATGTATAAATATATACACATCACCATTCGTTTTCAACACAATTAATAAAAAGAAGTTACATTTTTATTGCCTATCATTCTCTGAGGTGGTATTTTAAAAGAATACACAATGTTATATTATCTAACATATTAATAATGAATTGCGAGTTTGATTAGAGTTATATCCATTTTTAGGGGTGGTAGATATGAATCAATCGGTCATCGGAACCAAAACTATGGTTGTCAGCCCTCATTATTTAGCTACTGCAGCTGGCGCTCGTATGCTTGCGCAAGGTGGGAATGCTTACGATGCAGCTGTCGCTGTGAGCGCATGTCTCGCCGTCGTTTATCCGCATATGACAAGCCTTGGAGGAGACTCCTTCTGGCTCGGCTATCATCATAGTGAAGGAAAGGTGCGCGGCTATAATGCCAGCGGCCGATCTGGTTATAAAGCTAGTATTAGTGCTTACGATGGCTTGGCGGCGATTCCGAATCGGGGCATTGGCAGTATCGTAACGGTGCCCGGCATGGTAGATGGCTGGGATGCGGTTCACCGAGAGTATGGCAGACTGGATTGGGCGCAGGTGCTGGCACCCGCTATTGATTACGCCGCGAATGGCTTCCCTATGTCGAATGATCAATATCAAAATACGGTTCATAATGAAATCGTTCTTGCAAGAACACTCGAAACAGCAGATATATACTTGCCAAACGGGCAGGTGGTTAAGGTTGGCGAGCGATTTAAGCAGCCTGCGCTTGCGAAGACGCTGCGCCGTTTAGCTGAATTTGGGCGCGATGAGTTTTATAAAGGCGAAACTGCAAAGGAAATGACGAGTTTTTTGGGCAAACAAAATGGTCTGCTTGCCGAGGATGATTTTGCGGATCATCATGGCGACTGGGTGCTCCCGATTGAGGGCACTTACCGAGGATATACGCTTCATCAGATGCCTCCCAATTCACAAGGCTTCTCCGCTATTATGGCGCTTCAAATACTAGAGCAGTTTAAGCTCGGTGAAATTGAACATGGCTCCCATAATTATTATCATCTATGCGTCGAGGCACTAAAGCTAAGCTTCCATGACCGGAACAAATATTTATCAGACCCTGCATTTACGAGCATACCGCTTGAGCGGCTCTTGGATAAAAAATATGCGGCAGCGCTAGCTGCTTCAATTGAGTTAAATCATGCTTCATGCGAGAAATCAGAGATGCTGGGCAGCGACACCGCCTATGCAGCAGTTGTAGATGAGGAAGGGAATTCCCTCTCTTTCATTCAAAGCTTGTACTTCGAGTTTGGATCGGGCGTCGTAGCGGGCAATACGGGTGTTTTATTGCAAAACCGCGGCTCGTTTTTCTCGCTTGATCCGAATCATGTAAACAGTCTGAAGCCAGCTAAAAGGACATTCCACACCTTAATGCCAGCGATGGCATGTCGTGATGGCAAGCCTGCTGTGCTGTATGGCACGCAAGGCGGCGAGGGCCAGCCTCAGACGCAAACGGCGATATTTACCCGGATGATTGATTATGGCATGGATCCTCAGCAAGCGATAAATGAACCTAGATGGGTATGGGGCCGAACGTGGGGAGAGCCAACGCAGGAGCTGAAAATAGAAGGACGTGTTTCTGCAGACGTACTAGCATCGCTGGCGCAGGCAGGTCACTCGGTAAAGAAAGTGAAGGACTTCGACGGCATTATGGGCCATGCTCATGCGATTATGCGAGATGAGCAAGGATTACTGCAAGGCGGATCGGATCCGCGCTGCGATGGCGCAGCAATGGGATGGTAAAGAGGAGGCGGGGATCTTGATGAAGCAAAGCTGGAATGCGTATGCGACGGAACAGCTTGAGATAGAGCCTTTAGCTGAAGGTGTCTTAAGCGGTAAAACGTATGCGGCAAAGGATGTATTCGATATTGCTGGGCATATCTCTGGTGCAGGCAATCCTGATTGGCTGCGAACACATGACGAGGCGGATAAGCACGCTTCGGTCATAAATCGGCTGCTTAGAAACGGAGCGACATTAAAAGGAACAACCATTACAGATGAATTGATGTACAGCATTAACGGGGAAAATGCCCATTATGGAACACCGGTGAATCCTAAAGCGTTTGGCCGAATACCCGGAGGCTCCTCCAGCGGATCAGCTGTTGCGGTGTCGGCAGGATTAGCAGATTTCGCTATAGGTACGGATACGGGAGGCTCCATTCGAGTGCCATCCGCCTATTGTGGAATTTATGGAATACGGCCTACGCATGGTGCAGTGGATACGAATGGGCTTATACCGCTGGCGCCTAGCTTCGATACGGTAGGCTGGATGGCCCGAGATGCGCAGACACTGCTTCAAGTGGGCAGTGTACTGCTTGATGAACAAGGGAGCAGTAAGGAGACATTCACGCGAATGGTGTTTGCGAAGGATGTATGGGCATTGACGGATGAGCACACATCTACAGCTTTGTCGCAATATTTTCCAATGCTGCATGATCTAGCCCGGAGGCATGAACAAGCCATCATTGCGCCAAACGGGCTGCGAGAATGGGTGAATGCTTTTCGTATCATTCAAGGATTAGAGATTTGGCGTGAGCATCGGGACTGGATATTGCGCGAGCAGCCTGCCTTCGGACCGGGCATAGCGGAGCGATTTGCTTGGGCGAGCACGCTGCGGGAAGAGGATAGTGGTACAGCTTTCACCATTCGGGATGAAGCGCGGGCGCTTATGGATGGATGGCTTGGAGAGGATACGGTGCTCGTTGTGCCGACCGTGCCTGCGATAGCGCCGCTGCTCGGATTATCGGGCTTGGAGGTTGAGCAGCGTCGTGCTCAAACGCTCGAAATGAGCTGTTTAGCAGGGCTGGCAGGGCTGCCGCAGGTTACGGTTCCGATTGCAGGCGAGCTGGGTTGTCCAATTGGCCTCTCCTTCATTGCGGGAAGAAGTCAGGATATGAGGCTGTTGAAATGGGTCGCTGATCACGTCTCGATACGAATAAAGCCATTAAGCTAAAGAAAAGGAGCTGCTGGCAATGAAAATATCAACAGTAAAAAGGAATGGCAAGGAGCTCGCTGCGATACCAAGTGCAAAGGGCCTTGTTCTTATAGAAACGATTAATGAGGCGGAGAATGCCAGCTGGAGTACAGAGCTGTTCGAGCTTATTCGTTTGGGCGAGCTGGAGTTTTTAACAAAATGGTACGAAGGAGCAGGGAAGGAAAAGTTGAAGCGATTGCCGGCGATTCCTTATGAGGAGGTACAGTACGCTCCGCTATACCGTCACCCTCGCAAAATTTGGGGTATCGGCATGAACTACGTAAAGGATGCGGCAGAATTAGCGTTGGCGGACCCAAATGAAGAGCCAGTCAGCTTCATCAAGCCGGATACGACGATTATCGGCCCGCTTGATGCGATACAAATTCCAGAGGGAGTTGGGAAAATCACAGCAGAAGCTGAACTCGGCATTATTATCGGAAAAACCTGCAAAAATATATCAGAAGCTGAAGTGTATGACGTCATTGCCGGGTATACGACGACAATTGATGTTACGGCAGCTGATATTCATGCTAGACATCAGAGGTTTTTATCGAGGGCCAAAAGCTTCGATACCTTTTTCAGCTTCGGGCCGGAGTTTATTACGAAGGATGAGTTTCCTGATTTGTTAGAGCTGAATGTGGAAACCGCAATTAATGGTGAGGTCGCACATCGCAATAAGGTATTCAATATGAAGTTTCGCCCCTTTGCAGCTGTTGCTTTTCATTCCAGAGTGATGACGCTGCTGCCGGGCGACATTATGATGACTGGAACACCAGGTGCTGTCATTATTCGCGGCGGAGATATAGTAGGCTGCCATATCGATGGTTTCGAGCCGCTGCTGAACGCTGTTCAATTTTAAGCTTGCTCAGAGAATGAAAAACTGCTATATATAAGTAAGTAAATAAAAACTTGTTTGGAGGAGAGACGATGATCGACGTATTCCCCGCGGCATCGCGGCATTCGGCGGATCTAGGCTGGCTGCGCAGCCACCCAAGCTTCTCATTCGGAGCTTATCATGATCCGAATCGAACAGGCTTTAGTGTGATGCGTGTGTGCAATGACGATTATTTGGCTCCGGAAAAAGGTTTTGGCGCGCATCCACATAGCGACATGGAAATCGTATCTATCGCATTGAATGGTCGCATTAGACATGAGGATAACATGGGCAACTCTGTCGTGTCCTCGTTTGGCGAGGTGCAACGGATGTCAGCTGGCACGGGCGTTATCCACACGGAATTTAACGCATCAGAAGATCAAGAGCTGCGCTTGCTCCAACTGTGGTTCATGCCGCAGGAACGAGGAACGAAACCTTCTTATGAAGCGAGCCGATTCGATGTAGACAAGCTGCATAATGCACTGCTTCCTGTCGTTTCAAATCAGGTTTTGGAACAGGTTGCCTCGATAAATCAGAATATGACGATTTATCTGAGCAAGCTGGAGCAAGGAAAACAGCTCGAATACGTTGTCGATCCGGGACGCAAGCAATTTATATATATTATTGAAGGTGAACTGTCGGTTCACGGCGAAACGCTAATGACCGGTGATGAGGCACAAATTGAGGCAGCTGAGGAGCTTACACTCACCGCTGCGGCTCCAGCCTTTTTTATGCTGATCGATTTGCCTTAGCTTTCGAAGTAAGTTTGCATTCGCAAACTTTAAGCATACGCTTTCGAAGTAAGTTTGCATTCGCAAACTTTAAGGAGGGATAAAAATGAAACAAACGTTTCTTGTTAAACATGCGGTGGGTGGACGGATGTTTATTGATTCGAATAAGCTGGAAGTGCCCTATACGCTTGTTCCACAGGGGGAAGGCTGGCGATTCACGGTTTCTGTGCCATGGAGCGAAAGTATCGAAGAGCTGCTTGCACATAAAGCGGAGCTGAACGTGTTTGTTTTCCAAGAGTTTGATGATAAGCCCACGTTAAAGACGTGGTATTACGTCAAAGACGGTCCAGTTGAATATAACACTGATGAGAACAGTCTCACGATTGTAGCGGATTCTCATATCCCCTACTACCCTCACGAGTATTCGGTTTAAAAGCACAAGGCAATCATGTGCAATTATCAATTTGCTGTACACATAGGCCAGTCAGACATGCTTCCACATGTAGGGCTGGTTTTTATTTGTGTCCATACATGTCGGAGTTGTCCAGCTGCTGAAAGAAATGACCTTCTCTGCAAAGCAAGAAAGGTGCTGCCACCCTGCGGCGACAGCACCCTATCGAAGCCTTATCCAATCATTTATTTATTGGTGCTGTGCTGCTTATTTACAAGTCTCTCTGCAGGGTTGCCGTTGCCGTTTCTTCTTTTGTTGAGTTCGGCTTTACGCTGCGTAGCCTGTACCTTTTGGACAAACTCACTTGTGCTTTCCAATTGTATTTCCTCCTCGTTTTTTTGGCATTCTTTCCAACTTCCTTAATTAGAATATCCAACATTCAAAAAAACTGGCGTTAGCGTCACTTATTTTGAGAAAATCGATTGATTGTAGCATTGGGCTCCCTTATGATACCGATATATACAACTTTGATGCAGTCATTCACGTTTAACTATACAGGGAATCTTTAAATTCAATTGCACTTCAATTGATCGTACGAGCGGAGCGAGAATAATCATGTTTAGAGTCATAGCGAGGGCGCAAATGAAAGAAGGCTTCGAGATGGAAGCCATCGAAGCGGCGAAACAGTCAGATGCTGTACAACAGCTAATAGAGCAAGGGGAGATTATGACGGTTGGCTGCTTCCAATGGGAGCGAAATGTGTTCATTTATTGTGAGTGCATCGATCGAGTGCTCGAGCCCGAAGAGCTGCTTCCAGAGATGGCTGCTTTTTTGGAGAATTGGCCCGGACAGTCAGCTGCGCGAAAATGGATTCCGATGATTGATGTCTTCCATTTCAACGAGCCAGCCAGCTTTGAACATTGGCTTCGCAAAGAAACAGTTGAACGGCGTGTTGGAAGAGTGGCGCATTTAAAGCCGGATATGGCAGCAAGCTATATTTACTTTCATTATCAGCTCCAAGAGGAGCGGGCTTTCCATGGGCCGAAGTATGAAATCATTGCGATGCATGAGAATTTGCTGTTTGGTTATCAGGAATTTCCTGCCGTCGTCGAGGAGCCCATATTGCCAGGGAAGCTTAGTACGACAGGGACTCCTGCCAATTGGAGCGATTCTAGAATGGATCTTCATTTTCAACCTTGGGAGGATGGGCATTTGTATTTCAAACCGATTGAGCAGCTGTTTGTGCATTACTGCCACTCTCCAAAAAAAAGGCGCTAAAATATAGGCTGATATTTGCCTTTATTGGACGAAATATGGTACAATAAAATCAATTGCAAGTTTGAAGCAAATATTCACAATACACTGCTGTTTATAAATGATAACTGCCCCTTACTCTAAGTTCGAGGCAGTTTTTCCTTTTTTATCGCGAAGGGGGCTGACCATATGTACAATCGTAAAAAACCGCTTGAAGAAATTCCGGAAGAAAACACGAAGGTATGGACATGCGAGACGGAAGGGTGCAACAGTTGGATGCGCGATAACTTTGCGTTTGATCACGTTCCTACTTGTTTAATCTGCCATGAACCAATGGTCAGTGGCGAGAAGATGCTGCCCGCGCTCAATAACTCCAATAGTGACATGAAGACGTTGAAGAAGGGTACACCGATTATGTAGGTGTCTTTCTTAGACAAAGAGAAGCTGAGTTTTGCTCGGTTGGTTAACGCCAATTGAACGAGGCTCAGCTTTTTTTTGCCTTTGAATCAATTTATGGAGCTGACTTTAATCCTTAGCGAAAGTAGTTTCCTGCTAACTATCTCCGCTGTAATGGTGTTTCCTATAGTCGTTGGGAGAGCAGTTCGTACGTTTCTTGAAGACGCGGCTAAAATATTTCTCATCCTGAAAGCCTACCAGCTCTGCAACCTGAGCGATCTTTAACTGCCCGTTCGCCAAAAGCTCCTTTGCCCGCTTGATCCGAACCTCCGCAATAAAATCGGATAAATTGCCATTCGTCTCCTGCTTGAATTTGCGCGAAATGTATTCTCTGCTTAAATAAAAGCGCTCGGATATATCCTGCAGCGTGATCTCCTCGTGAGGATGCTGTTCAATATAGGCAGCGATGTCCTCAATGACACTGCGTTCCTTGTCATGTTCAGCCAAACGCAAGGAAACATCACACGTTTCTATAAAAACGCCCTGTTTCCACTGCTCGTAATCAAAAAATCCATTGGCATCCAAGGATAAGAGTGCCTGATCCTCAATTAAATCTGATTTGCTTCCAGTTTTGTTTTTGTCGCTTTTGTATTCCCATATAGATTTGGCGAATTCGAATTGCTGACGCCAGTTCATTAGCTGCTCTTGCGAGATGAATCCTGCTTGATCAAGTGAATCGAACCAAGGCTTTAAAGCGCGGCGGATTTGTTCTTTGTTGCCGCTCTGCACAGCAAATTTTATTTTTTCTTCATGCTCGCTAAAGAGCAGAAGCGTGTTTTTGTGCTGATGGACAGCTGCCTCAAAAGTATGGCAATACGAATCGTTAACGAGCAAATTCCGGCGCAAAAGCGCATGCTTCGCTTGTTGATAAGCGGTGGCTGCTGATGAAGGAAAGGCTGCAGCATGCCCGAGTCCAAAATGAAACCGCGTCTTCAATATCACAAATATCGCATCGTTCATTTCCTTGATTAACGCAGGCGCCAGCTCGCCATCTCCCCAAAACAGCAGCAATAGCTCCTGCTCCTGTCCGCGGTGGCGAAGCGCGAAGCCGATTTCTTTTTCCTTTAGAAATTCATTGCAAATATTCGTCAAAGAGAACAGCAGCAAATCGAGTCCTGAGGCAAATTTCTCTCTGATGAACGGAGAAGCAAGCTCAAGCTTGACCAGTGCAACACGTGCACGAGGTATAGGCTTCGTAATCCCTAACTCCAGTCTGAGTGTTTCAGCAAAATTAGAGTAGGAGCCAGGTTCGTTGATCATTGCTGAAAAATATTGCTCCAAGTACATCGGCTTAAGCTGATTAAGCTCGATATTCATCCTCGTTTTGCGGCATCGCTCCTGCTCCTCCAAGGTATAGCAGCTCACTGCTTTCGATAATGCACTAACGAGCTGCTCCGCATCAATGGGCTTCAAAATATAATCGATTCCGCCGTATTTGACCGCATGGCGAACGAGGCTAAAGTCGTCATGGCCGCTAATGACGATGATTTTGCTGGCAGGCGCATGTTCGGCCGCCCATTGCAGCAGCTCCGTGCCATTCATATTGGGCATCATCATATCGGTAAAAATAATTTCTGGCCGTTCCGTGCGAATTAATGCAGTAGCGGCGATACCGTCTTGTGCCTCAAGCAGTGTATCGATGCCGTAATCATCCCAAGGGACGAGCAGCCGTATCGCTTCCCTCACATGCTTCTCATCGTCAATGATTAATGCCTTCATCGTTCATTCTCCTTTGCGAGCGGAATATGAATCGTAACGGAAAAGCCATGCGGCTTCACGTGACGCAGCTCCATAGCAGCTGTTTTGTTAAAATGCAGGCGCAGACGCGAAAGCACGTTAGGCAGGCCAATGCCGCCTTCTTCTTGATCATTCGGCTGCCCGGTTCCGATTGGAGGCATTTTCTCCAGTTGAAGCCGCACCTCTTGCAGCCGATCCTCTGTTGCGCCGCAGCCATTATCTTGAACCGTAATCGAAAGCCATTCCCCTTGCTTATCCAAAACGCTGGTTATCAGAAGCTCCGAAGGCTCCTCCGATGATTGCACAAACCCATGCTTAAAAAAGTTTTCAAGCAGCGGCTGCAAAATCATTTTTGGAACGAGTATTTGCCTTGTCTGCTCGTCAATTAGCAGCTGCACATGGAGAGCTGTATCAAAACGCTGTTTCTGCAGATCAAGATAGGCCTGAACATAATCGAGCTCCCGGCGCAGTTCCACGACCGAATCCATGGCGTTCATTTGATAGCGCATCATTTTCCCAAGAGACGTAATGAGTGAATACGCTTTGGTGTCGCCGTGCTGCAGTGAAACGGTTCCAATCGATTGCAGCGCATTATAGAGGAAGTGTGGATTTACCTGAGCTTGCAGCGCTTTCAACTCATTGGTTTTATTGGCAATCTCAAGCCGATATTCGGTCAAAATGAGATTGTTGATGGTCTGCATCATCGAGCGGAATCGCCTTGCGAGCAGGCCGATTTCATCATTGCTGTGTATGTCAATAGATACATTCAAATTGCCCGTCTCTATCTTGTTCACGTAACCGATTAAGCGAAGCAGCGGCTTCGTAAACCGAATTGAAATGAACAAAGTGGCTAATACGACAATGGCTAGAAAAGCGATTCCGACTGCCGTATTAATGCGGGCAATCCGATCAGCAGCGCTGAAGAGATGCTTGTAGGGCGTCTGTTTAATTAAATACCAGTCCATGTAAGGCGTCTTAATCCGATCATAAAAAATCATGCCCTTGAACGATTCCTCTTTCCAGTCAAAATGGCCGCTGTCTTGCCCGGAGCCCAAAATCGCTCCCAGCCAGCTCTGTTTAGCAGACGTACCGATTTCGTTTTTATCTGAAGAAAGCACGATTTGACCATTGGAATCCGCGATATAGAAGCTTTCCTCACCGCCGTCATAGAGCTGGCGATTTAAATCCTCTAATACATTCAATCTTACATCGATAGACAATTCAGCAAGCAGCTCATCACTTGGGGCGAGGAAGATCGGACGATGGAGCGTAAATACCATTTCCTCGCTTGCCGAAGATTTGAGGTCAACGAGTCCGTAATTATGGCTCATATGTGTAGGCTCTATATATGCTTTCTTAAAGGTTTGTGGAATGGGAACATTATTTCGCCCAACCTTAATGTCGTCATTCCATAGTAGATACGTTGCGTTTTGGTTGACCGCATAAAGCCTTACTTTATGAAACTCACTGACGCTTTGATACATGTTGTATAAATGATCCTTCAGCAGGTTGCGATTGCGAATGACGTCGGTAATATCGTTCGGGAATACCTCATCCTCCATGCTGTGCTCTAAAATATAGTACAAAGAGCGCGGAACGTTCATTGCGTTGTAGACAGCGAGCGACTTCTGATTGATGTTGTTCATGTAGTTCATAATGTTGGTTTTCCCGAGCGACAGCAGTCGATTGTTGCGGGCAATCGCATCCTCTGTAATCGATTTGGTTGTCGCATTATAAGAGATAATCATCGAGGTTGCAATCGGCAAAATCGTAGCTGCGAGCAGCAAAAGCATGAGCTTTTTGCGAATCGTGTTAAATGGCTTAATCGTATTCATGATCACAATCGCCCGCTTTCTGTCTAAGTCACTCTTGCATAAACACAGTAACCGATCCTGCTGCGGATGGTCAATATAGTCCACCTACCTTATCATCATCCTCTGTGGTTTGATGGGGGACTCGGTTTTATACTGTGAATATCAACAGATACATTGACACATAGGGAAGAGAAAGGGGACGAGAATGATGTCCAAAAAAATCAAGTGGAACGAATGGATACAGCAAACGGTATTTGTTGGACCGGGACTCATTGCCTTTATATTGATTGTGCTTGCGCCATTCGTGATGGGTTTTTACTACACCTTTACGGAATGGAACGGGATGGACCTCGGCAACGCCAAATGGGTAGGAATGAAAAATATAGTTAAGATTTTCTCGGACGATGAGCGTTTTTGGAATGCATTCTGGTTTACGACTAAGTTTACGGCTGCCGCGGTTATCGTCACCAACCTGCTGGCATTTCTGTTATCTCTGCTGCTTACGCGAAACCTGAAGAGCCGCAACATTTTGCGAACCGTATTTTTTCTGCCTAACGTAATCGGGGGACTGCTGCTCGGCTACATTTGGTATTTTATATTCGTAAGGGGCTTTCGTGCTATCGGCGAAGCGACGGGCTTCGGATTTTTTAACCTTCAGTGGCTAGGTACTCCGAATACTGCCTTCTGGGGCATCGTTATCGTATTCGTATGGCAGACGGCAGGGTATATGATGATTATTTATATCGCAGCTATGATCAGTGTGCCGAAGGATTTAATCGAGGCCGCCAAAATCGACGGGGCAGGAGCTTGGCAAATGCTGCGTTCGGTCACCGTGCCGCTTATTATGCCAGCCATTACGATCTGCTTGTTCCTTACGACATCAAACTCATTCAAAATGTTCGATTTGAACCTGTCGCTCACCGCTGGCGGTCCTGGCAATGCAACGGAATCGATTGCGCTAAACGTTTACCGCGAAGGGCTAGTTAACAACCGTTATGGACTTGGAACAGCGAAAGCGATGATATTCTTCTTCGGCGTAGCTTTAATTACAGTCACGCAGGTATGGTTCACGAAGAAGAAGGAGGTGGAGGCGTAATGGAAAACAAACAGCGCTACACACCTCTCATTTTATTGCTCGAAATTATAGGTATCGCGGCTGCGCTCATTTTCTTGGCACCGTTCTACTTTTTGATCATCAACTCGTTCAAGGAGCTCAAATTTATTTTGCTCAACGCCGCTTCGCTGCCAGAGAAGCTGGGGCTGGACAACTTCAAGCGCGCATGGGTTGCTATCGATTTTCCGACGGTGTTTCTGAATTCGTTTATGGTGACCTCGATTAGCGTCCTTATGCTTGTCATCGTCAGCTCCATGATGGCTTATCGCTTAGTTAGGCGTCCGACGACCTTTAATAAAATATTGCTGACGGTGCTTATTGCTGCCATGATCATTCCGTTCCAATCGGTTATGCTGCCGCTGATGCGCATTACGTCGATGTTCGAATTGCGCGGACATTTGTATGGTATCGTTATATGCTATATGGGCTTCGGCATTTCCTTATCGATGTTTCTGTATCATGGGTTCATTAAATCTGTTCCGCTAGAGGTAGAGGAAGCGGCGGTTGTGGATGGCTGTTCACCTTACGGCGTGTTCTGGCGTATCGTGTTTCCGCTGCTGAAGCCGATCACGGTAACGGTCATTATTTTGAACGTGCTGTGGATTTGGAATGATTATTTGCTGCCAGTGCTCGTTATAAATGATAAGCTGACTACGATTCCGCTCGCCGTGCAAAAGTTTTTTGGCCAATATTTGCGCAAGTGGGATCTCRCAATGGCTGCACTCACGCTTAGTACGATTCCGATTATTTTGTTTTTTTTATTTTTGCAAAAGCACATTATTGAAGGAATTACAGCCGGTTCAGTTAAAGGTTAACGATAAAAAGTTTTATTATGGAAGTTATCAACATTTTACACCTAGAAGTACAATATATTCGGTGTTGTGCCACGTTGTTGCACAATTATAATGACGATGTAAGCGATACAAAAACGAAATGATATATAAAATTTGCGGGAGGTCATAAGATGAAAAAAGTTTCCTTACTTATGCTAGCTGCTATTATGCTCATCGTTCTGGCAAGCGGCTGTGGAAGCAACAACGGCAACAGCGGGAAAGCAACAAATGCACCAAAAGAAACTGAAAAAAACGGTGGAACAGAAGCGACGGCAGCGCCGAAGAAGGACGTTACCATTAAAGTGTTTCAATTCAAGGTAGAGATAGCTGATGCACTTGCCAAAATGGCTGCTGAATACGAGAAGGAAACCGGCGTAAAAGTGGAAATCGAGACACACGGCGGCGGGGAAGACTACAGCGCATTGCTGAAAGCAGAGCTGGCTGCCGGCGAGGAGCCGGAAATTTTCAACTCAAGCGGCTGGGCAGGCTTCGATCCTTACGTGGACCGTGCGACGGACTTGACTGGCGAGGCTTGGGCAAAGGATTTGGTTGAAGCATCGAAAGCGCAAATTACGCGTGACGGCAAGCTGCTTGGCATGCCGATGAACCTTGAAGCTTATGGCTTCACCTACAATAAGGATCTATTTGCAAAAGCAGGCATCACCGACCTGCCGCAAACGCTCGAGGATCTAGAAGCAGCAGCTAAAAAGCTGAAGGATGCTGGCATCATTCCATTTGCGCTTACTTCGGAGTGGTGGTCGATGGGCATTCATACGCTAAATATCGCATTCGCTAACCAAGCTGATCCTGCGGCATTTATTGAAGATGTGAAAGCGGGCAAAGTGAAGCTGAAAGATGATCCGATCATGAAGCAGTGGATTCGCCTAGTGGACATTATGTTCGCGAATGGTCAAGACAATGCGCTGACAACGGATTACAATACGCAGGTAGCGGAGTTCGCAGCAGGCAAATATGCCATGATTCAGCACGGCAACTGGATTCAAGGCATGATTGATGAAATTGATCCCGCGCTTAACCTTGGCATGATGGCTGTCCCTCTTCAAGGCAAGCCTAACGTATTTACCGGCGTACCGAACAACTGGATTGTCAACAGCAAATCCGACCAAGTCGAAGAAGCGAAAGCCTTCTTGAACTGGATGGTTACTTCGGAAACAGGCAAAAAATTCATATCAACCGATTTCAAATTTGTACCGGCATTGTCCTCCATCGAGCCGAACCCAGAAGCGGTAGGCAAAATCGGCGGCGACTTCGCGACCTTCGCCAATGCTAATCCTGAGCAAGTGAAAAGCTGGAACTGGGATCGTTTCCCTGACGGCATTACACAGCAATGGGGTGCAGCAATGCAAGAATACCTCGGCAAGCAAATTACTAGCGATCAATTGCTTGAAAAATTCGATAAAGCGGTACAGGATATCGTGAAAAAATAATATTTTGAGCAAGCAGAAGATTATGATGCTCCCGTATCTTCTATAATAGAAGAGGCAGCTCCTTAGGTTATTGACCTAAGGGGCTGCCTCTTATTCGTGAGAGACTTACCCGTACACGAGACTATACGATGTCTCTATCCATTGCCTCGCAAATCAACATGGCGAACAGGCTGTTGGACCAAGCGAACCATTCTCGCGAGAATACGGACGGATCGTCCGGATGGAAGCCCTCGTGCATAAAGCCCGTATCTGCATCTGTATTCACGAGCATATCGATAAGCTCTTTTATTTCTTCATTATTATCAGCAGTCAACGCTTGCATCGACAAAGCCATATGCCATACATGCCCGGCAGGCGTATGAGGGCTGCCTATGCCTTTGGCAAATTTGCCTTCAAAGTAAAACGGATTTTCATGGCTCAGCGCAAACCTGCGTGTGTTTTGATAAATGGGATCGTCCACAGGCGCATAGCCGAAATAAGGAATAGACAGCAGTCCAGGTGTACCCGCGTCATCCATAAGACAGTAGTTTCCATACCCATCCGTTTCATAAGCATAAATTTTGCCGAATACCGGATGATTGACGATGCCGTACGCTCTGATGCCGAAGTCGATCTCCTGCCGCAGCTTCTCTGCTCTTGCAGCCAATTCTTTGTCGCCATACACTTGATCTGCAATATCCCGAATGTAGCCCAAAATAACGACGGCAAACATGTTGGAAGGAATGTTGTAGCCGAACAGGCAAGCATCATCGCTTGGACGGAAGCCCGACCAAGACATACCTGTGTAGTTGACCGGCAGTCCTAACCCGTCATTTTGCAGCGTTTCGGTTTCTTTAAAGCCTGGACGCACGAAGCGGTAAGGGGACTTCTCTTCATGCCGCTGCTCTGTTTTGATTACATGGACAATCGAGTTTAAGGCTTGATAGCAGGCATCGTCGAAAATATCGCTTTTGCCCGTTTCCTGCCAGTACATATAGGCGAGCTGAGTAGGAAAGCACAAGGAATCCAGCTCATATTTGCGCTCCCACATCCAAGCTGTCATATCCGATTGATCGCCAGCATTATAATGTTTGCCGCTTGCCGTCTCATTAAATGCGTTCGTATAGGGATCTATATTAATATAGAACATTTGACGGCGAATTACGCCGCTAATAATACGCTGCAGTTCAGCATCCTCCTTGGCATAAGGGATGTAATGACGAACCTGCTCCGTAGAATCCCGCAGCCACATCGCCGGAATATCTCCTGTAATGACAAAGGTAGTGCCATCGTCCATCAGCTCGATCGTTGTCTCCAGCGTATTTGGAAAACAATTTTTGAACAGCTTTTGCAGCTTGGGACGATGCGCAAGGCGCTGGTCCGCCTCAGCTAATACGTTAATAATGGAATCTGGTAATTTCATAAGGTTTGCCTCCTGATTAGTTCAATTGTAATGAGTAGGTTATAATTTTTGCTTTTCCAATGGTTTGGCGTACAGAGCTGTTCTGAATGCTCGCGGCCTCTTGGCGCCGTTCCAAAATATCGCTTTGATAAATATGATCTACGCCAAAATTAGCTTCAAACGCCAGCTCCTGCGGCTCGCCCGCAAGGTTATACCAACGAATAATGACATCGCCGCTTTGCTGCGACACTTTAAAGGCGGACAAAGCGAACCCTTTGCCTTCCCACTTCAGTGGCTCATAGGTTGCCGGGAGCGAGCCTTGTTGATTTCCGGTTTGCAGGTGGAACCAAGGCGCTTGGAATTGGTAAGCTTCCACAAATGCCTCCGAAGAAATAGCATCGCCGGCGTGCGGGAATAGGGAGAACTCTACGGTATGCTCGCCAAGGCACTGCGCCTCTGGTGTCGGGAATACTCCCCAATCTCCCAGCTCAGAAACAGAACGGAGAAGCGTAACAGCTATGGCATTAGATCCATCACGAAGCACTTCGTATTCGTTAAGACCTCTATTAGCGACACTTAAGCCGTTTTCGCCGTCGGACACACTAACAAATGCATGTTGATGCTGTGCATTGCTTGGATTTATCCACTCCTCCGCTGGTGTCGTATCACGGGAAGCGACCTCGAAGATCGAGTCAGCCAAATGCTTGTCCGAATTCAGCCCAGTTGGGAACAATACGCGAAGGCGATGATCCTTGGCCTGATTATTGAAGGATGCCTCCAGCTGCAGACTTTTGCCACATTGCTCTAGGCTAACGCGAGTGACGATGCGCATCGGCACCATATGGTCGACTCGTTGGGCTTGCCGATCGCGGAAACGTACCATTTTTCGTTTTTCAGTGGTGAATGTATCATCAGCTCTGGCTGGAATTGCCCATTCATGAACAATCTCGTACGTGACCCGATAAGCTTCATTCTCAACAAGGGTTATAGTTGCCGGAATACCCTTGGTCGTAAGAGGCTGTTCTCCCTCAGGCTGCCGGAATACATATTCATTGCCAATGTCGCCGCAATCCTCGTAAATGCCAAGTCCTTGGAATGTTTTCCCGGTTACTTTATCTGTTAAATGATAAGAGCCGTCTGCTTCAAAGCTTACAGCAATATATTGATTTTCCATGCCGCTTGGGCTGGCGATTAGTGATGTGTTAGCCACTAAAGCCGGGGCTGCAGCGGATTCTTGCCATGCATACGTTTTGAAGCCAAGCGCCGGAACCCGGCTTGCTTCAAACGTTAACTTTATTTTGCGAGCCATATAAGGCTGGCGGAATTTATCCTTCGGCAGCTCATAACCGAAATGAACGCCTAAATCCTCCACTTTGGCAGCAATCGCATAACCCTCGTCATCCAGCAGAGCCCCATTCTCCAAATGAAGCGGGAGCTTCTCAAGCCGTTCAGCAATGGCAGCAGGGTTAGGCCCTTCCTTGAAATAAGCTTTGGCAACGATGAGTTCCGCGCTTACTGTGCCGCTGCGCTCCCAACCCGTCATGTTGAAAATAGTAATGGGCACGCTGGATTCTCCCCATGCTTTAACTCCGCTCGTATCGATCTGTCCCGCAATTGCACTCAGGCTCTCCGCTATAATGGATTCGGCCGTATGGCGGCTCTTATCGAATCGTGTCACCATTTCTTGATGCACTTCGTCTACGCTGCAGCCGCAAATACTGTCATGAGGATGATTTTGCATAAGCGTCTTCCAAGCATAGGTCAATAGGTGATGCGGATAGCTTTGGCCGCCGACTAGATGTGCAAGTGCAGCTAGAGGCTCAGCGCCTTTCTCCAGCAAGGTTTGCCCCCGCTGATTGAGCTGCTTCAAATAAACCCGAGCGGAAGCCGTGTTGACGAGCGTGCTCCACCCGTCTGTATGCTGGCTGCGCAGCTCGCCCTCGACCGTCGTCAAATGAGAAGGCAGCTGTCCCTTCAATGCCTCGATATATTGCTCAAAGCTGGAATGAACAAAGGTAACGTCCGGGAAAAGCTCGCTTGCCGTGCGAATACCCTCGGATAAGTTGGTTTGAACAGGCTGATGATCACAGCCGTTCATGAATAGAAGCTCTGGCGTAGAAGCGTATTTGCTGGCATCGCCAAGTCTTTTGGTCCAATAGGCTTTTGCTTCTTCTGGATCTGTCGGCACTTCCATCCCGTTGTTGTACCAGCTCGCGAATAGCAGTCCGAGCACGGATGAACCGTCAGGAGAGGTCCAGTGCATTTCTGAATAAGGAGATTCATAGTTGGAGCCGGTCGTTTCACCAACCATATTATCGAAGCCGGTCGGCTTAACGCCCCGTCCAAACACAGCGGTATCAATATCTGCTTGCTTCAGCATTTGTGGAGCCTGCCCCATATTTCCGAAGGAATCGGGGAAATATCCAAGCTTTGAAATAACGCCATAATAAGCAGCGTCTTGATGCCCAATCAACAAGTTGCGGACATTCGCCTCGGAGCTTGTCAGAAATTCATCCTGCAGCACATACCATGGACCGATAATAATTCGGCCTTCTCGAATGTATTTCTCGAGCACTTCTCTTTTCTCAGGATGAATCTGTAGATAGTCTTCAATAATGATCGTCTGTCCGTCCAGATGAAAGCTGCGGAAGCTGTCATCCTCTTCCAAGATGCGAAGCAAATCGTTCATTAGCTCTGCGAGCAGCGTATGGTGGTATTCGTAAGGCATGTACCATTCGCGGTCCCAGTGCGTGTGCGAAATAAGATGGGCGGTTTTGTTTGTCACGGTCAAAAGCCTCCTGAATTGGATTGGAATTGTATGCGTGTTCATAAGGGATAATTAATAACGGCTGTTTAGAAACAGGCATTCGTAAGAAAGGTTCACACATTTATCCGCAAAGCACAATATGTATCACTTGCACCCCATTTTTGGACAGCATATCTAACACATTAAGAGCATTCTGATGAGTGAAAATAGGACAACTGTCATTGTGAAAAGCCTGTAAAACCCTATGGTTACGGCGTTTTCGAATGACAATGCAGATCATACATATTTACCGTTGATGGTGAAAATGACTACAATTTGGAATGTAAGCGCTAGTCAATTACAATGCCGGTTGCCGGTAGAGTGAAGCTGCGAATAACAACATAGAGAGAGGAGGATTCGAGAGAGATGGAAGGAAACGAATTGCAAGCTGTTCCATTAAACAAGAAGACAAGCGGAAACAAGTCGCTCGCAAAAAAGATGCTGCAAAACTGGGAGCTCTACTTATTTATGACTCCTGTCATGCTGTACTTTCTTATCTTCCATTATGGTCCGATGTACGGTATCCAGATTGCTTTCAAGAACTTCATTCCGACAAAAGGCATTATGGGAAGTCCGTGGGTAGGCTTCGAGCATTTTGAGAGATTTTTTAACTCCTATTATTTTTGGGACTTATTGTGGAATACGTTCAGCATTAGCTTATATGAACTGGCCATCGGTTYTCCGCTGCCCATTATTCTAGCGTTAGCATTTAACGAAATTAAGAACGGCTACTTTAAGAAAACTGTGCAAACGGTTACTTATGCACCGCATTTTATTTCTGTCGTTGTTATGGCCGGGATGATTATCACTTTCTTGTCGCCATCATCGGGAATGCTTGTGAGGCTAATCGAGCTGGTTGGCTTGGAGCCGGCTGCTTATCTTACGGATCCTAAATGGTTTAAGACGGTGTACGTCTTATCAGGCGTGTGGCAAAGCGCGGGGTGGGGGACAATTATTTACCTTGCAGCATTGTCTGGCGTAGACCCTCAGCTTCATGAGGCTGCTATCGTCGATGGCGCAAGCCGATTCAAACGAGTGCTGCACATCAACTTGCCGACAATTGTACCGACCATCACCATTTTATTGATTTTGAACATGGGCAATATTTTGGGCGTTGGCTTCGAGAAAATTTTGCTGCTGCAAAATCCATTAAATATGGGGTCATCGGATGTCATTTCTACATTTGTTTACCGAACCGGGCTAGTAGATGCACAGTATAGCTTCTCTACAGCTGTGGGCTTGTTCAATTCAGTCGTGAATGCGCTTTTGCTTATCATGGTCAACAAAATTGCGAAACGCACAAGCGAAACCAGTCTTTGGTAGGAAGGAGGAGCAGAATCGTATGGTTACAGCAGTAAAAGAATCAAAGGGCGATAAGCTGTTTCTCATTTTGAACTATATTTATTTGCTACTAGCGCTAATCGTTGTGTTGTACCCGGTGCTTTATATGGTCAGCGCTTCGATAAGTGATCCGAAATACGTCAATTCAGGTGAAATGTGGCTGTTTCCGAAGGGGATTACGTGGGAAGGGTACAAGCTGGTATTCGATAACGCGAAAGTTTGGAACGGATATCTCAATACGATCATTTACACGGTCGTGGGTACGCTGCTCAATCTAGTCGTTACCTTGCCTGCCGCGTATGCGCTGAGCAGAACCGACTTCATCGGGCGCAAGCTGTTCATGGGCATCATTCTAGTTACGATGTTCTTCAGCGGAGGCCTTGTGCCAAGCTACTTATTAATTAAAAACCTAGGCCTCATTAACAGCATGGGTGCGCTTATTTTGCCAGTCGCTGCTTCAGTATGGAATATCATCGTGGCGAGAACCTTTTTCCAGTCTACGATTCCGAAGGAGCTGCAAGAGGCTGCACATATGGATGGCTGTACGAACTTGAAGCTATTTGTCCGTATTATTTTACCGCTATCCTCACCGATTATTGCGGTTATGGCTCTCTTCTATGGAGTAGGCCATTGGAATAGTTATTTCTCTGCATTGATTTATTTGAATGACGAGGCGAAATATCCGCTTCAAATGATTTTGCGTCAAATTCTTGTGCTGCAGGAAATGACAGCAGAGACTACGGGTGCCGCGGTTAGCGGTGAAGTAGCAATGGCGATGAATTCCAAGGCAGATGCGGCTTCTTTGGTCAAATATGCGGTCATTATCGTATCGACGCTTCCGATCATTGCCGTTTATCCGTTTTTGCAGCGTTACTTCGTACAAGGCGTCATGATTGGCTCTGTAAAGGGTTAGTTGCCTTGTTCGGAGCTTTTCCGAAGGACTTTGTGAGATAATGGACGAAGGAAAACATTCCTTCGCTTATTATATAGCATCATTTAAATAGTATAGAAGAAAAAAAGGGAGGATTTAAGAATGTACAAATCAAGAAAAGCAGCGTCCTTGCTGCTTGCAGGTGTGATGACGGTTACATTGCTTGCAGGCTGCGGCTCGAACGGCGACAAGGAAAAAGGAAATACGACTGGAGCGGGAGCAGGAGCAGCTGCAAACGTGAATAAGGAAGGTTTTCCAATCGTTAACGAGAAACTTACCTTAACGCTAATGGCGCCGGACATCGGTATTCAGAACTGGAATGACATGCCGGTAATGGATGAAATGGAGAAATTGACGGGCATTAAATTTGAGTATTTGAATGCGCCTAGAGACAGCTTTGATACGAAAAAAAATCTAGTTTTTGCAAGCGGCGATTATCCTAATGTATTGTTTGGCGCAAAGCTAACTCAGGCTGAGGAGCTGAATTATGGTGGACAAGGCATTCTTATTCCACTGGAAGACCTTATTGACGAATATGCACCGAATGTGAAGAAGCTGCTTGAGACTTACCCGGATATTCGCAAATCCATCACAGCACCGGACGGGCATATCTACTCCTTGCCAAGATTTGATTTAAACCAGCCATGGTACCGCAATCCGCTTTGGTATAACGGCGACTTTCTGAAAGCGCTTGATATTAAGAAAATTCCTGAAACAACGGAGGAATTGTACACTTATTTGAAGCGGGTTAAAGAAGAGGATCCGAACGGCAATGGCCAAAAAGACGAAATTCCACTCGCTTCCTCCTCGAAGATGAGAGATTTGCGGACGTGGATTCTAGGAGCTTTTGGCGCATATGAGGAAGAAATTTATGTAGATGACAAGGATGTTGTTCATTATACGCCTATGGAAGAGCCTTACAAGGCGTACCTGGAATACATGAATCGTCTTTGGAGTGAGGAACTGCTCGATCATGAGTCCTTCTCTCAAACGGATGATCAGAAGAAAGCAAAAGCTAAAAACAATCAAGTCGGATTGTTCTCGGAGTGGCATGCATACTTTACACTCGGCGGCGAGCCAGACACCGAAGATGTGCTGTTCAGCCCTGTGAAGAGCGATATGGTAGCAGCTCCTGCAATTGCAAAAAATAGAGGTTATTCAACAGGCGCCTTCGCCATTACGAGCAGCAACAAAGCGCCGGAAGCATCGATGCGTTGGGTCGATTATTTGTACTCCTATGATGGAGCAATGCTGTTTGACAAAGGACCTGAAGGTACGCTCTGGAAATACACTGACAAGGCTACAATGACGAAGGAATGGCTGCCTGTTCCAGGCGGCGGCGATCGGGAGGAATACCGCTCAACACTTACGCCTAACTATGGTATTGCCGCGCCTATGGTAATTAGTGATGACCTTACAAAGGGCTTGAAAACAGAGTTCGATGAGTGGGTAAGCAAGGAAAATAAAGAAAAGCTGTTGGATCGCGGTGCAAGAGTTCCGTTTCCAGCTTTGTTCTTAACTGCAGAAGAGTCGGCTGAGGTTACAAAGCTTCGCTCTGACCTGAGCACGTATGTTATGCAAATGGAAGCTAAGTTTATTACAGGTCAAGATTCGATTAGCGGTTGGGATAAATACGTTGGCACGATTAAGAAAATGGGTGGAGAACGGATGGCGGAGATTTATCAGACGGCATACGACCGCTGGAAAACGAGCTAACATCCAAGTAAATAAGCCAACTCTTGCACCGGAAACGGTGCTTAAGAGTTGGCTTTGATTATGAGCATGATGACAATGATGGGCTTTACTCCACATGGTGGACTTCGGGAGCATTAAGCTTACGGTATTGCCCTGGGGTAAGGCCTGTTTCTTTCTTGAATTTACGAATAAAGTTCGGTGTATCCAAGTATCCGACTTGCTCAATAATGTCTTTAAGTGGAGCATCGGTGCTCAGCAGCAGGCGCATGACCTCATCCATACGGCAGCGCGAAATATATTGTGAAAAGTTGAGGCCTGTTTTTTCTTTGAAGCTGCGGCTCAAATAGGATGTTGAGATCGCGTATTTCAAGGCGATATGCTCCAGGCTGAGCGTGTAATCCGCATATTGCTGATCCACGTACGCTACGATATCGTCCATTAAAGAATGCTGCTCGGTCTCGGTATTTCGTTCCACCTGGTCGCAAATTTGTTCGGCAAGCCTGTTCAGCTTTTGTTCGGTTTCTTCGAGTGTATCGAAGGTTGCCATGGCAGAAATATGCTGAATAACGCTGTGCATGCCCATTTCAGAGGCTGCCCGCAGCAAGGCATTCAGCAGGTCATAGCAAAAGCAGCGCAGTAAGGATACCGATAATGACTCGTTTTTCATATCAAGGATGATGCTGCTAATCATTTGTCTGGCTACGATTGCGTTTCCTTGCTTTAAGCTTTGCTCTAGCTTGAGCAGCGATTTTTTGGAGATCCAGAAGGTCTCTGTATCAGGCGAGCTGAGCTCTGCCAAGTGTTCAAAGTAAGTGACATGGCCATTGCCGCCTGCCAATCGGAATTCCAGCGCGGTAGCCGCTTCGATAAAGGATTGATTAAGCTCTGCCAAATTCTCGTATGGCGTACCAACCCCTAGCGATGGCAGCAGCTGCGAGTTTTCCATAATCATGAGCTTTATGGACTCAACGATTTGTTCAACCTGCTCCTGCAAAGGTACGGACTCTGCTGGTACAAGGCTAACCATGAACGCAAATTGCTCTGCTGGGGAGAACTCGATCCCATAAACTCGCGAATGAAGATCCGGCAGCTCCAATTCATGGAGCATTTCCTGCATCTGCTGGCGTTCCTGACGGGAATTTTCGCCCGTATTGGAAGCATTCCAAGCCAAAATAACAGAGAAATAATACCCTTGCCCCTGCGGAAGCTCAAGTCCTGCATCCAAGACTAGCTGCTCGATTTCTGGGTCGTCAGGCTTGCCATGCTTGAGTAGAAGCAGTAAGCACTGATTGCGAACATAAGGCACCTGTATATCTATTCGAGCATTATAATCATGAATGGTCTGCTTGATCCAATCCCATTCGTTGCTGATTTTTGCTGAATCTAATGCCGTGCTTTTGCTCTTTTGTTTGGCGAACTCCATTAAATCTTTAATGGGATGGTATTGACGCTTGGCCAATAACATAGCTGCGGCAATGCCCGTCAGTACGACGATGCTGAATACAAGCAGAATCAGAGTCTGAATGTGAACGACACGGCTGAAAAATTGATGGCTCGGCATTGCGGCGACGTAAGTCCATCCATTCTCTTGCGATAGCACAGCAACAACAGACTGCTTCTCACCGTTCAGTGTCAGGCTGTGAATGCCTGGCTGCAAAGCAGAGAGGATAGCTAAGTCACCCTGCGGCATGCTTGCTCCATGATTATTGGCCGTCAGCATTTTGCCGTCCTGATCAAAGATATAGCTGCTGCCGGAAAAGTTGTTGAGGATGGAATCCATGACCCCGGTCAGCTTGGACTCTTCCATCAAATAGACAACGGTTCCATAAGGAAAAGGATCATTTGGCATAATCGGAACGAGCAGAGTAAGCATAGATTCCTTACGATAGTTAACGTTGACCTGCTCAGCAGGACGCATAATCGGACCTTTGGCTTCATTTAGGTCATGAAGTAAATCCTCTTTACTCACTTGATTAAACTGATAGGTTTGGCTGAATAAAACATCTACATTGGTAAGGCCACGAGATGAGTAAATAGTAGAATCATCATGGAAATATAGGAATAAATCTTCCAAAATGCTGCTGTTGGCTTTGTAGGTAGAAAGTTGACGAATAGCTTCCCAGCCAAAATAGGGATCACGAACCATATAAGGCGTTAATTGCTCGTCGTAGGCTATTTTGCTGGCGATTTCCTGAAGCTCTCTCATCCGGTCATCAATCGTCATTTTCACTTGATTCAATTGATTCACATTGGACTGTTCTATCTCAGAGCGAAGACCAGTGACTGCGTTTTCATAAACGAATATGGTAACTCCGGTCAAAGGGATTAGGAAGATAAGTATGTACGACAAGGCGTATTTCAGAAGTAAGCTTGATTTCAAATGATTCCAATTTATTTTGGCTCGTGACAACGAAGTTGACTTATTTGTGAGCTTTGACACGACTGTGTTCGCCTCCAGTACGTAATTGTAATCCATGTTCAATCATGATGCTTAGTCTTCCATTATGYAATAAATAGCGGATCATGGAAAGTAAAGATCCATAAACAATAGAGAAATGATAGGAGCGAGAACCATGAAAGCAGTACTATTTTATGACCCTACTTTTCCGTTAGACGGCTGTGCGCCAAATACAGAGGCACTTCAAAAGCTGAATAGTCTGTTTAAAGTAACCGATGCGGAAGGATTGTCAGCAGCTCTTAAAGAAGACGGGGTAAACTGCCTCGTTCATTTGCACGGATCGTATTTTCCGAAAGCATCATGGCCGGAAATACTCGCTTTTGTAAAGCGGGGCGGGGGATTGATTCATGCAGGCGGAGCCCCTTTTAAACTGCCGGTGAGCCGGGATGGCGAGCAGTGGGACGTCCAGCAGGAGATGACAGCGTACCATCAGGAACTATTTATTCATGAGGCACTTGCTGTCGATCATACGCGCTCGACTGAATTGTGCCACAATCAGGAGCTGCCTTTGCTGCAGGGCAAAGAGCATTTGTTCACAATTGAACCTACGTTTGGCCTTATTTTGCATGTGACGCATGAGCGGGATCAGCTGAATCAGGCTACGGGCTCGCAGGGACCGATGAATGCACACATTCGTCCGCTTCTAAAGGGAATGTCTGCAGGCGGCCGGGAGGTATCGGCTCCTGTCGTTCTGATCGAGCATAACAAGGGCGATTTTGCAGGCGGACGCTGGTTGTTTGTGAATCAACAGCTGACTGACCGTTTCTGGTCGGGCGCAGGCGCGGATGCTCTTGCAGAATGGGTGGCATTTTGTTCAAGGGGTGTGACTGAGCTTTGGATTAAACCGAGCTACGCGGTTTATTATGAAGCAGAGAGACCATATCTGACGCTTCAAGCACAGCAGATTAAAGCGGCATACGGCTATGAGCAAAGCAGCAAGCAAGAGAACTGGTCGATGGCTATTTCTATTTATAAGCAAGGAGAGACTAAGGCGGTATGGGAGCATCAGTTGAGCGTGAGCGTTGGAAGCGAAATCGAGTATATGAGTTTTAGTGTACCGCTCGCTATTGAGCCGGGCTTGTATGAGATTGTATGTGAAGCCGAAGCTGAAAGCGGAGAAAAAAGAGTACTGCGGCAGGGCTTCTGGGGGTATGACCGCGATTTGCTGGAGAGAGGTACGCCGCTTGCAGTTGGTCGGGATTATTTTGAGAAAAATGGCGCTCCCTTCCCGATTGTAGGAATGACGTATATGACCTCGGATGTTGGCCGGAAATTCGTGTCTATGCCAAATGCCGCGATCTGGGATCAAGATATGGCGACGATGAAGGAACCCGGCATCAACCTGATTCGTACCGGTTTATGGACGGCGTGGCGGCATCTTATGTTCGAGGATGGACATGCATCGGAAGAGCTGCTCAGAGCTGTAGATGCTTTTATTTTGACAGCGGCTAAACATGAGATTGAAATGACCTTCAGCTTCTTCGCCTTTGCTCCCGAAGCTTGGGAAGGCAAAAATCCGTATCTCGATCCAAGAAGCGTACAAGCACAAAAACGGTTTATTGCAGCGATCGTATCCAGGCATAAACACACGTCCAATGTACAGTGGGATTTGATCAATGAGCCTTCATTATTTGATCATATGCGCATTTTCTCAGGGCCTCGCTCCATGCATGATCCTTTTGAAAAAGCAGCCTATGTGAATTGGCTAAAGCAGCGGCACGCATCGATTGGCAAGCTGCAGGCGCGGTGGAATATGACGAGCACGGAGCTGCCGGACTTTGAAGCGATCACCTTGCCGGAGCAAACGGACATCGCGTTTGATATTCAAGACGTGAAGAAGCTGAAGAAAAACACGCGCTGGCTGGACTATACACGGTTTACGATGGATATGCATAACCGCTGGGTAGGGGAGCTTACGGCAACGATTCATGCCATTTCCCCGCGTCAGCTCGTGACCGTTGGCCAAGACGAGGCGCTTGGCATGGGGCCGCGTCCTTCTCCGCTAATTTATGCGGAAAGCGTAGATTACACAACCGTACACACTTGGTGGCTGAATGACAGGCTGCTATGGGACAGCGTATATGGCAAAGATCCTAGCAAGCCGACCTTGATTCAAGAAACGGGCATTATGTATGTGGAAATGCCGGATAACCGGGCGAAGCGTTCAGAGGAAGAGCTGAGGAACATCTTGGAGCGCAAATATGCATATGCTTTTGCCGCAGGCGGCGCAGGTGCGGTGCAGTGGCTGTGGAATACAAACTATTTCATGGACAATGTTTGCGAGTCGAATATCGGTGCACTGCGGGCTGACGGGACACAGAAGCCGGAAGCGGATGTATCCTATGACTTCGGCAAATTTATTGGGCACATTTCGAGCTTGTTTGAGGAACGCCAGCTAGAGGAGATTGCGGTAGTGTTTCCTTACTCCAATGATTTCTCCAGCCGTCGTTTTGCTTGCGAAGCGACAGGAAACTTGACTCGTGTGCTGGGCTACGAAATGAAGCTTCCGCATCGCGGCATTGGAGAGTTTCACTTGGAAACCTTGCAGCGCGACAAACCAAAGCTCATTATCGTTCCGAGCGCTCACAATTTCAGTGATGCTGCGCTGACGGAGCTGCTTGCGCATGTTGAAGCGCATGGAGGCACGCTGCTCTTCACCGGACCTATTGGGCTGGATGAATATTGGAAGCCCACTTCACGGGCGGAATCGATTGTAGGACCGTATCGTTTGAGCAATATATCACGGGAGGAAACGCTGCAAATTGGCGAGCATACCTTCAAAGCTTCTTTCGGAGGCAAGAAGATTGGCGAGCTGAACAAAGAAATTACTTTGGACAGCAGCGGAAGCTATTCGGATGGCATTTCAACCGTTCGTACCATAGCCCACGGATTAGGCAAAGTCATGTGGTGTCCGCTGCCGCTGGAGCTTAACGAGCGTACGGATACACTTATAGCACTTTACGAGGCTGCGCTGCATGAGGCTGAGGATTTGAAGCCAGGCATCGTATGGGAAGCAGGCGGAGACCACCCGGGGATCTTCGGCAGCAAGCTGCAATTTAAGCAGGGAAGCCTGTATACTTTTATCTCGGAAGCGGGTATGGACTGTCCTATTACTGTGCGTGACGCAAAAACCAACAAGAGTTACAGCTTCGTGCTGGAGAGTGAACGCTCGGTTCTATTTGCGACGGATTTGGAAGGCAATGTGCTGGCGTCCTATCGCGATATTATCGTTTGAGTGATGTAGCAAGATTATTAGCTTAGACAACTGCAATTTTAAACGAGAGGCTGCTTCAAAGGTAGGTAAATCTACTTTTGGAACAGCCTCTGTTTCTTTTTAGGCGGTTGTTTTCAAAAAAACAGCTTCACTAATTTTAACTGTGCTCAGTTAAACAAACATAAGCCTAGTTTCTAGCTCTATTTTTGATTCATGGCAGCGTTTGAAGAAAATAAGSCTATATTTTAGYTCTATTTTCGCTGAAACGGCTCCATATGATGCTGATTTGCTGGTGATGCGGACGTTTAAGACTAATTTATAGCTCTATTTTTGAATAATGGGGGCGTTTGAAGAAAATAAGGCTATATTTTAGCTCTATTTTCGCTGAAACGGCTCCAWATSATGCTGATTTGCTGGTGATGYGRAMGTTTAAGACTAATTTCTAGCACTATTTTTGAATAATGGGGGCGTTTGATGAAAATAAGACTACATTTTAGTTCAATTTTCGTTGAGAGGAGCAGAGGCGGATGAGAGCGTGCCGCATGGCTTCTTACCTTTTTGGAAAGCACCTTCTTTTTGTGCATCGGTTCCTTTCTGTCTAAGAAGTTGCTTATTATGCACGTTTGCTACTTATGGTTTCGGCATAAATCGCTGCTAACGCAAATAAAATGGTAGATGGTGGGTGACAAGCTGAGGCGAGGCGGGGATCTAATGAACAGAAGAGGGATCATTAAAGGTTTGGCTATTGTTTTATTGCTGCTTGTAATCGTCTATATCGGAGTAGCGGCGATTCCGGATAAGCAGCTGGAACAGCTGTGGACTAGTGAGCAAGGAGAGATTATTGAGATAGCGATCGCAATTGGCATGATCGGGTTTGGGGCCCTGCTAATCCTGATTATTGTATTCGATCTGCCAGCTGGCAACAGTCGCATAAGCAATCGCAGCCATGGAGTGGTTGAAGCCGCTAGAGCGGAGACGGAGTCAAGGCCAGAGGTTGCCGTAACGCCTGCATGGGAGCCGCCACCCGTCCCTCTAAAAACACCTTCAATCGAGCAGATCGTTGGAGCCGCAAACGCTGCCGCTGAGTTAATATCGAATAGCCGTAATGCTGTCATCACGATGAAGGTCATCACTGGTCATGCACAGCATATTGGCGAGCGTGAGGAGCAGCAGGATGCTTATGGCTTCTCGTCACTCGAAGATGAAGAAGCTATTGAGCGTCACGGTGTGCTCGCTGTGCTTGCGGATGGCATGGGCGGCTACGCTATGGGGAAGGAGGCGGGGCAGCTTGCCGTGCAAACGATGCTGAATGAATATATAGCAAAATCAGCAGAGGAGTCTATCCCGCGGGCATTGGAGCAGTCGCTGCATCTTGCCAATCAAGCTGTATATGAGATGGCGCTAAGTCATGAGCTGGAATGGAGCGTCGGAACGACGCTCATTGCGACCGTTATCCATCAAGGAGAGCTGTACTGGATATCTGCCGGCGACAGCCGTATTTATTTGTTTCGAGGCGGAGTGCTCACGCCGCTAACGAGGGATCATATTTATGCGAATCGGTTACGGGAGTATGTTTTGGCGGGCAATCTAACACAGGAGGAAGCCGAGTCACACCCGGAGCGCCATTTGTTAACAAGTTATTTAGGTATCCCTCGCATAACAGAAATCGATGCCAATCAAGAGCCGCTGCACCTTTTGACGGGCGATTTAGTTATATTGTGCAGCGATGGGCTCTATGACGATTTATCAGATAAGCTGCTGGATGAGGCGTCGTGCTTATATCCTCCGCTTGCCGCAGCGTTTATTTTGCAGCATGTGCTTGCAGAACAAAGGCCTTACCAGGATAACGCAACGATAGCCATATTAGCTTGTGTGTAGGCTTATGGTTAGAAACGCCCAGATAGTGGGTAGTATAAGGTAGGTGATATGAAGAAGGAGGTCTTTATAATGGATAATGAACATGATGTGCGGCATGCTAAAAGCCTAGCAACGGAAAAGGATATCGATCCTGATTTTGGTTTGTTTACGGAGGATGCGAGTGGCGCAGCTGTGCCTCATGCATCGGAGCTGCTGGAGAAGCAGCATCCCGATGCACACGTGCTTGAATCTCATATTCCTKCTTCGCTGGATAATCGTGCGGGGCTGGACGACGAGGTTGATACGCCAGAGGAAATTTCTGAGGAGCTGGCTTCGGTGCCCGATGCGGACGTTATGGCGAAGGACAGTCCGATCGATCCTGCGTCTCCCGGTGAGGAATTCCACGGCATTGACCTATTGAATGGTGTCGGCAATCACCCTGAGGATGAGACGGAAGAGCTCTAACTACTGATCCGCATAGATTAGCTGGAGAATAAGGCTTCCATAATAGACGTCTATGTTGTATTCCATACAATATTGACGTCTATTTGTCGATTTAATACATGCGATAAGTAGCTTCGCCAAGCGAATAACAAACATAACTGTTGTGCGATGATGATGATGCTTATGTTACAATAGAGGAACAAATGTTCTTTATGGGAGCGGTAGAAGGAAAATATGCTGATAAACGATACGGTCACGATATCGGTGAGAAACTTAGTCGAATACGTATTTCTGAGCGGCAGCATCGACGTAAGGCTAAATGCCATCGATACGATGCATGAGGGCACGAAAGCGCATCAGAGAGTACAGCTAACCTATGGTGAGCAGGATCAGAAGGAGGTCTATGTCAAAGCGGATATCCAATTGGATGATCTGCTGTTTGTCGTGGACGGTCGCTGTGATGGACTGCTCGGAACAGACCCGATATTGACCGTAGATGAAATCAAATCGACTGGCGGTGACTTGGATCGTATAGCGGAGGACGGTTATCCTGTCCACTGGGCGCAGGCGCTATTTTATGCCTACATGTATGCTAAGGAGCATGAACAGTCCGCAATGCGTGTACAGCTTACCTATGTGCAGACGAAAACAGAGGAAGAGCGGCGGTTCATGCGGGAAGTCAGCTTCGTAGAGCTGGAGCAATACGTTTATGAGATTACTGCGCGATATGCTCCCTATGTGCAGCAGCTCCGCAAGCATGAGCAGCTAAGGAACGAGAGCATTAAGGGGCTGGCTTTTCCGTTTGAGACGTACCGAGCAGGGCAGCGCAAGCTTGCCGGAGCGGTCTACAAATCAATTGAGGAAGGCGTTCGTTTGTTTGCGAAGGCGCCGACGGGTATAGGGAAAACCATATCGACGACCTATCCAACGATCAAAGCGATAGGAGCAGGCATGCTGCAGCGTTTTTATTATTTGACAGCAAGGACGACAACAAGAGCGGCAGCCGAGGACGCCCTAATTTTTATGCGCGAGAAAGGGCTGCATCTGCACGCTGTGACGATTACGGCTAAGGATAAAATATGCTTCCAGGAGGAAGTCCGCTGCGAGAAAGAGCATTGCCCTTACGCGGAAGGCTACTATGATCGGATTAATGGAGCCGTGCTTGATATATTGGAGCAGGAAACGATTATGACGAGGCCTGTTATCGAAGCCTATGCCCATAAGCATAAGGTTTGCCCATTCGAATTTTCGCTAGATTTGGCGTATGCATCGGATGCGGTTGTCTGTGATTATAATTATATTTTTGACCCGCGCATTTCATTTAAGCGTCAATATGCGGAGATGAAGAAACGGACAGCGCTGCTTGTGGATGAAGCACATAATCTTGTGGATCGAGCGCGGGAGATGTTCTCTGCGGAGCTGACGAAAGCTCCGTTTCTTGCGCTGCAGCGAGAGCTGAAGGGCGTGCATAACGAGGGGTATCGCACCGCCAAGGCAATCAATGATTATTTCATCGCGCTGCGCAAAAGCAGCGATGGGGCGCCGCATTTGATTCAGCGGCAGCTGCCGGAGGAGCTGGTCACATTAGTGGATGCATTCGCATCGGCTGCGGAACAGGCGATCGCTATAGGTGTTAGCGGAGACAGCACGCTGCTGGATACTTATTTTGCAGCGCAAAATTTTGTGCGGACAGCTAAGTTATTTGATGAGCGTTATGTCGTCTATATCGAGCTTTCGAAGAGCGATGTTCGGCTTAAGCTGTTTTGCCTTGATCCCTCTCAATTGCTGCAGCAGGTGGGCAAGGGTTATCGCTCGCATATCTATTTCTCTGCAACGCTCTCTCCCGTCTCGTATTATATGGACATGCTGGGAGCGGGTGAAAATGACTATACGCTCGCAGTGCCGTCTCCTTTTGCGAAGGAACAGCTTGATGTAGTCATTAATCCGCTTTCTACAAGGTACCATGACCGCGATCAATCTAAGCTGCCGATAGCGAAGCTGATTATGGAGCTGATGAGTGAGCGGCCGGGTAACTATTTTGTATTTTTTCCATCCTACGCTTACATGAATGCTGTTTATGAGACGTATATGGAGCTGAAGGAATGGTCTGTTCCAACAGGAGCGGCCTCGGATGCAGAGGTACTGCTGCAAACGCCCGATATGGCAGAGGAAGAGCGGGATCGTTTTTTAGGTACATTTCAGGCTGGGAGCGGGAAGTCCTTGATCGGTTTTGCGGTGATGGGCGGCGTGTTCTCGGAAGGCGTTGACCTCGTCGGAGACAGATTGGTCGGCGTTATCGTTGTTGGGGTAGGTTTGCCGCAGCTTGGTGTAGAACGCAATATGCTGAAGGATTATTTTAACGAGCAGGGCAAGAATGGGTACGATTATGCTTACGTATTTCCGGGAATGAACAAGGTGCTGCAAGCTGGAGGAAGGCTCATCCGCTCGGAAACCGATCGCGGCACACTCGTGCTCATCGACGATCGGTATTTGCAGTCCCAGTATCAACGGCTTTTGCCTGAGGAGTGGAAGGGATAATCAATTAACAGAATCGGATTCTGTTTTTGGTTTGCGGCTGAGAAATGACGGCAATTGCACGGAACCAAACCTTTTTTCGACATATGCTGCAGCCGATAAGGTGATCAATAACCCGAGCAGCGATCCGCATACGGACAAGGGAACGACCCAGAATAACGTGGGATGTGTAAAAAAAGGAATGAGTGCGACGGCCAAAATCGGAGGCGCATTCCATTTGAAGGTTCGGATGCAAAAAATAACGATGATAAGCGTGAGAAGCAGCGAAAGAGCGCTCGCGTTTCAGTGGGCAAATAAAGAGCCGATAAGCGAGGAAAGCACGGCGCCAACGGCGATTTTGCGAAGCTCTGCTTTCTCGAATGGACGCGAGATGAAGAGCAGGCTGAAGGCACCCAAGGTAGGGAAAAACAAGGTGTGCATACTCGGAATATGTAACGAAATCCAGTAAATCGTGATGATATATAAGCAGATTGCATAAGTTCTAATACGCATGCTGTAAAATCACCTTCTTTCAAAAATAAGTGGCTGCTGCGAGCCATTTTACATTTTACCTTCCCCGTTCTTGTACCGTCAATCGCTGATATATTCTATTTGCCATCTTGCTCGGCATAATTTGTTTTTTTACCAATCGGTATTGACAGTAATTTCTATGGATGGTAAAGTGACTAATATATTTTAGCGAGAGGAGGGTTACGTTACATGAACACTTACGATTACAATCAATTTGCAGCGAAGAATAACCATCATTTGAACATGAATAACGTAATCCATCCGCGCGTTGTTTCACTTTGATTAAAGGGTAAACCCCATCATCAGAGGCGCATGATTACGTCATCGTAATTATGCGCCTTTTCTATGACCTCGCGAGACTTGACTATGTTCTAAGTCGCGTTTTTTTGAGGGGAAGAAGCGTGTCGTTACGACGACACGCTTTTTTTGTGTTCTCGGGAGTAAATCGAAGGTAAACGAAGCTTGGATGGATAGCGGAAGGTGTGGTAGAGAAGCATGTTTAGTGTACTCAAAAAATTAAGCTGGTTTTTTAAATTGCATTGGAAGCGTTATACGGTTGCTATAACACTTCTAGTTCTAACAGGAATTATTGATGTCATCCCGCCTTGGCTTATTGGCTATACGATTGATGGCATACATCAGGATTTACTCGGTCAAGCCGATTTTAATCGCGTGCTTTACGGCTGGATCGCACTAACGGTAGTAGGCTATGTCATTACGTACATATGGCATTACAAGCTGTTTGGCGGAGCATTTGTGCTGGAGAAGTTGCTGCGGTCACGATTAATGGGACATTTTTTACGAATGACCCCCACCTTTTATGAACGCAATCGGACGGGCGATCTTATGGCGCGCTCGACCAATGATTTAGGAGCGGTTGCGCAGACAGCCGGCTTCGGTATTTTGACGCTAATCGATTCGACCTTATTTATGATTACGATTCTAATTGTTATGGCAGGCTTGATAAGCGTGAAGCTTACGCTTGCCGCATTGCTGCCGCTGCCGCTTATGGCGCTTGCGATGAAGCATTATGGTAAAAAAATTCACGAACGTTTCATGGACGCGCAAGACGCATTTGGCGATTTGAACGATCAGGTGCTGGAATCGGTATCTGGTGTTCGGGTTATCAGAGCCTTCGTGCAGGAAGAAGCAAGCGAAGCACGTTTCAGCGCCAAAACAAATGAAGTGCTTAACAAAAATATTGCTGTTGCGCGCATCGACGCGTTATTCGAGCCGACGATGAAAATACTCGTTGGAACAAGTTATTTGATCGGGCTTTGTTATGGCGGATATCTTGTATTCCATAATGAAATTACGCTCGGGGAGCTCGTATCCTTCAACGTGTTTCTTGGTATGCTGATCTGGCCGATGTTTGCAATCGGTGAGCTCATTAACATTATGCAGCGCGGTAACGCTTCGCTCGATCGTGTAAGTGAAACACTTGGCTATAAGCCTGATGTTGCTGATGCAGCAACGCAGGTGAAAGTAGATGAACCAACGTCCGTTGAATTTAAAAATGTGACGTTCCGTTACCCGTCCTCCCAAGTCGATAACTTGGTTGATCTCTCCTTTGCATTGTCGCAGGGGCAGACGCTTGGTATCGTAGGCAGAACAGGCAGCGGCAAGACTACATTGCTGAAGCAGCTGCTTCGGGAATATCCGCTCGGACGCGGCAGTATTCATATATCTGGAGAGCCGCTTGGCAGCTTGAAAATCGATGACATGCTGGGCTGGGTCGGATATGTGCCGCAGCAGCCGATCTTGTTCTCGAAGACGATTCGCGAAAATATTTTCTACGGCCTAAAAGAAGGCACAGACGCCGATTTGCAGCGAGCACTCGAGCGGGCTTCATTCGCCAAAGATATTAAATTTTTGCCGGATGGACTTGAGACGATGGTAGGCGAGCGGGGCGTGGCATTGTCCGGCGGACAGAAGCAGCGCGTGAGTATTGCGCGTGCCCTTATCGCTGATCCGGAAATATTGCTAATGGACGATGCTTTGTCAGCTGTTGACGGGAAGACGGAATCCGAGATTATTGAGGGCATACGTACAGAAAGAGCAGGCAAGACGACATTCATTACGACGCACCGGTTATCCGCAGTACAGCATGCGGACTGGATTATCGTTCTCGACGAAGGACGAATTGTGCAAGAAGGCACACATGAGCAGTTGCTGGAGATGGGCGGCTGGTATCGCGAGCAGTATGATCGTCAGCAGCTTGAGGCTATTATTGAAACGTAATAAATTGGAGGCGTGAAGAGCAATGGGCAACACAGGAAAACGATTGTTTCAATACGCCATGCTTTATAAAAAACCGATCCTGCTTGCGCTTCTTCTGCTCGTGCTTGCTGTATGCGCAGAGCTTGCAGGACCGCTAATTGCAAAACGGATGATTGACCAGAATATTCTCGGCATTGAGAAGAAATGGCATGAAGTCGAAGCAAAACAAGAGTATGCGGTTCTTTATAAAGATAAATGGTATAAGCGCGAGGATCACTTTGCCGCTTCGGAACAGAAGGGCAAGGAGGTTCGCGTGCTGCAGGTAGGACGCAAATTTTATTGGCTGGAGGATGCGCTGGCATCTGATCAAGGCAAACGTGTCGTAGAGGGGAACAACCTTGCAGTGACAAACAAGGAAACGGGCGAAACGGTCTCGTATCCAGTAACACAGCTTACATCACAAGAGCTGTATTCCTTCTATAAGCCGGAGTTTCCGGCGTTAATGAAGCTAGCAGCTATGTATTTCGGATTTTTGCTGCTCGTAGCTGTCTTCACCTACGGACAGCGGCTAATGCTGCAGACGTCAGCGAATCGTATCGTGCGCAAGATGCGTACGGATATATTTGCACACACGCAGCGGCTGCCGGTCAATTATTATGATAATTTATCAGCTGGGCAGGTTGTCTCGCGGGTGACTAATGATACAGAAGCTATACGCGAGCTGTATGTCGCAGTGCTGGCAAATTTCTTTACAGGTGTTATTTATATGGTGGCTATTTATGGAGCCTTGTTCTTGCTTGATGTGCGCTTAGCGCTTCTGGCTCTGCCGCTTGTGCCAATCCTCATCGTTTGGATTATCGTTTATCGTAAATTCGCTGCTCGTTATAACCGTATCATTAGATCAAAGCTGAGTGAAATTAACGGAATGATCAATGAATCGATACAAGGGATGACGATTATTCAGGCGTTCCGCCGTCAGAAGGAAACGACGAAGGAATTTGAGGAAATGAATGAGCATTATTATAAATATCAAAACAAGCTGCTCAGCCTCAACTCGGTGACATCGCATAATCTAGTCAATGTTATACGGAATACATTGTTCCTCATTGTACTCATTATGTTCTGGGGCGATTCACTCCGCGGAGCGGTATCGGTCGGCGTRCTTTACGCATTCATCGATTATATGAACCGTATGTTTGCGCCGATCGTTGGTATCGTAAACCAGCTATCCAATCTCGAGACGGCGCGCGTATCTGCAGAGCGAGTATTTAAGCTGATGGATGAGGAAGGAATCGATGTCGTTTCCGGCAAAATGGACCGATATAAGGGCGATGTTAAGTTCGAGGATGTTTCTTTTGCTTATAAAAAGGATGAGTATGTGCTGAAAAATATTTCCTTCCACGCTCAACAAGGCCAGACGGTTGCGCTAGTAGGCCATACCGGCTCAGGCAAAAGTTCGATTCTTAATTTGTTGTTTCGTTTCTATGATTCGAACGAGGGCAAGATCATCGTAGATGGCACTGATGTTCGCGATATGCCGAAGCAGCTGCTAAGGCAGCATATGGGTATCGTTCTTCAGGACCCATTCCTATTTACCGGAACGATTGCATCGAACATCAGCCTTGATAACCCGGAGATTAGCCGCGAGAAAATTGTACAGTCGCTGCGTGACGTTGGCGCTTACGACATGTTCAGTCAGTTCCAAGGCGGCATTGATGCTCCTGTTATTGAGAAGGGAAGCACACTGTCTGCTGGTCAAAGGCAGTTGATTTCCTTTGCAAGGGCACTTGCTTATGATCCCGCTATTCTTATTCTCGATGAGGCGACAGCCAGCATTGATACCGAGACGGAAGCCATCATTCAAGAGGCACTTGATGTACTGAAGAAAGGCCGCACGACGTTCGTCATCGCGCACCGCCTGTCGACGATTCGCAGTGCAGATCAAATTCTTGTGCTTGATCGCGGCGTCATTGTGGAGCGAGGCAGCCATGATGAACTTATGGAGCATCGCGGCAAATATTACGCGATGTATCAGCTGCAATTCGGCGCAGCATCTGCATCATAGAAAACGGCAAAAAAAGGCTAAGCGAGAGTCATCCCGCTTAGCCTTTTTTATTTGGGCAGATATTATCGTTTGTTAGTACATCAGGTCTTGAAGCGGCTGATCGCCTCATTCAAGGTAGAAGCTAAATTACGCAGCTGCTCGGAGGAGCTTGCAACCTCCTGCATGGAAGCAAGCTGTTCTTCTGACGCCGCAGCGACACGCTGTGAGTTTCCTGCGGAATTAGCCGTTATGCCCTCAAGCGCATCTAGCGAAGCTGCAATTTGCTCGCTGCCAGCTGACATTTGCTCCGACGCTGCGGATACTTCCTGTACTTGACTGGAAACATCACGAATGGAAGTAACGATAGAGCGGAAGGACTCGCCGGCTTGTGCCGAGATGTTTGAGCCGAAACGCGCGGCTTCCACAGACTGCTCCATTGATGAAACGGCTGTTGAAGCATAACTTCCGATGCTATGCAGTATAGTTCCAATCTGTTCGGAGGATTCCTTGGAGCGTTCAGCCAGCTTGCGGATTTCATGGGCAACGACAGCAAAACCTTTGCCATGCTCGCCGGCACGCGCCGCTTCAATAGACGCATTAAGTGCAAGCAGATTAGTCTGATTGGCTACATCGCCGATCAAGGCGAGGATGCCGCCTATTTTGTCACTCTGCTCCTTCAACTCATGCAAGGTCGTAACCGTTTCGACTACATTGGACTCGATAGTATTCATTTGATGCAATGTTTGATCAATAACGGTCTCGCCTTCCGTAGCCATTGCCGTAGTGTCCGCTGCCAGCTCAGATACAGATGAGGTCGACTCTGCAATTCTTTGAATGCCGATCGTCATTTCTGTCATCGCGCGCTGGCACTCTTGCAAGCTTTGCAGCTGTGTTTCAGAGCCGGAGGCAACTTCTTGAATAGCTTCAGTTACTTCTTCTGTCGCACGGGAGGTCTGCTCTGCACTCTGCTGCATGTTGAAAGCCGAGCCAGCCACCTCATCGGATGTTATTCGAATGCTGCCTGTGAGCTGACGAAGGCTTGCGATCATTTCATTAAAGGCGATAGAAACTTGAGCTATTTCATTGCCTCCTTTGACCGCAACGGCAAGCGTCAAGTCGCCATTCGCTGCTAATGAGGATACTTCCGCGAGCCGTTTGAGCGGCTTCAACGTCATTCTTACCAGTGCAACAATAATAAGTATGGCAATAAAGGCTAGCAGCGCTGCAATCCCTATGCTTTTCCAAAACATAAGATTTAAGGCATCATCAATTTGTTTGAAATCAACATCGATGCCAAATATGCCGATTAATTTGCCGCTTGGGTCTTTTACGCGTGCTAAATAAGAAATCCACTGACCATATTCATCTGTAACGACTTCGGTCAAAGCAGATCCCTCATTTAGGGCATCATCAATTTTGCCAGCGAATGCTTCACTCATTTCATACTCATCTCCAGGTCCAAGGCCTGCGGCGGAGAGAGCCTCATTGCTCTGCATCATCTTTATAAATTTTTTTCCGTCGCGTTCGATTACCTCAGGCATATACACATATGCATTTGCGACGATATCGTTCTTAATCATGACGTCGAGCTGCAGCTTAAGCATCTTGAACGTAGCATTATTGGTATCACGCCCAGCGGATACTTCGTTGTATCCAAAAGTAACCAGATCATGACCAGCTTCGATTTGATAACCAAGCGTTTGTCCAATCCGTTCAATTTCATCTAAATAGGATTTTTTCTGCGTGCTGTAGGATAAATACTCGGTGACGCTAATGACAATAACGAGGAGAAGGGCTAATACGATGGAGCTGGTAACGACTAAACTTCTGTCCTTAATTCGGAACATGCAATCACACCCCATAATGAAAAGTTAAGATAAGATAAGTTATCGTCGAATTCTGTCGAAAAATGAATAGTAACGATACAGTCCATTTTTTTACAATTCAATGAATGACATCTGTTATTACAATAACAAACTTTTATTAGAGAAATACGGGGCTTTATGTTAGAAAAGTGTTCAATTACAGCATGTCTTCAGCCAACTTTCAGCGGGGATTAAAGGAGGCTTAAGTTTTATTGTCTATGCTAGGTCTTGTAACAACAAATTTGAAAGTGAAAGGTGGAATATTCAATGAAGAGAGCAAAAGCTATAACAGCGGGTGCTATTGCGCTAACGCTTGCCTTAGGGGGCGGAGGCCTATGGGCTAGCCAATATGTAAATGCGGCAGCAGCAAGCAGCGAGGCGCAGCAAGAGCAAGGTGCACAAGCAGATAGCAGCGCAGCTAAGAAGGATCATGAAGGCAGACATGGCGGTTTCGGACGCGGCTTTCAACAAATACAGGAACAGTTACTAACGTACTTAAGGCTCGATGAAGCGGCGCTTCAGACTAAGCTGCAAACGTCAACGCTGGCAGAGGTTGCAGTCGCGAGCGGGAAAACGCGAGCTGATCTTAAGACTAAGCTTGTTGAATGGCTGGAGGCAGCTGAGGCAGCTAATCCGAAACCTGACGCAAAAGTAGAAGCAGACAAGCTTGCAGAAACTGGACAACAGCAAGCAAAGCCGGATGCTGCTGCACAGGCGGAGAAGCTGCTTGATTCCAAAGGATTAGGTTTTGGAAAGCATGGCGGCGGTGGTGAAAGAGGAGGCGGCTTTGCGAAAAACGTAGATGGCATAGCTGCAGCGCTAGGCATAACGGCAGATGTATTAAAGACGGAGCTTGAATCAGGCAAGACCTTGGCGGCAATCGCTGAGGAGAAGGGTGTTGCGATCCAAGTGATCATTGACGTGCAGGTAAAGGATCAAAAAGCGAAGCTGGCGGAGGAGCTGGCAGCGGGCACGATTACGCAGGAGCAATATGATACGAAGCTGGCTGAGGCTGTCGTTCATGCAACCAAACATGTAAATGGAGAAATCCTGGCGCGTGGAGGTCATGGCAAGGGTGGACATGGCGGAAAAGGACCGCGTGGCGAACGCACGAGTGACGCTGCAGCGAAAAGTGAATCCACAACGGATACCTCCGCAGCAGCAACTCCAGCTCCAACTGCATAACTGTTTTGTAGGCGAACTATGCAATAAGCCCTGTAAACTTTAAAAAGATGTAGGAGCTGCTCCGCGGTCTATGACCTTGAGGCAGCTCCTTCATGTTTGTTGTATAGCTTATTCATTCTTACTGAGAAGGAGCGCGAGCTCCTGTGGCGGCAGCGGTTTACTGAATAAATAACCTTGCAGCTCATCGCACTGCAGCTCCGTACAGAAATTCGATTCAGCAATCGTCTCCACGCCTTCTGCAACAACCTTCATATTCATGCTATGTACAAGCTCGATAATTGCTTTGACGATCGATGATTTTTTCTCGTCATTCGTAATGCCTTGAATAAAGGAACGATCCAGCTTTACGTCCGATATAGGCAGGCGCTGCAGCTGATTCAAGGATGAATAACCCGTGCCAAAGTCATCGATTGATATTTGAATGCCAAGTCCCCGAAGGAAAAGGATGGTCTCGATCACTTGATCCATATTCCGCATAAATACACCCTCTGTAATTTCAAGGCTTACATATTGCGGATCAAGGCCGGTGTCCTTTAACGCTTTGACGATCATTTCAGATAAGTTTCCTTGGTAGAAATGTCTTGCTGAAATGTTCACTGAGACGCATATATGCTGTAGTCCCTCATCCTGCCAAGCTTTATTTTGCCGGCAAGCCTCATGAAAGACCCAGCTGTCAATATCTAATATAAAACCGGATTGCTCGGCAAGTGGAATAAACTTATCGGGTGGAATCATGCCAAGCTCGGGATGACGCCAGCGAATGAGCGCTTCAATGCCGCATAGCTCGCCGGTTGCAGCATTTATTTTTGGCTGATAATGAAGCGAGAACTGTTTGTTTTGCAGCGCATTATAAAGCCCGTTCTCGATCTGCATCTTCTCTGTCATCGCGGACACCAGCGTTGGCTTGAAAAACCGATAGCAGCCGTCGCCTTGCTCTTTGGCGCTATACATAGCAATATCGGCGTTTCGGATAATAGTATCCATATCGCCGCCATCCTGCGGGTACACGCTAACGCCGACGCTAACGGTTAAATAAAGCAGCGTTTCGTCGATCATAAAAGGCTCATTGAAAGAATCTACGACGGCTTGGGCATTTGCAGCAAGTTCATCTTCATTCTCATACTGTCCGACAAACACGAACTCGTCCCCACCCAATCGGAAGACGTTGCATTCATCAAACACCGCTGCTCCGAAGCGTTCTGCTGCCTTGCCGAGCAAAATATCTCCTACAGCATGTCCAAGCGTATCATTAATTTGCTTAAAGCGATTGATGTCAGCGAACATGATGGCTATCGGTTTTTTCATAGCAGCGTTCATAGTGATCATGTCTTGAAAATGGAGTGTGAATTGCAGCCTATTCGGCAGACCAGTCAGCATGTCGTAATAGGCAAGCTGATGCAGTCTTTCCTCCGATTGCTGCAATAAATAAGTTTGAGCCTCCAGCCTCTCGTTGCTTCGCTGCGATTCTTGAAACATGTGAATGAGATTGGTTGACATATGCTTGAAATTAGCAATCAACGAATGAATTTCTACAATACTGCTTCGTGGCCATTCCAACGTGTTCATCTCCTGAAGCTTCAGCGGAAGGTTCGTTGTCGCTCTCGCTAACCGAGTTAAACTGCGAGAGAGCCACCAATTAATGAGATACGCTAGAATGACGGCAAAGAAGGCAAGCCCGATCATATAAACAAAATGAATAAAATATTTGGAAAACAAATATTTTTGATGGTTTTTAATGGGGAAGTCAACGTAAACAAGCCAATCCGTTGCCTGAAGCTTATCTTTATATATCAAATTTCCATCATGCCAGGTCTGGAAATGCCAAGAGTATTTTTTTAAGTCAGGCATGACTAAATACGATTTTTTGTTAATGGGAGTAATGCTGCTTTCTTTGGAGAAATCAAGCATTTCACCTACAGTCTTAGGCGCGCTGGATGCAATAACTTTCTGGTCAATATTCGTCACAGAAATGATAGAATTCCCGGAATGTTTGCCAAGGGCTAGTTGAAGGAAAGCAATCTGATCCTGCTTCTCTACCTCCGTGCTAACCGCCTGCCATTTGTCCAATGATTCTAGAATACKATTGACTTCGATCGAGGAGATTCGCTCGACATATAAACTTACTTCTTTAATGGAGCTCAAGCTGTTAATGAAAATGTTGAGTAAAAATGAAATGAATACGATACCGATGGAGAAATGAAACAGTACCTTGCTGAAGGAATTTGGTCCTTGCTGCGACCGGGCAAACCCACTCCATTTGCGCAGCGGCATGTACTGGTAGATAATCTCAGCGAACAGTGCGTTAAATAGGCCATTCATGGCAATAATTCCTGCAATAAGAAGCAAATCCTGCGTTATGAGCGTTGAATGAAAGGAGTAGAACCAATAGATAGCGGGCATTCCGACTAGAACCCAGAAAACGGCGTCAATCCCAAATAGTTGATTCTTGTATTTGCGAAGAAGCAAGCCCGTAAAGGCAGCTTCAATAAGGATGATGTAATGAAAGAGGGGCTGCTTTAATAAAAAAGTGCCTAGGAATAGGACAACTGCGCTCATTAAGAGTCCTGGCCAGTAACCGAATAACCGCAAGCCAAGAAGTGTAAATAGACTCGTTAACGAAAAGGTAATGCCATACAAAAATTGAAAATGGTTCGACTCGGCGATTAGCGCAAGAAGCGCACATAAGGCAAATGCGAAAGCAATCGTCAATTGTTTGTTGTGCTGCTGAAACAATGGGTTGCTCACCGTCGGCCTCCTGGAAGTGTGACAAAACCTTTTACGTTCAAATAAAAGGGTGCCGAAGCACCCTGACAAGGATAAGAACATAAATAGAGTTTGATTATTTTCCCTGTTATTCGACAATTTTTTCTAATATCCTGCTTTTGTTTCAGGAAGATACTGTTAAACCTTTAGAATATCGTGATCCACATAACGTTCGCCGTTTAATTCGCTAATGATGTTAATGGCAGTTTTTGCCCCATCCCCTGCAGTAACGACAGCATGCACGCTTACGCCAGCAACCGTTCCTGCTGCCCAAATGTGATCAATATTCGTTTTACCAGCCGCGTCGACCGCAATAACGGTTTTGATACGAGGCTCGGTACCCGGTTTTGTAGAGATCCCGATATGCTCAGCCAGCTCAGTCGAAACGCCTGTTGCAATAAGTACATGCCTTCCTTCATAGCTTCCGCCGTCTGTTTCCACCCGCAGGCCGTCAGTGATGGCAACGATATTTTGTACGGTTTCCTCCTTGAACTCTGCTCCGAATTTCTCAGCCTGTCGTTTGCCTGTATCCACAAGGTCAGGGCCGCCAATTTCTGAAATTCCGTAGTAGTTCTCGAACCAAGCGCGTTTTGTCATTCCTTTGTTGTTCTCAAACACGAGCGTCTTTTTTCCTGCTTTTGCAGTAAAAATGGCTGCACTTGCTCCAGCCGGACCAGCACCAATAATAACGATATCGTACATACGACATACCTCCAATAATGGTTGGTTTGATTACTTCACTAGTATATAAACGGCAGCTTAAAAAAAGCAAATGGCTTGTCCTTCTCTTGTACACATCTGTTCACAATATATTCTAAATTAAGGCGTTGTTTTAAATAAAATCGTTTGATATAGTTCTATTATCGAACTGTTTCATAATAGAATTAATTTCGTGGATATTTAGAAACTACATATAAAGGGGGACACCAGTGTGGATCGAGCATCATTGAAACAACTCATCGATCGCTACGAAGCGGCTAATTTTCTTGTAAACCGTCGATTAAATGCGATGATCCGCGAGTTAATGCCAGATGATCTGACTGTAGACCAGTTTGCGACACTACGTTATTTGCATTCGAAGGAAATGAGCACATCATCCGAATTAGCGGATATTTTTTGCGTGGGCAAAAGCTCAATAACCGCGATAATTACGCGATTATTTGATAAAAACTTGATTCAAAGATTTCCGGATGAGAAGGATCGCAGGGTCATCTATTTAGCGCTAACCGAGGAAGGCAAGCAGGTTTGCGACCTCATGGAGGATAAGATACAAGTGCTGCTGGCCAAATACATTAATCGTTTTGAAGAGCAGGAAGCAAACTGTTTTATCGAAACCTTCGAGAAGCTTGCTAAAGAAATGATGAATCCATAGTTTTATTCTATTTGAGGGGGAACAAAGATGAGAACCGTTTTGAAATTTAGATGGTTTGTTCTTATATTGTGGCTTGCTGCTGCCGTAGGCTTAATGCTCAGCGCGCCGAATATGGAAGAGCTTGTTCGTACGAAAGGGCAAATCAACGTGCCTGATGGATATTCTTCGTCAGTCGCCAGGGACTTGGAGAAATCGATTGGCGGAGGCGATAATGCAGGCGCCAGCAGCGGAATGCCTACCGTGCTTGTATTTCATAAGGATGGCGGTCTGAAGGACGCCGATTTAGCGGAAGTGAAGAGAGGAATCGATGAGCTGAAGAGCAAAGGCGAGGCTATCGGGGTTCTCTCCGTGACGACTCATTTTGATACCAAAGAGCTTGAAGAGCAAATGGTATCGAAGGATGGAAGCACCATCCTTGCGCTCGTTAATGTCGAGGCTGGCGACCGTGAGCTTGCTGAGCTGAGAGACGGTCTCTATGAGACGATTTCAGATGTGAAGGTAGAGCATTATTATACAGGAAACTGGCTTATTTCTGAGGATGTTGTACAAAGCTCGCAGGAAGGGCTTAAGAAAACCGAGTTTATTACGCTTGGATTTATTTTAATTATTTTGTTTGTAGTATTCCGTTCTGCGATTGCGCCGCTCGTACCGTTAGTGGCCGTTGGATTTACTTATTTAATATCACAATCCGTTATTGCGTTTTTAGTCAAATATTTTGATTTCCCGCTTTCCAACTTCACGCAAATTTTCTTGGTTGCCGTATTATTTGGGATCGGCACAGACTATTGCATCCTGCTCATTAGCCGCTTCAAGGAAGAGTTGACGCATAGCGGCGGCGACAAGACAGAAGCGATTGTTCAAACTTACCGTACTGCGGGAAGAACCGTATTATTTTCTGGCTTAGCTGTGTTGGTGGGATTCTCAGCAATCGGATTCTCAACGTTTATGCTTTACCGCTCTGCCGTAGCCGTTGCAGTTGGTGTTGCGGTACTGCTTATCGCATTGTTTACGATCGTGCCGTTTTTTATGGCGGTGCTGGGTACAAAATTGTTTTGGCCGGCGAAAGGCTCGCTTGAGCATAAGCCGAGCAAGCTTTGGGGTACGGTGGGTAAGTTTTCACTAAAACGCCCTTTGTGGGCGCTCGTTATTTTGGCAGTAATTATCGTACCTTTCCTTACAGCGTATAAAGGCACAATCTCTTTCAACTCGCTGGATGAGATTGGCGATAAATATGACTCTGTTAAAGCGTTCAACATTATTGCGGATAGCTTTGGACCTGGTGATTCACTGCCTACTACCGTTGTGGTCAAAGCTGATAAACCGATGGACACACCTGAGGGGCTTGCTGTACTAGAGCAAATCAGCCGCGAGCTTGCGAATTCTGGAGGCATCAAGGCCGTTCGCAGTGCAACTCGTCCGACAGGTGATGTAATGGAGCAATTTCTCGTGGCAGATCAAGTCAGCACCCTTGAGAGCGGGCTTGGTCAAAGCGGCGAAGGCTTGGGCAAAATCGGTGATGGTCTCTCCGAGGCAAGCAGCGCGTTAAGCGAGAATAAGCCGAAATTAAATGAAGCTGTTGACGGCGCCGGTAAGCTCGTTAATGGTACGAATGAGCTGAAGGCTGGCATTGTACAGCTTGGCGCAGGTTTGAAGAAGATTCAGCAAGGGCTGCAGGATGGATCTGCAGGTGCGGGAGAGCTTAGCGAGGGCTTGAAGCAGGCGCAGGCGAGTGCGGAGCAGCTGGCAGGCGCGAGCCGTAAATTGCTTAGCAGCTACGAGCAGCTAGGCGGCGGTCTTGGTCAGCTTACAGGTGCATATAGCGCGATTGCATCTGAACAGGAGAAGCTTGCGAGCGGGTTATCCGGCGTACAGCAAAGTCTGACTGCACTTCAGGAAAGTCACCCAGAGCTGCAAGCCGATGAGACTTTTAAACAAACCATGCTTGCTCTTGGAAATCTCCAGCAAGGAGCAGCAGGAATCAGCGGGCAGTTGTCTCAGCTTAATGAGCAGCTGACAGGCATTTCAGCGGGAATGACACAAGCAAATGCCGGTTTCTTGCAAGCAAGTGAAGGGCAAACGGCGCTAGCTTCAGGTCTTGGCAAGCTTGCTGCAGGACTTGGAGAGCTGCAAAAAGGAATTGAGCAGGCAGCCGCAGGCCAAGGTCAAATTGTATCGAAGCTGCCTGGTGTCACGCAGGGCTTTAATGAACTATCAGATGGACAGAAGGAACTGCAGGCAGGGTTTGCATCGCTAAACGATCAGCTGGGCGAATTGACCGGCGGTTTGGATCAAAGCGTTGACGGCTTATCGAAGGTAACCGATGGACTCACATCCGCTGGCGGATATTTGAATAGTCTAGCGGAATCGCCGAATAAGCAAATGACGGGCTTTTATATTCCAGAGGAAGCCATTGCAAACAAGGAATTTCAGGCTGCCCTTAATGTGTATATGTCGGAGGATCGCCAAACAGCGAAGTTCGATGTCATATTTAAAGGCAATCCGTATGCACAGGAAACGATGGCGCAAATCGATGGACTGGAAGCAGCTGTTCACCGCGCGATTCAAAACACCGATTATAACGGATCACAGGTAGCTGTCGGCGGTGTAACGAGTATGAATAACGATTTGAGCAATATTTCAGCGTCGGATTATTCGCGTACGGTTATTCTCATGCTCATCGGCATTTCAATTATCCTTATCCTTTTGTTCCGCTCGATCGTCATGCCGCTTTATATGATCGCATCGCTTCTCGTTACGTTCTATTCCTCGATGGCGATTGCAGAGGTCATATTCGTAAGGCTGCTTGGGCAGTCGGGTATTAGCTGGGCGGTTCCATTTTTCGGATTCGTCATGCTCGTCGCACTAGGAATTGATTATAGTATTTTCTTGATGGATCGCTTTAAAGAATACCGCCATCTGTCGCCTCAGGAAGCCATTTTGGAAGCGATGAAAAACATGGGTACGGTAATTATGTCTGCAGCTGTTATTCTAGGCGGGACATTCGCAGCGATGCTTCCTTCAGGAGTAATGTCACTTCTGCAAATTGCAACTATTGTGCTTTGTGGACTGTTCATCTATGCATTGTTGATGCTTCCATTATTCATTCCAGTTATGGTACGCACTTTCGGTCCTGCTAACTGGTGGCCTTTTATGGGACGCAAACAGGATGCTGAGAAAACGGATCGTTTGCATAGCGGTCAAACGCTTAAGGGTCATCATGTTTCGCATGATTCAACTCACTAGTTAATAAATCAGGGTTATCCAGGGTCTTTGGTGCATGACAAAGACCTATGCGATAACCCTTTTCTTGTTACTTAACGTCCGGCCAATTCGTATGGAACCTTAGCTGCATTCGCATTTTGCACGGACCCATCGAGAAAGGCGCTGATTTGCTGCTGCTGCTCAGTTAACAGACGCTGCAGCTCTTCTGCTTGCTCTTTGCTCGCGGATGCTTCTTGTTCGGCGCGTGTTACCAGCTTAAGCAGATTAAAGGATTCAATCGATAATCCAAGCTTAATCCGAATTTTCTCATTCCGGAACGATTCGGCTTTTGGTGATGGGCTGCCGCCCTCGGCTTTATTATGCCTTGTTTTTTCAGGAAGCAGCTGCAATGCTGCACGACCTTGCTCGGTAATTTTATAGACTTTTTTGGCGCCATCCTCTAACTGAACGGAGACGAAGCCGGATCCCACAAGCATCTGAAGCGTGGGATAAATGGAGCCGGCACTGGGTACATAAAGTCCGCCAGACTGCTCCTCTAAAGCCTTCATCATCTGGTAACCGTGCATTGGCTGGTCGATGAGGAGCTTCATAAGTGCAACCTTCACGCCGCCGCGGCCAAAATAACGCTTGCTGCTGCGGGGATTGACTTCAGGCTCTTCCTTGCTATGTTGATGATGCTCTTTGGAAACATCATTAGTAGACATCTTCAAGTTAAGTCACCTCGATCTTTATGATAAGGAAAGCTTCTGTTTTTCAATGCTTGAGGGTGAAGTGAAACATAAGGGATCGCTCATCAGCTGTCATTTGGAATAAGCTTACTCTACTTACAGCATTGACAATGATAATTATTATTATTTACAATTTATAAAATAATATTGTTTATTAAGGATGTGAGCGCGCATGTCGCAGCAACCGAATCAAACAAAGTACGGTGAAATGTTCTATATTGGCACGGAGGAAGTTAAGCTCCCGTCGCTGCACCATATGCAGTTGAACAATAGAGAGGAGCAATGCTTTGCGTTTGTGCTTCAACATAAAATAAAGGTTTCCATTGTGAAGAAGGGGCAGCACACGACTAAAAAAGCCGTTGGCGGTGAGCTGTTTCTCATTCCGTCCCATTGTGAATGTACGCTGCTTAATGAGGGCAACCATCTAGCTGAAATCGTACTTATTCGCTTCCGAAGCGGTTCGACAGCAGCAGGCGCGGAGATGCTCCCTTACCGAGACAGTATGGGATTAAAACTGCTGAGGCTGCCGCAGGCGAGAAGCTGGCTTCAGGACTTTCAAAGCGACTGCGGTACTGATGATGTGGTTTTATACTATCAGCTGCAATCACAGCTTTATGCAATGGTGGCTGCGCTCATTCAGTCCGTCCAGCAGCCGAGAGAGACCGAAGCTGATTTAATTGGCTACGTCGAGCAAGCCAAGCAATTTATGATTGAGCAGTTAAGCACACCGATGGATATGGAGGAGCTTGCAAGATCCTCCGGGGTGAGTACAAGCCGTTTTTATCAAGCCTTTCGCAGTTATACAGGACTTACACCGCTTAAATATATGACCAAGCTGAGGCTCGATGCTTCTATGCGCATGCTCTCGGGTACGTCCTCTTCCATCGTCGACGTAGCCCATTCCGTCGGCTATCCTGACGAGTACTATTTTAGCCGGCTGTTTAAGAAACATATGGGACTGGCTCCTACGGAATATGCTCAGCTTGCGAAGAAACGAGTAGCCACGCTTGTATCTGTGTTCGCGGGCGACCTATCAGCTATCGGCATGCCTACTTGCTTGTCCTTTATTCGGTTGAGCACTCATCAGCATGAACGGGTGCTCCAGCAGCTGCGTGAAGCGGAGCCGGATCTCATATTGGCAGGTATGCTGGATGAGGAAATGTACGCGGCATGTTCGGCTATCGCTCCGGTTCTAATGCTCGATTGGAAGGCTTATTCCTGGAAGGAGCGGCTGCTTGAGATAAGCAATGCATTAGGCTTGTCCACCGTAGCAGAGCGCTGGTTGTCCTATTACGAGATGAAGGTGCAAAACGCGCGTGAGCAGCTCAAAAACAATTTAGGCGATGAGCCTATCTTAATTGTTCATGCCGGAAAAACGGGCTTTCGAATATTTGGCCCGCGCCGCCGCAAGATGAAGGACCTTTTTTATGACGATTTGCAAATGACCTATCCGAAATCGGCACACCAGATCGGGTTTCTTGATACGAGCTCGCTAAGGGAGATCGCTGAACTAGGCTGCAGCAGCGTTCTCTTCCTCGTACCAGCGGAGGCTTCCCGTGATTATTGCAATCAGCTGGAGGAGGGCTGGCGCCGATTGAGGGAAAAGGATGCGCGTAGAAGATGTATCTTTATCGGCTATCACGACCGGCTGAACTATAATCCGACCGTCCACGATGGGCTCATCGATGAGACAGTGAGGCATTTGATGAGTTACGCGCAATAAATGAGGGCGCTCGTTCCATTTTATCTGTGGTATTCTGCAAAAAAAAAAGAAGAGGTCAGCTGTATTGATTGAAGCGTATGTAGCCGATAAATAAAGTAATGGTTATGCATCATTACTTTTTGATCGGGAGGGAATTTATGAAGCTCACTCAAATGGGCAAAGCACTATACCCGCTCTCGTTAATTATCATGATATCTTTCATAAGCGGTTGTACGCTTAATCCAAATAGTCCGGAACCGCTTGAACAGACACCAGCTCCGAAAAAGGTGACTTTAAAAATTGTTGAGAGCCTAATGACGCCGCTGCGGACAGTGGAATTAGACAAATTAATTGCACAATTTGAACTCGACAATCCAACCATTGAGATTGTGAGAGTGACATCAGAATAYGAGACCGCTGATCAGACGATCTTGACGATGCTGGAGCAGAATCAAGCGATTGATATTGTTGAGGTGCGGGACGTTACGGTACATCAGCTTGCGGAAAGTGGTCTGATAACCAGCTTGGAGAGTTATATTTCATCATGGAGCAATTATATGCTGCTTAACAATAATGCAAAGCTGATGTCTAGAGATGCAGGCGATGTTGCTTATTATATTCCGAGCAGTCTTTATCAAGTGCAGCTTTATTATCGCAAGGATTGGTTCGATGCCAAGGCGCTGCAAGTGCCAGAAACATGGGAGCAGCTCTTCTTTGTCGGCAAGCAATTGACGAAGCCGATGGAGAGGATGTATGGCTTTTCCTTTCGCGGAGGCAGTGGTGCCGTTAATACGTTGTCTTCAATCGTTCAGGACTATAACGGAGAGAACGTCGATATAAGCGATTCCATGTTTAATACGGATGGCTCGACGATATTCTCAGGCAAGCGGGCAGCAGAGGCTGTTGAGCTTTACAAGAAGATTTATACAGAGATCTCAGATCCTGCGTCCATAGATTGGGGCTTTAATGAACAGGTTCAAGCATTTGTGAACGGCAATGCGGCTTTGCTTATCCAAGACTCAGACGTGATAGAGATGATCAAGGAAAAGCTGGAGAGCAGCCAGTGGGCAACAGCTCCTTTGCCTACAGGGCCTGATGGGATCTCTCATTACAACGTTGGTGCAGCCGGCTGGGGGATTGCTTCCCAGTCTAAGCATAAGGATGAGGCTTGGAAATTCATTTCCTATTTGTCTTCGATTGAGAACAATCGCGCCTTTGCTGATGCCTCAGGCGTTATATCCATCTATAACAATACGATTGAAGAGGAAAAGTATTCTACAGGGCCGTATGCCCCTTATATGCTGATGGCAAATGACCCCGATCGGTTTCAGGGCGTAAGAAAACCGAGCTATTATAAAAATTACAGTCAATTTTTTCAAATGGGAACGGATTTGGGTCGACAACATTTGATGAATGTCATTTCTACGGAGGAATTGCTTAAGCAGTTCGATGATTTTTGGCGGAAGCAAGGAAAACAGGAGCGAGATTAAATGAATGGAGGATGCTGGAGGCATGTTAGTTGCAAATGCCCAGTACCTCCTTTTTTAATTGGATGAATAGGCGATGTGATCTCGTATGAAGCGAGTTGCACAGGGCAACATGTAAGGATAGAGCTTGTGCCTTGACCAGAGTGTAGAGCCGCATATACGATAGTAGAAGTTATCTTTTTTTATCGCTGGCTAGCGATTGCAAGACAATAAGGAGGAACATTTGTGAAGCAGTTATTGGTTGTTTTTACAGGCGGGACCATTGGAAGCAAAAAGCAGGGAAACGGCATCGATGTTAATGACGCGGGATCTTATTCGCTTATAGATGATTATATCAACAGTGCTGAGCAGCGCAATGATGTTAGACTTGATGCGATACAGCCGCTTAACTTGTTAAGTGAAAATATGACAACCGAGGATTGGATTGCGCTTGCAGAGGCTGTCCATGGGATAGATACCGACTCGTATGCTGGGATAGTCATCACCCATGGTTCGGATACGCTGGCTTACAGCGCAGCGATGATCGGTTATTTGTTCGCAGATACAAAAATTCCAATTGTGCTGACCGCCAGCAATTACCCGGTTGCCGATGAAAGAAGCAATGGGCGCCGTAATTTTGCAAATGCAATCAATTTTGTAGTGGATGCACAGCTGCCGGGCGTATTTGTCGTTTACGAGGATGACAAAGGGGATGCACTTGTTTACTTAGCAACTAGAGTTACGCAAGCCATGTCCTTTACGGATCAATTCGGCAGCCCCTACGGCGTGCCGTACGGAAAGATGGCAGACCGAGTGTTCAACTGGCTGGAGCATGAGAGAAATCCAAGACCGGAAGCGCTGAGTACTAAGCCCAAAGCGTCGTTTGCATGGGAGCCGGACACCCTTAAGCTCGATTCCAGCATCGTCTATATTCGGCCATATCCGGGCTTGAACTATTCGCTGTATGATTTTACAACGATTCGGCCGAAGGCGATCCTCCATGATTTGCATCATTCGGGTACAGCAAGCGCAATAGAAGCAGGGCCGTACTCGCTTCCTGCGTTTATTGCAAACTGTAAAAAGCTTGGCATCGATGTATACATATGTCCGATCCGAGATCGTTCGGCTGCCCTATATTCGTCGTCTCTGCGCCTTATTGAAGCGGGTGCCATTGTAATTGAGAAGCTGTCGGTTGAGGCTGCAATAACTAAGCTCATGCTCGCATATGGTTTATACGATGATAAAGCACAGGCAAAAGCTTTCGTAACGGAAAGTGTTTTGTATCACGAACATAACGAGGTGTAAAATGATTATAGAAAAGCTGGTGCTTTTGACAGAAAAAGCAGCAAGCATTTTGCCTTTTTATAGGGATGTGCTGGCATTTCCGGTTATTCGCTCTGAGAAGGACAGCTTTACCGTTCAGGCAGGCTGGAGCGAGTTGACTTTCCAAGAGACTGGTGATCAAGCTGCTGAAGCGTATTGTTATCACTTTGCCTTTACGATCCCAGAGAATAAGCTCGAGGAAGCAAAAAAGTGGATCGAAGCGCTTGTTCCAATTGGTACGGAGGCAGGTCAGGATGTGTCGTATAGTGAATCATGGAACTCGCATTCTGTTTATTTTGAAGACCCGTCGGGTAATATTTTAGAGCTGATTGCTCGCCATACGATGGATAACGGTGTTGAGCGTCCCTTTGACCCGCAGCAAGATATTCTTTGTATCAGTGAAATTGGCATAACGACCAGCGACGTTCCTACAGCAGTCGATCAATTTGCAGAGCTTGGCATCATGACCTACAGGACGCGCAATGACAATTTCAATCCAATCGGCGATGATAATGGTATATTTATAGTGGTTGGAAAAGGAAGACGCTGGCATTTTACGAACAAAAACGCAGAGAGCTTCCCAGTTCATGTGACCGTGCACGGGCTGGGTGAGCTGTACTTGGTGGAAGGCGAGCAAGGCTTGTTGATTGAAAATAAAAAGTAGAGGAGCATTCAACGATGGGAGAACAATTAAAAGTAGGGGACCAGGTCCCGAATTTTAAGCTGCAAGCATCCAATGGCAAAGAAGTTGAGCTTGCAGATTACTCAGGCAAGAAGCTCGTTATTTATTTTTATCCGCGCGACATGACGCCTGGCTGTACGACTGAATCATGCGATTTCCGTGACTTTAACGGCGAGTTCGGCACGAACAACACGGAGGTAATCGGAATCAGCCCTGATGATCTTGCCTCCCATGAGAAATTCGTAGACAAGCATGGGCTGCCATTCCTATTGCTGTCTGACACCGAGCATACGGTTTCGGAGCTGTTTGGCGTATGGAAGCTGCGGAGCTGGAACGGTGAGGAATTTATGGGTATCGAGCGCTCGACTTTCCTGCTTGATGAACAGGGCAAGCTTGTTAAGGAATGGCGCAGCGTAAGTGTGGATGGACATGTGAAGGAAGTACTTGAAGCGGTAAAAAGCAGCTAGCTTTGTCATTTCCGTAAAAAAAGGCTCCTCTCGAAGCGTGATATTCGCTTCAAGGGGAGCCTTTTAGTTTTATTATTATTTGGTCTTCCAAGAAGGCAGCTGGCTAACATAGCTGTCAGATAAGTTGAGGAGCTCTAATGCACGCTGATACTCATCTTCTGTCGCAGCCTGCTCCGTAATGCCGTCTCCGGCTAAGGAATAGTGCTTGCCGTCCTCATACCCGCTGCCTGACATAAATAGCTCTTTGCTGCTTAAGAATGAGCCAGTCGGGAGATAATAACGTTGTGGCAATACGTTATACGACTGATTAAACAAGTCTTGGCCGAAGTGGATATGATCATCCAAGGAAATGCCAAGCATGTTCGCGATCGTAGGCAATACGTCAACTTGACCGCCAAGCTGATCGAATACTTTGCCTTCTGTTACGCCTGTCGATGCAACAACGAGCGGAATGTTGATCATATCGGTGTAGCTATATTCATGACCATAAATTTCAGCCATAAGCGCTTTGTCATCACGATCCAGCGAGTATACTGGAAGGCCGAGATGGTCACCGTATAACAAGATTAAGCTGTTGTCCCAAATGCCGCGTTCCTTCAAATCTGCAATGAATTCGCCAAGGGCGAAGTCAGCGTAGTTTTGTGCACGGATATAATCACCAACAAAAGTTTTCTCATAACGCTCAGGGAGCGTCATTTTGTATTTGTCAGCAGGAATGGTGAATGGGTGATGCGATGTCATCGAAATAACATGGGAATAAAATGGTTTACCATTCTCGCTCATGCGTGACATTTCAGCAGCTGTTTTCTTGTAAAGCTGCTCATCGGAAGCACCAAAAAATACGGTATCTTCATCTCCAAAAAACTTCTGATCGTAGTAACGGTCGAATCCAAGCGCTTTGTAAAGCTCGCCTCGATTCCAGAATTCAACAACATTCGTATGGAACGTAGTTGTGTCATAACCGTTTGCTTTCAGCAGTTTCGGCAAGCTCGGAAGCTCTTTGTCGGCATAAATCATCGTTGCCGCGCCGCGTGGCGGAATATAGAAAGACGTATTCACGACGAATTCCGCATCGGATGTATTACCTTGGCCGACTTGCTGATAGAAATGCTTGAAGTAATAGTTTTCGTTGACCAGCTTATTAATGTTAGGCGTAATCTCTTTTCCGTCAATCTTCAAGTTGACGAGGAAGTTTTGAAATGACTCCATTTGAATAATGATGACGTTTTTGCCTGCTGCTGTTTTCCACAGCTGCGGAGCGGCAGGTGTTTCGATCTTTTTGACGGAATCGATTTTTTCTTGCGTGATATGGTTTGGATCAACAAAGTCAATCGTTTTGTTCTTGAAAATCATATAAGCCTCGTAATTGAGTATGCCCATTTGCTCCGCTTTGACGATCTCATTCATGCTGGCGCGGTTAGGCAAAATGTTGAACAAGCAAAGCGCAATTGAAATGCTGAACAGGGCAAGGACAAGTCGTTTGCTTTCCTTAACGGAGCTTTGTTTCTTCCAATTCACGGCTTTCTTAGGTCTAAACAACAGAACAGCCATAATGATAATGTCGATAAAGATGAGCAAGTAATAAGGGTCCATCAGTGAAAATACGCTATTTTTAACCGCGGTAACTTGGWTTACCTGCTCTAGAGCGAGATAGGTTACAATAACACCGTAATACTTGTAATACATAATGACGGCAAATAATATGAGTGTCATTACTAGATTTGCTATTAAATAGTAAATAAGTTTACGTTTCGAAGCGAACCACTCTATGAGACAATAAACAATGAGGACAAACGGAATTTCTTTTAAAATAGTAGTCCACGAAAAACCATCCTCGAAAATGACCATCCAAGCCAGATAGCTTTTGAGAAGCATAATAAATGAAAAGAAAAGGATGGGACGAGTGCTTAATAATCGTTTTGGAGTTAAAAATGTCATATAACCGCCTACCTTTCACAGCAAAAACTGGCCATCTCACAGAGGCAGCCAGGCCGCTAATCATAATATACGTTCGTTCTGTAAATTCTTATCCATTATGCTCCTAATTATAGTCGAATGTCAAAAGGCAAAAGGCTCCTCCATGTCCAATCATAATTTATTGTAAATAACAAATTTATAAGGATTTTTGTTTATTCCTATTCATTACAACATTTCCAAGCTATTAGATTGAAACATTATTGCTGATTTAGTAGTCTATTAATTAGATGCTATTAGACAAACCATGAATACAAGTATAATTACATGAAATATATGTAAAAAATTATGTTGGAGGCTTATCATGAAAAAAAGAAGAAGAAGGCTGCTGCTGTTTATTATTGTATGCGCAGGAATGGTGTTTGGTTACTCTTTATTTAATAAGGATGAGACAACCACGATTCCGCCAAAGCAAGCTTCCGCTGATGGTTCCGCTAACGGCGGGGAAGTGTCGGGCAGCATAGGTTCTGAGCCTACGGATAAGCCGAGCGGCGGAACTCCAACAGATGGACAGCCAACAGCTACGGATAAGCCTGATTCAAGCAATAACGGTAATGGCGGCAAGGGCTCTGGAACAGGAAAAGCAGAGCAGACTGAGGATGGAATGGTCGTTATTGCCAAACCAGAGGATATCGCGGTGCTTGTGAATAAGCAGCACAAGCTTCCGGAGGAATACAATCCCACGGATTTAGTTTATCCTGAGGTTCGGTTTATATTTGCTGAGAAAATTGAAAAACGCATGATGAGACAGGATGCAGCTACAGCGCTTGAGAAGCTGTTTGCAGCCGCTGAGGAAGACAACATCCAGTTGGCCGGTGTATCCGCTTATCGCTCGCATAGGACGCAAACAACGCTCTTTGATCGCTATGTAAAGAGGGATGGACTCGAAAAGGCAAGAACTTATAGCGCGCTACCTGGTACAAGCGAGCATGAAACGGGACTGGCGATCGATGTGTCGGGTAGTGACGGCAAGTGTGCGGCTGCCGATTGTTTTGCAGATACAAAGGAAGCGCAGTGGCTTGAGAAGTATGCGCACGAGTACGGATTTATCATTCGTTACTTGGAAGGCAAAGAAAAGATTACAGGCTATCAATATGAGCCTTGGCATTTGCGGTATGTAGGTGTGGATGTGGCCACTGAGATGGTGAAGAGCGGAGAAGTGCTGGAAGAGTATTTTGACGCGGTTCCTGTTACAAAATAAGAAGCAATAGCGCAGCGCAAGCTGTATTCGGACAAGCCTTATTGTTCATAAAGGATAGTCGCTTGCGCTGCTTACTATTGGTAATGCCCTTCGTTAGATCTTTGCTTCAAACGTTTTGCAATCTGTTTCTTCGGAGTTGCTGGCTTGCTTGCCGCGATTGCTGACCACATAAATAGAAGAGGCGCCGCAGTGATTACCTGCTGCCCAGAACTTGCATGAATTCACTTCGCACAGTACATCCTTAGCCATTGACAATTCACCTCCTCTCTATATAGGATGGACAAACGATATATCGTTTTATACTCAGGAAGGATGGATAGATATGGGAGTTAAGCTTTATTTTAATCATGACGCCGGTGTAGACGACCTGGTATCGCTTTTTCTTCTTTTGCAAATGAAAGATGTTGAACTGCTTGGGGTATCCGTTATTCCAGCCGACGGCTATTTGGAGCCTGGCAGCAAAGCCAGCAGCAAAATCATTGACCGCTTTGGCGACCCTGTCAAAAATAAATCGCTTGAAGTGGCTAGATCAAATTCACGCGGTGTAAACCCATTCCCTGCTGAATGGCGTATGCATACGTTTTTTGTGGACGCGCTGCCTATTTTGAATGAATCAGGAACGATTAACACGAAAGTATCTGCGCTGCCAGCGCATCAACATATGATTGAACAGCTTCGCAAATCGGATGAGAAGGTGACATTGCTGTTCACAGGTCCGCTTACGGATCTAGCAAGAGCGCTGGATGAAGCTCCGGATGTGGAAGCAAAGATTGAGAAGCTTGTATGGATGGGCGGCACGTTTAATGAGAAGGGCAACGTTCAAGAGCCTGAGCATGACGGAACCGCAGAATGGAATGCCTTCTGGGACCCTGAATCTATGCACCGCGTATGGGCAAGCAGCATTCCGATTTTGCTTGTTGCGCTTGAGAGCACGAACAAAGTACCTCTTACGATGGATGTACGCAACCGCTGGGCATCGCTTCGCAAGCATGAAGGACTAGATTTTGTCGGTCAATGTTATGCTGCATGTCCTCCACTTGTTTATATGGAGACGAACTCGACATATTATTTGTGGGATGTGCTAACGACAGCTGTTGTCGGCAACCCGGATCTCGTGGAAATTAAGACGGTACACAGCGGCGTGATTAAGGATGGACCTAGTCAGGGCCGTACGGTGGAAGTGGAAGGCGGTCGCCCGGTCAGCCTTGTTTATGATGTTGATCCTGTTCGATTCTTCGATTATATTACGGACCTTTCTGCAAGTGCGGTTAGCTACAATGTTAAGCAAGACTAAACCATAACAAAAAGCGCAGCTTCGAATGAGTTACACTCATTCAAGGGCTGCGCTTTTTTTAAAATATAAGAAAGTATATTATTTTCTCATCCTTATCTTATATTTCACCGTCTAAGCTGCTTCAGCGTCAGAAGGACGCCGAAGGCGTTTTAGCTTGTTTAATCCATTTCATAAATTGAACCTGATTTGCTGGCATAAAGCTCGGCGTACACCTTCTCGGCGTAAGCATCGGTCATACCCGAAATATAATCCGCAACAAATCGCGGCCAGCTCCATTTGTTCTTATGGATCTCGTAATTTTCTATCCAGTCTGGCGGAATGATAAGGCGACCAGATTCTTGAACCTTGAAACTGTCCCATAACCGTCTTATCATGATTTCACTGCGCATTTGCAAGCGCTGAACACGGAAATCCTTAATGAGGGTCACCCATGCAAGCTTCTTCAAAATCTCCATCGTGCGGAGCAACTCGATATCCTGTTGCCCATTGTTGACGAACGTGACCTTTTTCCAGCTGCGCGATGTATCGTCTATAATGCCGACTTTGCCTGCAAACAAGCTGACCCAGCGCGCTTTCATCTCCCGCCTTGTGCGCGAGGCTTCGCGATCACAGCTTACATACAGCTCCTGCCACTGCTCGAAATAGGAGACGAGTACACGCTTCACCATCGCAGGGATATCGACCTCTCCCCAGCCGATTCCGGTATTGCCTTTATCCTCGACAATTTCCTGAACAACATGGTCGATAAGTCTGCTGTCTTCAAAGAAAGTACGATTCATTTGGATTTTACCTGCACGTATGCCGTCTTCGATGTCATGTGTGGAATAAGCGATGTCATCACATAAATCCATGAGCTGTGCTTCCAATGTTGAACAGCCTTCTGGAATTTTCCATAAATGGCGTAGCTGTTCAATCTCTCCCCACTCTGTGCTGTAAAGCCCCTTTAGACGGCCAGGCTCACTGAGGCTAAAAGGGTATTTATTAATAGCAAGCAAGACAGCTGCAGTTAAATCAAGGCCGCTTCCGCTTCCTGCCCTTTTCTCTAAAAACATCAATATTCGAAAATTTTGCGCATTGCCCTCGTATGGTATGCCATACTCCTCCATGAGCAAATGGTTGAGCACCTCTTCACCTTTATGTCCAAAAGGGGGATGACCCAAATCATGCGCGATCGCGGCAATCTCGACGACAGCGGGATCTAATATGAGCCCCGGATGCTCTTTGCGCGCAAGGAAATCATATTGTTTGCCTAACTTGCGAGCAACCTCGCGTGCAATCTGCGACACTTCGAGAGAGTGGGTTAGCCTTGTTCTATAGTAATCGCCCGTACCTGCGCCAAATACTTGTGATTTACCTTGCAGGCGGCGAAAGGCGGGAGATTGAATGAGTCTCGCATAATCTCGTTCATACTCATCTCGCTCCTCGCTTAAAGTACCGAGCGCTTTCTCGTCCAATCTAAGCTTGCGTATGTCCATCGTAAGTCCTCCAGTGCCGTTTATGCGGGTAGTATTGAAATATATTAGCTCATCTAGTACATGTTGTAGATAGGTTTTTTTACGTCTTAAATTAGGAAAAATGCTTTGTTGCTTGAATTGTAGCATATAATGAGGCTTGAACATACACCGTGCTTGGAGTATGATCGCATTAGCTTTAACATAAAACTGAGGTGCTATAATACGGATGGTCATAATGCAAAATGCATCTGCAATTATTATGCTGCTAAACATTTTTTTGGCGATTACGGTTATCTTTCTAGAGAGGCGCAGCGCAAGTACAACTTGGGCATGGCTGATGATTCTTTTTTTCATCCCCGTTTTCGGCTTTGTTTTGTATTTAATATTAGGGCAGAAGGTACGTAAAAGAAAGCTGTATAAGCTGCTGGGCGATAGTCAGCGCATTATCGAGCATACGGTCGAGAGGCAAATGCGCCAGCTGCGAGAAGATGAAATTGTATATAATGATCCAGCGATGCGAAGTTATCAAGACATGATCTATATGAGTCTGAAAACGAGCTATGCGGTATATACGAGCAATAATGCGGTTGAGATCTACACGGAGGGCAATCAGAAGTTTGATGCGCTGCTTAAGGATATAGAATCAGCCCAGCATCATATTCATCTCGTTTATTATATCGTCCGAGACGATGAGCTTGGCAGAAGATTGGTTAAGGCGCTGGCAGCGAAAGCGGCGGAGGGCGTAGAAGTCAAGTTTTTGTATGATCATATAGGAAGCTCAAGCTTGCCGAAGCGTTATTTTGCGGAGTTGATTGCAGCAGGCGGCAGGGAAGCGGCGTTTTTCCCATCGCGCATTCCTTATTTGAATTTAAAAATCAATTATCGCAATCACCGCAAGCTCGTTATCGTTGACGGACAAGTCGGTTATATTGGCGGCTTCAACATCGGGGACGAATATTTAGGATTAAATGAGCATTTCGGCGAATGGCGGGATACACATCTTAGAGTTCGCGGCAATGCCGTGCTGCAGATGCAGGCGCAGTTTCTGATGGATTGGAATTTAGCGGCTTCCGGTCGAATTGAGCTTAACGAGCTGTATTTCCCAATAATGAGCGATGATACGGGAACGATTGGCATGCAGCTTGTAGCGAGTGGTCCGGATACGCAATATCAGCAAATTAAAAATGGCTATATCAAAATGATTTATTCAGCTCGGAAAACAATCAGCTTGCAAACGCCATATTTTGTACCGGATGAAAGCTTGATGACCGCGCTGAAGATCGCTGCCCTGTCCGGGGTAGATGTACGTATTATGCTGCCGAGCAAGCCGGATCATTTCTTTGTATACTGGGCAACTCATTCTTATTTGGGAGAGCTTCTCGCAGGCGGAGTGAAATGTTATATGTACGAGAAAGGGTTTCTTCATGCAAAAACGCTTGTCATCGACGGCAAGGTGGCGTCCGTTGGAACAGCCAATGTCGATATTCGCAGCTTTAAGCTTAATTTCGAGATGAATGCGTTTATCTATGATACGCAGACATCGGCGAAGCTGCAACGCATTTTTGAAGATGATGTTAAACATTGCACGCAGTTAACGGAACAAGTTTATGCTAATCGTCCAATCATCAATCGATTGAAAGAATCGATTTCCAGGCTGCTTAGTCCAATCCTATAGACGAACATCAGTCTAATCCAATAGACGCAAATTAGTCCGATCCTATAGACACACATAAGAAGGGCTTCTGCTTATCTAAGATAACCAGAAGCCCTTCACGTGCTTGGTAGAGAACTATTCAATTTATTCTAACGCTCCAATCCGCTGTTTGCCTCTTCTTCGTCCTTTCGAATTTGTTACAAACCCTATCGACTTCGATCCTAATTTTATTGACCTCGATCAACTTCCTTTCGATTTGTTTCAAATCCTTGTTGCTTGTAAGTACTTCTCATCCAAATGATCGACTACATCCGTCTTCGCTATTGTCCCAGCATGTCCGGCAGTGATTGAATGCTCCTTCCCGAGATTATGAGACATGCATCGCTAACCTACTTCAATGGGCTATCCCCTCTCGTTTAAGATAGGCTTAGTATACACCTTTATTTGAATTTTGTAAATATTCAGATTATTTAATTCGACAAATAATTTTGTGTTGTTTTTTTAGGTGTGATTTTGCGTGTGAGGTGGGAGTATGTACATCTTAAGGTAGTGTAAGCTGTTGATCATGGTGAGTGGAAGTTGCGCATGATGGTAGGGGATGTAGAAATGGTTGCTTGAGCTGTAAACGCGACAAAGCATTGACTATTATGCCCGCCAGCGTTCAACCTGTACTTCATACACCTCAAACAGTAACTTTTGTGCCCGTCACCATTTTTGTAATGAGCGTAGAAGTCGAAGTTAATGATGAGTGGAGTTCATGCTTGCCTCTAACGAACTCAAAAGTCGTTATTATAATGATTTAGGCATAATCTGAATTCTAACGAACTTAGAGAACGTTATACGCACAAAAATGAGTTGAATCATTGATATTTGAGGCTAATAGGGTTATCTGGGTTCGTTACGTTTGAAAGTGTGTGGAATTGAAGCAAATAAGACTTCTGGAGTTCGTTACAACTTTTCGTGAGGTGCTTTTGTAGATTTCTTGTGGCTTCGGTGTGAAAGTTAATAAGTTTCCATATTGGTTCGTCAAGTATTGGTTGTGACTTTGAGCCGCCTTTTGGAATAAGGAGGATAAAGGAAAGCTCATGAGGTTGACCGTTTTCGACCTTCAATTTATACTTAGTCTAAAATCAGTAGTAAAAGGAATGATCTTTTTATGAATAAAATTAACTTAACGATACAGCGCAAGGCCATCTTTGAAGTTGTGCAGCAAGCCCATGATCACCCGACGGCGGCCGATGTCATTGAACGGCTTCGGGGCAAAGGCTTCAACTTCGCTTACGGCACCGTGTACAACTCATTGCGTTATTTGACAGATGTGGGTCTCATTAGAGAATTGAAGCTTGGAGAAACGGTTAGCCGCTATGATGCTCGGACGGATGAACATCAGCATATTGTGTGTACTGTATGCGGGCGCGTGGATGAAGTATTGACCGACTTGCCGAGTGAGTGGATGGAGAAGGTCGCTTTAGAGACGAAATACAAGATCGAGCATGTGCAAGTTGTATTAGAGGGGGTTTGTGATCAATGCGCGACGAAACAACCACAATGAACAACGATTATTTGAACGGGAACATGCCGCTCGACCAGAGTGCAGCCTCAGCCGCTGGCTATTCAGAGGAAGAGCTGCTGCAAAACGGGATGCTTTGCTCGATCACGAAGCGGGTCATGATTATTAGTCCGTTGCCAGAGAGGGTCAAAAGCTTGCTTGTCGCGCTTTCATCCGAATGCTTTGACGTGTTTTCACTGCATGATTTCAATAAAAGCATGCTCCAAAGCTTGCAGCCAGAGCTGCTCGTATTTGATGCGATTCCTGTAGCTCAAGCTGCCGCGAGCCATACTCTACAAGCAGGTGCAGAATTGGTAGAAGCAGCTGAGCTGCATGCGGTTCCTGTCCTCATTTTAATGGATCAAAAATTGTATGATAGCCGTGAAACTTTTGCCCTTGGCGCATCTGAGCTGCTAGTCTGGCCGGCTAAACCTGAGCAAGCGATAAAACAAATCAATCGTATGCTTCTGAATAAGCCAGCAGCAGCTGCGAAGGCGGATAGCGATATTCGTGTGTTTAAGGATATTACAGTTGATCTCAAAAAAATGACCGTTGATCGGGCGGGGCAGCGAATTGAGCTTACGAAGACGGAGTATGATTTGCTTCTGCATTTCATGACATCGGACGGATCCGTTCTAACGCGTGAATCTTTGCTCGATACCGTTTGGGGGCTGCATTTCTATGGAGGAAGCAACTTGGTGGATGCTCATATTAAGAGCTTGCGCAAAAAACTAAAGGATAGCGCCGTAGCACCAAAATATATAGTTACCGTGCGTGGTGTAGGCTACCGGATAGCGGATATTCGTGACTAAGGAGTAAGTGCATCATTTTAGGTAATGAATTTCACTAGCATGCTGCGGTTCATGAAATATTCATTTTTCATTCATTAGGCTTTCATGACAGTTGACCGTTGATTCGATAAGATTGTTTTATGGATTTAGATCAAGTCTAAATATATAAAATGATCGATGAGGTGCTATCATGGAAAACTATATGACAACGAACCAAGGCACGCCGGTTGGCGATAATCAAAACTCGCGCACAGCGGGGCAGCGTGGACCAACACTAATAGAGGATTACCATTTGCTTGAGAAGCTTGCGCATTTTGATCGGGAGCGTATTCCAGAGCGTGTCGTGCATGCCCGGGGAGCAGGCGCACATGGAGTATTTCGTACGGAAGTTAGTATGAAGGCTCATACGAAGGCTCTTTTTATGCAGGAGCCGGGAGTAGAGACGCCTGTATTTGTACGCTTTTCAACGGTTATTAACGGAACAGGTTCGCCGGAGACGGCGCGCGACCCACGCGGCTTTGCGGTAAAATTTTATACGCAGGAAGGTAACTATGATCTTGTTGGAAACCATTTGCCGGTATTTTTCATTCGAGATGCGATGAAATTTCCTGATATGGTGCATTCCCTCAAGCCGGCGCCAAATACGAATGTCCAAGAGCCTGCGCGCTACTGGGATTTCATGACGCTTTCCCCAGAATCGACGCATATGCTCACCTGGTTGTTCTCTGATGACGGTACGCCTGCTACTTATCGTGAAATGGACGGATTCGGCGTTCATGCCTTCAAGTGGATGAATGATGATGGTAAACCGACCTATGTTAAATATCATTGGAAATCGCTGCAAGGAGTACGGAACTTTACAGCAACTGAAGCTAGCGTGATGCAAGGCAAAGACTTTAACCATGCGACACGTGATTTACATGATGCGATTGAACTCGGCAACTTCCCAGAATGGGAGCTTCATGTACAGCTTATGCCTGTCGATCATGTGGAACGGTATGCGTTTGATCCACTAGATCCAACGAAGGTGTGGCCGGAGGATATGTATCCGTTGCAAAAGGTAGGCACGATGACGTTGAACCGCAACCCAGTAAATTATTTTGCAGAGGTTGAGCAGTCGGCTTTCTCGCCAAGCACACTTGTACCAGGAATCGAGCCATCGGAGGATAAATTGCTGCAAGGCCGATTGTTCTCTTATCCGGATACTCAGCGCTACCGCCTTGGAGCGAACTATCTACACATTCCAGTAAATTGCCCGTATGCACCTGTTCGCAACTATCAACGAGATGGTGCAATGACGATGCATGCAAATCCTTCTCCAGTGAATTACGAACCTAATAGCTCATCAGAGAGTCCAAAGGAAGCAAAGGCTTACGGGGATTCTTATGTACCTCTTCAGGGACAGGCTGGCCGCCAAAAAATCGACAAAACTGACGATTTCACTCAAGCGGGCGAGCGCTATCGCTCACTGCCTGAAGAACAACAAGCAAACCTAATCGCCAATTTGACTGGTGAGCTGGAGCAAACAAACGATGATATAAGACTTCGCGCCATCTGCAACTTCTTCCGGGCTGATCGCGAATTAGGCATGAAGCTTTCGCAAGCGCTAGGCGTTGATATCAGGAAGTTTGTACCTCAGAGCTAATTCAAAAGCAAACGGGAACATGATGACAGAAGCACGCAAAATATGCGTGTTTCTGTGTTTCCCATCTACATATTCTTAAATCCATTAGAAGCCATGAGTAAGCTAAAGTAGCCTCTAGCTACGAGAAACCACAATCGGTCAAACCAAACTTTAAAAGATATCCCGTTCAAGACGAACGATTTAACCAAGAATGAAGAAACTTTTAACCACCCAGTACTCTACTCAACAATCTACGAACTATTGAACCGACGTATCGACGAACCACGAACCCACGAACCCACCAAACAAACTAACCAATTCTTTCAATATCAACTAACACTAACAGGAAAACCTCCGGCTAATTATGCTAATCCAGCTGATTTCACTCACTTAGAAGGAATATCTCCCGTTAATTTGTTGGATATTAGCAAATTCAGCTGAGATGGACAGTATTAACAGGAGAAATTCCTCTTAAATTAATATTTTCCGTAAAAAAGTGTGAATTAGCGGTAGAAATTCCAGTTAAGCTACTTTTCTTTGAGGAGACAAGTTATGGAGGCAAGTAAGTTACATTTCTTATGCGAAGGATACGTTCATTTTAGCCAAATCACTCAACATCAATTAACACTAACAGGAAAACCTCCATCTAATTTTACTAATTCGGCTGATTTTAGTCATTTAGAAGGAAAGCCTCCCGTTAATTTGTTGGATATTAGCAAATTCCACTGAAATGGACTGAATTAACAGGAGAAATTCCTGTTAAATTATTATTTTTCGTAAAAAAGGGTGAAATAGCGGTACATATTCCAGCTAAGTTTCTTTTCTTTTGAGGAGACAAGTTGAGGAAGCAATTTAATTGCGTTTCATGCCAACTGATCGTTTATATGAGGTGGATAAGTTTGGACTTTCAGGCAACGGATAAGTTTGATATAACGCTAAAAAGAATGCAAGAACAACACTATTCTTATGATTCCAGATACCTTATAATCAAAGACAAGAGACGAAGAACGTCCCGTTACCACTCACTCTAGAGTGGCGACGGGACGTTTTCTATTTTCCAGAGGGGATGATTGAAGATGACTTATGAGGAGGCGCATCGCTCATTTATTCAATACCATTTAGATAAAAGGTCAGGGGAACGTCGCGGAAGGCTGGAAAGAGGGCATGGACATGTGGAATCCAAATTTTTGTGTAATGTTTGGTGGCCTTTGTGTGGAGATTTTCGAAACCTGCATCCTGAGTATGAAGTGTTGGATTGGCGCGGCAGATCCTATTTTGCAGATTTTGCTTGGTTTTCGGGTACTGTAAAGCTCATTATTGAGATCAAAGGATTTGCATCTCATGTCAGAGACATGGATCGACAAAAATATTGCCATGAACTAAACCGCGAAACCTTTTTGCATGCGATGGGTTATCCGGTCATCTCATTCGCTTATGATGATGTTGAGAAAAACCACCCTGAGATATGTATGACCATGCTCAAAATGGTGATGAGCAGGTACCAGGCTAGGCGAGCACCAATAACACGAATTCAACTAGCAGAGAAAGAAATTATACGGCTTGCAGTTCAACAGGCTCGTTTAATCAGGCCAAAGGATGTGGAGCGTCATTTTGGTATTGATCATAAAACAGCAGTAAATTTATTGAAAAAGTTATGCTCAAAAGGAGGGCTTATCCCTCTTTATCGTGGCAATCGACAACGAGTCGTAGGATATGAGCTCGCTCATGACTTTCTTAATTTTCTGGATTAATGTTTCAATCATTATTGCGACCGGCTTCAGCTTCTTACTTACATCGCAGCTTCCATGAAGCTAGATGGAAATGAGGAACTTTTAGATTAGAAGAAAAGCTTCCATTGACGATCACAAGTTTAAAAAAATAGCGTATGTTTGCGATGTTTATGGTTTTGAAGTACGATGGAATAAAGAGTAGTTTATTGCTGCCTTGTAAAGGATTAAGAGCATTTTCGCGATTATAAAAATAGGGCATCCACACCATGAAAACGGGGGTAATTAGCGGTGCTGCTGTCAACACAAGCGATTCAAGTTGGTTCCATCGTCATATCTGCTCTGGCCGGTCTTACACTTATTGTCCTGCGTATGCGCGCTGGTAAACGGCCGACCTCATTGCGCAAAATCATCATACCGCCGTTAGGCATGGCAACAGGCTTCGTCATGTTTGCCTTTTCCCAGACGCATATTCCATGGTTTTGGGGGTTAGCCGCTTTTTTGACCGGCATGCTGATCTTTGCTTTCCCATTAATCGTCACGACCCGTTTGGAACGCGTGAAGTCGGAAATCTATGTAAGACGATCTAAGGCGTTTGTATTTATTATGCTGACGCTGTTCATAATCAGGCTTTCTCTACATAGTGTCGTAGAGCAATATATGTCGATTCCGCAAACCGGGGCGGTTTTCTATTTGCTCGCTTTTGGCATGATTCTACCATGGCGCTTGGCTATGATTAGTGATTATATGAGACTGCAAAAAGTAGAAATGTAAGTTGAATGGGGGAGAATGTATGGATTCGAAGCTGACAGAACGAGTGAAGCTGACCCAGAGCAAACTTAGAAGACGGACACTATCTGCGATTTTTCAAGAATTTGATCAAAAAATAATGAAGCTTGAGCGCGGCAAACGTGAAGAAAAGTATCTTAAAATGTCGGAAACGCCATTTTCTTTTTTTCGCGGCAGCGCTTATTTATTTTATTTTGACGCATCACGAATTTGGTTTCCTTATCACACGCCAGAAGGGCGTCCCACTTGGGTTCAGGGCGATCTTCACTTTGAGAACTTTGGTGCCTTCCGCAATGAGCAAGGTACGCTCGTCTATGATGTGAATGATTTTGATGAAGGTTATCTGGGCTCGTATTTGTATGATTTGTTGCGAATGTCGGTAAGTATAGCGCTCGTCGGCAGGCTTAAAGGACAAACCCATGCTAATCAGATTAGCGCGGTTGAAGCTTATTTACAGGCCTATTCCAAGCAGATGCGCCGATTCGCAAAGGGCAAGGATGATCCTGGCACCTATGTGATTGATATTGAACGTGCGGAAGGTCCCGTCAAGAAGCTGCTCAAAAAACTGCAAAAACGCAAGGATCAGCACTTCCTCGAAAAGGTTACTGCGCTCGTACAGGAGCATAGGCAGTTTGCAACGACAGATGAAATTGTAGCTCCGACAAACGAGGAACGTGAAGCTTTATTGCAAGCATGGCCGATGTATTTAGATACCGTCAAAGCCGATGACTCAGAGGAATTGCGTCATTTTCAGGTTAAGGATATTGCAGTGAAGCATGGCTCAGGGACAGCATCTATTGGGCTCGATAGATACTATGTACTGATTGAAGCAGGCGAAGATGCACAAGGCGAGGACGATATCGTGCTTGAGGTAAAGGAGGTGCGAGTTCCAGTTCCAGCTTATTTTATGCCTTATGATGAGACATTTTGGTCTATGTTTGAGCATCAGGGACAGCGCGTAACCATGACTCAGAGAGCGATGCACCATGAGGCAGACCCGTATCTTGGATGGCTATCCATTGGAGAGCGGCAGTTTTATGTGCGTGAGCGATCACCATATAAGAAGCGGCTTAAGCTAGAAGCGCTTGATACGGCTGGGGATTTGCTGTCGGTTACGACGAGCATGGGCAGGCTGACCGCAAAAATGCATGCGCGGGCGGATGCCGATGTAGCGCAAGGTATTCTTGCGTATCACAGTGAGATTGAGATTGTGAAGGCGATGGGCAATGACGAGGATGCTTTTTGCACGTCAATTGCCAATTGGGCGCTGTCCTACGCAGATCAAGTGGAGCAGGATTATGCTTTGTTCACGGAATGGCTGGGCAGTAGAAAGTAGCAATCGCAATTATAAATAATATGACTGCACCTCGGTGCAGTCTTTTTTGCGTAGCAGCTATAAAAAACGGTGGTCAGCGCAGGGGATTACATATAGCGACTGGATAATCGATTTTATAACCATGCTTCGCTTTTCCTATATAGGCTTTAGGTTTGACATTCATTTGTTTCGCATGGTATTCTATGTAATAATTAAATTGTGTACAATTTAATTTATTATAACTCACATATTTTAGAGGAGGCAACAAACAATGAGCATTTACTCACATGAGCTGCAAAGCATTAATGGTAAACAACAAAGCATGGAACAATATAAAGGTAAGGTGCTAATTGTCGTCAACACAGCAAGCAAATGCGGGTTTACACCGCAATACGCGGATTTGCAAAAACTATATGAACAATATAAAGACCAAGGTCTTGAGATTCTTGGTTTTCCAAGTAATCAATTTGGCGAGCAGGAGCCGGGTGCAAACTCTGATGTTCAAAGCTTTTGCCAGTTGAACTACGGAGTGACATTCCCTCTTTTTGAGAAAACCGATGTACGGGACGAAACCGCTCATCCTCTTTTCAAGCAGCTAACGGAAGATGCGCCTTTCCAAGGTTTTGACACAAGTAACCCTAGCGGTAAAATGCTCAATGCTTTCCTTTCGGAGAAGCTGCCTCATTACCTCGAAGGCAACTCAGTCAAATGGAACTTTACTAAATTTCTAATTGACCGTGAAGGCAATGTCGTAAAACGGTTCGAATCGACCGATGAACCTGCCGATATGAAGGCTAATATCGAGCAGCTGCTATAGTGCTCCCTCACTTAAAAATGAAATAGATGCGGCTTCAGGGCGAAAAAAAGCCCATTTAATGGTTGTTTTAGTCGTTTTGTAGGTAAGACTGGCGTCTAATGACGAATAGCTTCCTTATATCCAAACATTCTTCGATGTGAAGGACTATACTTCGACCTTTGGAAGTGAATGCAAAGCTTACTTCTATATGCGTGAATCGGATGGTTCATAGAAGTGATATAGAATAAAGTAGGATCATTACGGACAACGAGATGTGCGAGGCTTGATCAATATGCTATCGCAATTCCGTAAAATCAACGGGTAATTGCTGAGGTTTTGATAGAGTGAACAACGAGCAATAGATGGGTTTTTAATTGGGGGAACAACGGATGCGACTACACGTTCACACACCGTCTAATAAGCAAAATGTGAGCGGCTTAACCTCAGTTTAAGAGTTAATTGTTGGGCTCATCATACACTTCATACTGTGCCTTTTGATCCTGCAATTCTTATGAAAATATCGTACTTACACTCTATTAAATTAATATAAGATAGAAGTTGAAAATGGACAGAAACGACTAATCGTTTCTGTCCTTTTTTGACGGTCTTAAATATCTTGGAATTCGATATTTGAGTATTTCTCGATCTTAAATAAAAGTTGTAGATATGCAATTATATTCAGATAAAAATTTTTACGTATTTAACGTATCGCTTTATTATATAAGGAATAATCTTTTACATGTACATGAGTAATACGAAGTTTAAAAAGGTTTATATATGCAAAAATAAAAGTTGATCATTCCTGTTAACTAGAATCAAATGAATAAATAGAAGCGAAAACGGAGCGGCAATGAGGCAGTGTGAAATATGCTGATTTATGATACCGTTCGTGCCACCATTCTGATGATTGGCGAAGCACAAAGTAACCATCGTCAATACACATTCCAGCCTGTTGGATTGTGTGTTTTTCAAATGAAACTATACCGGCTCAGAACGTGCGCTTGCAGATATATTTTTTGAAAAAGGTTATACTACCCATCGGAGCAATAGATAAGTCGCAGACAGCTTAGATTACTACAGGAGGAATGGCTTATGAAGGATCAAAAACAAGAAGGAGCCTCGCAAAGCGGGGAGAGCGGTACAGGGGAGCGGTTTACTTCCTCAGGATTTATTTTGGCGGCAATAGGAAGTGCGGTCGGACTCGGCAACATGTGGAGGTTCCCGTATATTACAGGTAAATATGGAGGAGCGGCCTTTTTTCTTCTATTTTTTATATGCATGCTGCTAGTAGGACTGCCGGTGCTGCTAGCAGAACTATCAGTAGGTCGAGGCGGCCGCGGCAATGCGTCCTCTTCGTTCACTCGGCTGGGCGCGCATAAGCTGTGGAGCGGCTTCGGCGTTATTATCATTTTGGGAGCGTTCGTTATATTGTCTTTCTATGCGATAGTCGCAGGCTGGACTTTGCATTATGCGATGTTGTCTTTTACAGGGCAGCTGTTTGAAAATAATGATTTTGCGCAGCAGTTCAGTGATCTTAATGGAAGCTGGATGCCGGTATTCTGGCAATTCATCGTCTTGCTTCTAACGGGCCTCATCATTATTCGAGGTGTATCGGCAGGCATTGAAAAGGTTAATAAAATTTTTATTCCAGGGCTGCTTGTATTGCTCATTGTACTTTGTGTGCGTGTTATGTTTCTGGATGGAGCCGGCGAAGGCGCGGCCTTTTTCCTAAAGCCTGACTTTAGCAAGCTGACAGCGGAGTCTGCATTCGTGGCGCTTGGCCATGCTTTCCTATCCCTTTCCCTTGGCATGGGTACCATTATTACTTATGGGGCGTACGTGGATAAACGGCAGTCGCTTTCTCTAGCAACAGCAGCAGTAGGTACAGGCAATATTGTTTATGCACTTCTTGCAGGACTGATTATCTTCCCTACTACCTTTGCATTTGGACTCGAGGCTTCGCAAGGCCCTGGTCTCGTATTCGTAGCCTTGCCTGCAGCATTCTCAGCTATGCCGTTAGGGTGGCTGTTTGGAGGGCTGTTCTTCGTAATGATCGCCTTTGCTTCACTTACTTCAACCATCTCACTGCTTGAGGTGCCGGTTGCTTTCGTTCGTGAGAAATTTGGCTGGAGCCGAAGCTTTTCAGTTATTTTGTTATCCATTCTTTGCTTCGTTATTGGGGTGCCATCGGCTTTATCGCTTGGTGACAAAATACCTTGGCTTACGTTTGGCGGAAAGTCGTTTTTTGACTGGGTTGATTTTGTATGCACTAACATCGTTCTGCCGCTTGGCGGACTAGTCGTTACTATATTTGTCGGGTATGTATGGAAAGGCGGAGCTAAGGAGTCAGGCTTGTCTGCATGGTGGCTGCGAGTATGGTTATTCATGCTGCGTTATGTGGCGCCTATTCTGGTATTGCTCGTATTTCTTTATTCTTCCGGCATTATTTCGTTCTAGTGCTCTGGATTGCTAGGCTCGGGAGCGTGCTCTGAAAGTGGCTGATACATACTAAGTATTATAATTTGACGGGAATTTGTGTATTATAAGAGGATAAATATTTTCCGTGGGAAAGGTTGGTCGCAGATGGAGAATGCAGTAGATAACAAGTCCTCATCCTCGAATTTTATAAAAAGCATCGTAGTCGAAGATTTGAAGAGCGGCCAAGTGAAAGAAATCGTCACTCGTTTTCCGCCAGAGCCAAATGGCTATTTGCATATTGGACATGCCAAGTCGATTTGCTTGAACTTTGAGCTGGCTGATGAGTTCAAGGGCAAGACAAACTTGCGTTTTGACGATACGAATCCGTTAAAAGAAGATACTGAGTATGTAGAGTCCATCCAAGAGGATGTTCGCTGGCTTGGCTTCGAATGGGACGACCTTCGCTTTGCTTCCGATTATTTTGAAGAGCTTTACAATCGTGCGGTGTTTCTTATTCAAAAGGGCAAAGCATATGTATGTGATCTGACAGCTGAGCAAATGCGCGAATATCGCGGCACGTTGACTGAGCCAGGCAAGGAAAGCCCGTATCGGAACCGTACAGTAGAGGAAAACCTTGATTTGTTCGCACGCATGCGCGCAGGCGAATTTAAGGACGGCGAAAAGGTGCTGCGCGCAAAAATTGATATGGCTTCACCGAACATCACATTGCGTGATCCTGTGCTGTATCGCATTGCGCATACGCATCATCACCGTACGGGAGATGCTTGGTGCATCTATCCGATGTATGACTATGCTCACCCGCTAAGCGATGCCATTGAAGGCATCACGCATTCGATCTGTACGCTGGAATTTGAGGACCACCGTCCACTCTATGATTGGACGATAGCTGAATGTGAGATGGCTTCCACACCGCATCAATATGAATTTGCCCGCTTGAACGTAACGAACACCGTTATGAGCAAGCGCAAGCTGAAGCAATTGGTGGATGAAGGGGCAGTAGACGGCTGGGATGATCCGCGTATGCCAACGATCAGCGGTTTGCGCCGCAAAGGCTATACACCGGAATCGCTGCGTGCTTTCTGCCGTGAGATCGGTGTATCGAAGAGCAACAGCCTAGTGGATGAGCGCAACCTGGAGCATTTTATAAGAGAAGACTTGAAGCTGAAGGCGCTTCGTACGATGGCTGTATTGCGTCCGCTTAAAGTGGTCATTACAAACTATCCAGAAGGTCAAACCGAACTGCTTGATGCCGAAAATAATGCGGAAAACGAAGAGATGGGAATCCGTCAAATTCCGTTTTCGCGTGAGATATACATTGAACAGGATGATTTCATGGAAAATCCTCCGAACAAATATTTCCGACTGTTCCCTGGCAATGAAGTGCGCCTAAAACATGCTTACTTCATTACATGCCAAGAGGCGATCAAGGATGCAGAGGGCAATGTGATTGAGCTGCGCTGTACCTATGACGTGAAGACGAAGAGCGGATCCGGCTTTAATGAACGTAAAGTGAAAGGCACCATTCATTGGATTGAGGCTTCTCAGGCGATAGCTGCTGAGTTCCGTTTGTTTGAACCGCTCATTACGAGCGAAGCGGAAGATGAAGGCAAACCTTTCATGGAATGCATCAACCCGAATTCACTTGAAGTATTGCAAGGCTTTGTTGAGCCTAATATGAAAGATGCTGTCGGCGGCGATAAATTCCAATTTTTCCGTCACGGCTACTTTAATGTAGATCCGAAGGATACAACAAGTGAGAAGCTTGCCTTCAACCGAATCGTTTCATTAAAGAGCTCGTTCGATCCGTCCAAGGCGTAAACCCGTCAAAAATAATACAAGCCTGCCTTGCCTGAGTGCTCGGCAGGCTTTCTTTCTGTTTAGAGGGGGATGAGAAGATGGCGAAGCATGATATTTATGGCTTAATACTAGCTGGAGGCTTAAGCACGAGAATGGGAGCTGACAAAGCGCTGCTGCTTATTGAAGGCAAACCGCTCCTATATCGTCTCGTACAACAGCTAACAGAGCTTGTGCAGCATGTAGTTGTCTCAGTAGGAACGCCTCAGCGTGAAGAGCTTTATCGTAAAAGCCTTGAAGAATTAGGAGAGAAGGTAAGCTTCGTGACGGATCATTATCCAAAATGCGGCCCGTTATCGGGAATGCACGCGGGCTTGTCCATGATTGCAGAGGGTTATGTATTTGTTATGGCGTGTGATATGCCGCAATTGTCCGAAGGATTGCTGGCTGAGCTAATGACTCATGTGGAAAAAGGGGTAGACGTAATCCATGCGTCTGACCAGCCTTTTCATGCTCTCTATCATGCTAGCATTGCCATTCAAATAGAAGAAGCGCTAAAGGATCAAGACTATCGTCTCATGGGTCTATTGCGCCGGCTTCAAACCATCGATGTTTCTCTGCTAGAGCAGCATGGTGTATCTGTTTTTACGAATCTCAACACGCCTGAAGATTATAACAAGTATAGGCAGGGACAAGGGGACTGAAGAAGCTCACCCTCTATAGGCGGAATTAGACGGAATCTACCATGCAGCATAGATGCTTAAACATTCAGCGATGTGATATAATTTGTCAAAGTTGTAATAGGCCTATTTAAAGCAGCATCCATCTAGACGTAGAAGGGTAAGAGGTGGCAGGTATGACCAAAGAACTCAAATATGAAATTATCGATGCGCAGCTAAGTGATCTGGGGCGTATTGTTGATATTTATAATTCAACAATTGCAAGCAGAATGGTGACGGCTGATCTTGAGCCAGCTACTGTAGCTAGCAAAAAAGCGTGGTTTGATGACCATTCTCCTGATTTCAGGCCGCTATGGGTATTAACGATTGAAGGGGAAATCGCAGCTTGGTTTAGTTTCCAATCGTTTTATGGCAGGCCGGCTTACAATGCGACTGCCGAGATAAGCATTTATATAGCGGAAGAATACCGCAAGCTTGGTCTTGGAACGGTACTGATTCAGAAAGCGATTGAGGCAAGTCCGGGCTTGGGGATAAATACGCTGCTTGGTTTTGTATTTGGACATAATGAGCCGAGCCTCGCTCTGCTTCGTAAGTTTGGATTTGAGGTTTGGGGTCATTTGCCTAAGGTAGCGGTACTGGACGGTGTAGAAAGAGATCTGGTGATCTCGGGGAGGCGTATATGAAGCGAACGCTTGTGATTAGTGATATTCATGGATGTTATACACCTTTTAATGATTTGCTTGAACGTATGAATTATTGTCCCGGCGAGGATCAGCTTATGCTGCTTGGTGATTTCGTTGATCGGGGTCCGCAAAGCAGAGAAGTGGTGGAGCAGGTCATCGGCTTAGTCCAAAAGGATGGAGCAATTGCCATTCAAGGCAATCACGACGAGAGGCTCGTTGATGTTATGCTGGAGCGAAGCGAGCAGGCGCTGCTTAAGTTTACCGGCCATGGCGGCAGGCAAACCGCAGAGAGCTATGCTGGCATTAAGCAAGGTCCGATTGAGTATGTTATCGATCAAGCCAAAATGGCTGTTCAGGAGCGTTACGCGCATCATATGACTTTTCTGGACAACCTGCCCTATTATCATGAGGATGAACACTTTATATATGTACATGCGGGTCTTAATCCGAATTACTTGAATTGGAAAGAGCAGCCTGCCAGAGATTTTCTTTACATAAAACAACCATTCCTTGAGAGGCCGACCAATGTAAACAAAACGGTTATTTTCGGCCATACAAAAACCATCGATATTCATGGAAAACCAGATGTTTGGTTTGGCGCAGGGAAGATTGGCGTTGACGGAGGATGTGCAACAGGACATCAGCTTAACGGACTAGCGATTACAGGAGCGGCAGAGTTTAACGTGTATTCTGTCCCTTGGAGATTGTAGGGGATGCGCGGGTATTCGAAAGCCATATTCAAAAGCTCTCTGCTGAATATGTTGATTACCGTAATTGCTTTGTTCTACACCTTGATCATGTGCTGGCTTTTATTTCATCGTGGCCGTTATTTTGGCGAGGGGTATAACTATAATCTGGTACCGCTTTATACGATAAAAAAATATATCATCCATTATGATCATTTCAATCCTGATATTTGGTTCAAAAACTTATTCGGAAACATTGTCTTATTCATACCGATCGGCATATTCCTGCCCTTATTAAATAAGAAGTACTTGAAAGTATTTAGGCTGACAATGGTCACGATTATGTTGATTACAGCCGTTGAGCTTACTCAAATGTTAACGCGGGTGGGTAGCTTCGACATTGACGATATTATTCTTAATACGTTTGGCGCGCTGCTTGGGCTGCTGATGACTAGGCTTGTCGTTCGTCGGACTCTGTAATTAACAAATCTTTTAATGTTAAAATAATTGAAAAGAAGCGATAGAAATATCGATTACGAAAGGAAGAATTGTCATTGAGTAAATATTGGAGTCCGCTCACTGCTTCACTGGTGCCGTATGTTCCAGGCGAGCAGCCTAAGGATAAGACGTATATCAAACTGAATACGAATGAGAATCCGTACCCGCCATCTCCGAAGGTAATTGATGCGATCAAAGGAGCAGCTAATGCTGATCTGCGGCTATATCCTGATCCTACTTGCGAGGGGCTCGTGAAAGCAGCTGCCTCCTATTACGGATTGCGAGCAGAGCAAGTGTTTGCGGGCAACGGTTCTGATGAAATTTTAGCTTTTGCGTTCGCAGCTTTTTTTGATCCGGCTAAGACGGTACTGTTCCCTGATATTACTTACAGCTTCTATAAGGTGTATGCGAAGTTATATGGCTTGCAAACAGAGCTTATCGCATTGGACGAGCAATTTATCGTTCAAGTCGAAGCTTTCCATTCGGACAACGGTGGCATCATCATACCAAACCCAAATGCGCCAACGGCTCAATTGCTTCCGCTCGATGATATTCGTACATTGCTTGCAAGCAATCCCGATCAGGTTGTTATCATCGATGAGGCGTACATTGACTTCGGCGGACAATCAGCAGTGGAGCTTATTCACGACTATCCGAATTTGCTTGTCGTTCAAACACTCTCGAAATCCCGTTCGCTCGCTGGCCTTCGCGTTGGTTTTGCTTTTGGCAGCGAGGAGTTGATTGATGGATTGAATCGAATCAAAAATTCATTTAATTCCTATACGATGGATCGGCTTGCTTTGGCAGGCGCCATTGCTGCTCTTGAGGATGACGCTTATTTCCGAGATACGACGGAGAAGGTCATTGCTACACGAGAACGTGTAACGGAGCAGGTGAAGGAGCTCGGCTTTGCTGCAACAGACTCGAAGGCAAACTTCGTCTTCATTTCGCATAAAACGATAGCAGCTAAGGACATTTTTGTGCAGCTGCGCGATAAGGGCGTGCTGGTCCGGTATTTCGATCAACCTCGGATTAATGAATATTTGCGGGTGAGCATCGGAACGGATGAAGAAATGGATGCCTTTATTCGGGCACTCCAAGAAATCGTAGGCGAGTAATGGAAGAGGTTACGAAGGAGCAATTGTTGTTTCGGCGGTCGATGCGGTTGGTACTAGTTTTAAGTGCCATCTATGCTGCAGTGAGCAATGTGTTTCTATATACAGCTTATTATTATAGTGGGATTGTGGAGCAGAGCTACATCATTTGCATGATTATGATTATTGCGTTCGCTTTGCCGATCGTAAAGTTTTTTCGAAATCAGCATTGGTACTTTCCGATCTTCATATTTTTGTTCTGGATCCCGTTTAGCGTGCTTCTCGCATTTATACTAAGCCAAGTGCTTCCTCTTTCGGACAATACGGTCGATTTTGGACTGCTGCTTGTTTACTGCCTTATTTTGAACGTTATCGTTACGCTGCTTGGCATTACACTCGGCATGATCTTTAATGGAGGATCTACCCTTTGGAAGAAATATAGCCAAGCCTCAAAGCAATAACAATAAAGCCATGTATGATCTCCAATGAAGGGGGAGCATGCATGGCTTTATTTGATGATAGTTATTTTCATCTTGACTAAATGATAATTTCATTTTAAAATTTGTAAAAACTAACGTTCGTTAGGCAGGGGAACGAAAGCGGATCGGAGGGAATGACATGAGTTCTGAATTAACAACGTCGGAACGAATAAAGCTGGCGGCGCTGACGATGTTTGCAGAATCAGGCTATGAGGGGGCATCCTTGTCAGAAATTGCTAAGGCAGTGGGCATTAAGACGCCGTCCATATATGCACATTATAAATCAAAAGAACAACTGTTCTTGCAGCTCATTCAGGAAATGATTGTTGAAGAGCATAATCAGTTTATAGAGCTTCTTCAAGATATGGAACAGGCGCCGATTAAGGAGCAAGTACATCGACTGTTTACTTTTTTTACCGATCTCACTCATTTAACGACAGGTCAAGCTTTCTTGAAAAAAACGATGCTTGTACCGCCGCGCCATTTGCGCGAACAGCTCAATCAAGATTTATTGCGCTATGAGTATGAACTGAACAAGGGAATTATTAGCGTGCTGGAAAAGGGAGCGTCACAAGGGTTGTTTAACCTGGAAGAGACGGAACGGTTAATTGCTACCTTTTATGTATGTGTAGATGGCATCCTTGTTGAGAATCAAATATATGGAAAAGAGCTGCTTGAGAAAAGGAAGCAAATGGTGTGGCAATCATTATGGCAGATTTGGACGATGACAGCGAGAGAGGATTGAAAAAAATGCAATGGGTCTTTTTATTATTAGCGGGGTTTCTTGAGGTAGGCTGGACGTTTGGCCTCAAATATTCGGAGGGCTTTACAGTGCTTGTGCCAAGCATAATAACAGTGGTGCTGCTTGTCATAAGCTTTATGCTGTTTGCTCGCGCAATGCGTACGATAGAGATTGGCGTTGCCTATGCAATGTTTACGGGAATTGGAACAGTAGGCACTGTTCTCGCAGGTATTATTATACTGAATGAGCCGGCTGATTTTTGGCGTTTGTTCTTTATCGCATTGCTTGTAGGGGGCATAGTTGGACTTAAGCTTGTGTCAAATGACAAGCCAGCTCCTGACAAAGCACCAAAGGCTGTAACCAACATAGAACAAGATAAGGTGGGTTCATAAAATGGCATGGGTCTTTTTAATCATATCAGGCTTCGGCGAGGTCGCCGGTGTTACTTTCATGAAGCTCTCTGATGGCTTTAAGCGCTGGAAGGGAACGGTAGGGGCGATTGGCGCTGGTTTCGTGAGCTTTTTCTTCTTATCTAAAGCGTTACAGACGATTCCAATTAGTACGGCATATGGGATATGGACCGGAATCGGCTCGATAGGCAGCGTAGTGCTGGGTATGGTCATTTTTGGAGAGTCGAGAAATTGGCGCAAGATGTTGTTTCTCTCTATGATTATCTCAGGCGTTATCGGGCTGAAAGTAGTAAGTGGAGGCCATTAGGATCAAGTTTGAAGCGAGACCGTACAAAAGGGCTGTAAAGCTTTTTGGTGCGGTCTTTATTTTTGCAGCTCCTGGTCTTACAATGAAAGGAAAGCATGTATGTAGATAGGGAGAAGAGGAGTACTTACTATGGAGGAGAAGCAGCTGAATACGTTTATTGCTCTTATGGAGCAGTCATTGCTCTCGGAGCTTGTGCTTGATAGCGTTGACCCCACAAATCCAATCCGAGTAGCGGAGACGCCGCGCGGTTGGAGACTGCTTGGGGCGGGCAATTACGCTGGCGTATTTACACATCAGGATTATTCGGATATAGCTGTGAAGGTTTATGCGCCAGGCCGCGACGGCTGGGAGAGTGAATGCGAGGTTTACCGGCGAATTGGCACGCATCCTGCCTTTTCAACTTGTTATCATGCCGGAGAATATAAAGGCCATTATTATTTGATTTTAAAGCGATTAAAGGGAAAGACCTTATATCAGTGCATCATTGATGGAGCAGCAATACCAAAAAAGGCGATAGAAGATATTGATCAAGCGCTGGAGTATGCAAGATCCCGTGGTTTGTTCCCGCATGATGTGCATGGAAAAAATGTAATGATTAAGGATGGAAGAGGCATCGTGCTTGATATTTCAGATTTTTTGAAGGAAGAGCCGTGCACGATGTGGGATGATTTGAAGAAAGCCTACAATCGTATTTACATGCCTTTTCTATCCAAAAAACCGATTCCGGTTCCCGAATGGGTGCTGAACGGCGTCCGTAAGGGCTATCGTTTTATGAGGAATTCATCCGTAGTGGGACGCTCGTCCTAGGGAAGCAGCACAAGCAGCGGCYGCCCTGCAAGGGTGCCGCTGCTTGGCAAAGCTTTGCCGCACATCTTAATGTTCCTCGTCAAACGCGTCCAGCAGCGTCTTGGCGAGATCGGCATCCTTTTTAAGCACATGAATCCGTTTCAAGGAATTGCCCTCAATGGTGATTTTGGTTTTCAAACCATTTGTTTTGAAATGAGCTTCCAATCGGTCTATGAGCTCCGATCTAGAACCCCCTTCCGTACGAATGACTATCCATCGATTCCAAAATAACGCCATTATGCGTCACCTCCTTAAAGTTTTACAATGTAAAACTAGTGTAGGAAGCCATGTGCCCATTGGATTTGAATGTCTTCTTATACGTTCAAATCAATTAAGGATGCACCTTTCATATTTATTCAGCAGAAGCCTTCAAACATGACAGAAAACCCAAAAAAACATTTGCCTTTAATCCAAAATCTGTTGGGGAATAACGTGATTGCTCCTGCCGTATCCTAAGAAAGTGAGATGGCGACCTGACCTATTGACAAACTTAACTGTAACGGATAAAATTACAGTATAAAGCAGGGAGGCCCTTAAACAGTGAACAGCGAATTTACGATTGCCGTACACAGTCTCGTTTACTTGGCTTATTTACCGGAAAGAATGGCTAGCAGTGATATGATCGCCGAGAATGTCGGCACACATTCTGCTCGTGTTCGCAAGGTAATGGGTGGTTTGCGCCGCAGTGGATATGTTGATACCCGTGAAGGCTCAGGAGGCGGCTATAGGCTGACGATTGACCCTAATGTGGTAACACTTGCCGATATCTATCGCGTGATGGCACAAGGCTCGCTAATTCCGAGCTGGTGCTCGGGCAACCCAGAGATGGATTGTGTTGTTGGGTCGAATATGAATCAAGTGATGTTCGGCATATTTTGTACAGCGGAGAAGCAGCTGGAAAGTCATTTTAGCGCGATTACGATTCAGGATGTGTTGAAGCAAATTCACGCATGCGGTTAGCAAATGATGTTTCATTTAACGGTGAGACGGGTATTCCCTTTATCATACACATTGTTTGGAGAGGATGATTGAAATGGCAGTAGCATTGACGAAAGAAAACTTTAACGAGTCCATTCAAAACGGCGTTTCCCTTGTAGATTTCTGGGCACCTTGGTGTGGACCTTGCAAAATGCAGCTACCAATCGTTGAGGAGCTTTCCGCTGAGCTGGAAGGCCAAGCAGTAATTGCTAAAATTAACGTTGACGAGCAGCCAGAACTTGCTTCACAATTCGGCGTTATGAGTATCCCAACATTGATTTTGTTCAAAGACGGTCAACCCGTTGACAAAATGGTTGGCGTACAATCCAAAGATGCTTTGAAAGCAAAAATTTCCGGCCAAATGTAAGCAACATTTTGTAATAAATAACCGTCTTAATATCGTCTGGTATCAGTGAGTAACTGGTGTCAGGCGATATTTTTTTTCTGGAAACTCTCATTTTTAATAAGATAATATTGGTATAAAAGGTACTAAGTGTGAATGTAAAATTCGACCTAATTAAGCAAATGTTAAGGAAATAATAAGCGTTTATACCAACCTTATCTGTTGCTTTATACTAATTTAGTTAGTAGAATTAAAAATAATTGTACGCAGCAGCGTACCCTAACTTTGATTTATGGAGTGGTGATGTAGTGAACGCAGTCAGTACGAAAAAGGACAAAACGGTTACCGGAGAGTCCCTGCGGCAAGGTATGACATCTTCAAAAATTTTGATCATTATTCCGGCTTATAATGAAGAGCATAGCATAAGCCATGTGATACATGATGTGAAGACACATTGCCCATCTGCTCATATTCTGGTCATTAATGATGGCTCCAAAGACCGTACACGTGAAGTAGCTGAAGCGAATGGTGCTTCTGTTATTACACTTCCGACCAATTTGGGCATCGGCGGAGCTATGCAGACGGGATATCGTTATGCCCACCGCTATGACTATGATGTTGCCGTTCAAGTGGATGGTGACGGTCAGCATAAGGCGGAGCAGCTTCATTTGATTTTGGACCCCGTGCTTAGCGGGAAAGCGGATTTGGCGATTGGTTCACGTTTTATTGAACAAACCGGCTTCTTGTCCTCTGCAACGCGCAGAGTCGGTATCAAGATTTTATCTACTATTGTTACTGCAATGACACGCAAACGTGTGCTGGACGTTACCTCAGGGTTTCGCGCTGCAAATAAACGTGCGATTGCTGTATTCCAAAGCGATTATGCGACAGACTATCCAGAAGTGGATTCCATCGTGCTCATTCATCGCAGCGGATTGCGTACAAGCGAGGTAGCAGTCGTAATGGAAGCACGTACAGGCGGTACGTCATCAATAAATGCGATGCGTTCGGTTTATTATATGGTTAAGGTAACATTGTCGCTATTCATTCGCAGCTTGAAAGCAACGAAGCCAGTCGAGGTTCAATCTTAGAAAAATGCTTACGATGAGAGTTTGCTCTGCAAACTTTAAGGAGGATACACCATGCAAGCCTTGTGGATTATCACAAGTGTGGTTTTTTTGTTCGTGCTGATTATGTTGATTAACCGGAGGTTGCTCCGTGAGCAGTATTCTATGCTCTGGTTGTTGTTTGGTGTAGTAATGCTGATATTGTCCGTACGCGTCCAGATTATTGATACGCTGGCCCACGCGATTGGTATCGCTTATGCGCCGGCATTGCTTTTTCTAGTCGGAATTTTATTTTGTATTATGCTTATTTTGCATCTTACAGTCATTGTATCCAAATTGTCGGAGAAGGTTATTCGTCTTACACAAGAGCTTGGAATTTTACATCACGAGCTGCATGAGCGCAAAAGGTCGGATTCATAATGGCATATATCATATTGTTTCTTAATATTTTGCTGCTTGTTTCTGGCCAGTTATTGTGGAAAACAGGAATGAACAAAATGGATACGGCGAAAGGCGACACATGGGTATCGTTATTGTGGTCGCCTCATATATGGTCAGGACTTGTTTTGTACGGAATTGCTACCGTTCTTTGGTTGTACGTACTCAAGAAGCTGCCGCTTAGCCTTGCCTATCCGCTGCAAAGCTTGGCTTATGTAATAGCGCTGGTTGCAGCTGTATTTATATTTAACGAATCGGTACCGCTGCAGCGTTGGATAGGCGCAGCTATTATTTTGGCGGGTGTAATTGTACTCGCTTGGAAATAAGCCGCTTTCAACATTGGGGAGGATCAATTTACGTGGTGGAATGGGTTAGGAAAAACAAAGCATGGACGATAGCGATCGTTCTTATTTTTATGCTTGCCTTGTGGCTGAGGGTTGATTTTCTTACATCGGTCAAACATAACATTTCACATGATTCGAAGTATTACGATGAGATGGTGCACCGGTTGCTTGATGAAGGCATTTACGCCTACAAGGAAGAGGTCTCAAATGCAAGGGTAACACCGGGTTATCCACTTTTTATGACGGGTATGTATTTGGCGGCTGATCAAATCGGCGTAGAGCCGTTCCCTCTTATTCGCTGGGTACAGGTGTTAATTAGCATGGCTACACTCATTATCATTTATATGATTGCGATGCAGGCAACAAGAAACAAATGGGTGGCAATTGTAGCGTTTTTTATTAGTGCAATTTATCATCCCTTCATTTGGGCAAATGGAGCAGTTCTCACAGAAACGCTCGCATTATTTCTCTTAATGGCCTATCTGTCTATGCAGTTATATGCCTTTCGTACCGAACGAAAGCGTGATGCTGCGTTAGCGGGAATCTTGTTAGGCCTGACAGTACTTGTTAGGGCGGAATTTTTACCGATTTTTGTTCCTTTGTACGGAGTGTTTTTGCTGCAGAAATGGTTCAAGAAGAAATCGGGTGTGCAGACCGAGGTTATATCCAAATGGGCTATTTTCAAAAAAGTTCTATTAATGGGTGTTATTACTGGACTATGCTTATCGGCTACGATGCTTCCTTGGTGGGTAAGAAATGTCGTTTCATTAAATGAATTTGTATTGACTGCTTCTCAGTCCAATCCGTTCAAAGCGGGTACTTATCCGAATAAAGATTATACAGACAAGATCGTTGATCCAACGGGATTGACGCAGGATGAGGTTGCATGGGCGCGCATCAAGGCCGGTTTCACGCAGCAAACCTGGAAATATGTAAAATGGTATACGGTAGGAAAGCTTAAATATACTTATACGCATATGTTCTTCGGCTCAGGTCATTCTCCTATGTACCATGCCTATCCGAAGGTAGCATACTTACATGTACTGATTATATACAGCACGATTATTCCTCTGCTTGCGCTTATATGGAGATGGAGACATCCTGCAGCCATGCTGGCGGTGGTCATCTTCGTCATGACGATGATTAGGCTTGTGTTCGTACCGGAATATCGATATAACTTTACCGTTATGCCCCTGTTTATTATATTGTTCTCTTGGCTCGGTATTTATATTTTGCAAAAAATATGGGCATATATTGAACGTAGAAAAACGGCGTAGCAGCTTTAACTGTATATTGTAAAAGACTGCCTAAAGGACAAGCGCCTTGGGCAGTCTTTTTTCGCTTATTGTGCAACTTCCGCAATGTATGGCGCGTCTAATTTATGAATAAATTGGAAAAGCATTGGAGGGTGAAGCAGTGAGGATCAATCATCGAAAGAGGCTTGCGGTAGTGCTATCAACAGCGATGCTTATGAGTATGTTGCCAGCAACGGCATTTGCTGAAAGCTCAAACAAGCCAGCAGTGACGAATGCAGCAGCAAATGCCGTGCCATCGTCGGAAGGAGACATCATGAAAGAAGGATTTGCAGCTCCAGTTGATGTAGCAATAACGAAAGAGAAAGCGGAAGCACTAGCGAGACAGTATGTAAGCATTCCGAAGGAGTATGTCCTCCAAGGGGCTAGTCTTAATATGGAAGTGATGGCTAGCGGCAAACGCAATGCTTGGGGACTGGATTTCGTGAAAAAGGTGAACGGCAAGCACCTGGGAAGCATCTACGTTCGTATTCATGCGGATAAAGGTCAGCTTCTGGAGTTCAACTCTTATACCGATAACCCATCTGCCAAACCAACGTATCCGCTTAAGGTTGAACGTGATGCCGCTCAGCAGATTGCGCTCCAATTCATAGATAAAATCGCAGCTGATTATAAAGGACAAATTCAGTACAATCCTGACTATGGTGTTCAACTGCGTCCACCGCTAACGGGTGAGGTTGTGCATTCCATTCGTTATGATCGGTTGGTGAATGACATACCCTATGTAGATAACTACATAGAGCTTGAAGTGGATAGTGAGGGGCATGTCCGAAGATTTTCCTTGCAATGGGATGATACAATTATTTTCCCAAAAGTAGATGCAAAGCTGTCGGCAGCAGAAGCAAATGAAAAGCTGAGAGCAGCAGCAGCTCCACTGTTAGCTTATATCGTGCCTTACAATATGCAGGGGAAAAGGAAACCTTTGCTTAGTTACGAGCTTCAGCCTATATCGATCGATGCGGTGACTGGCCAGTTAAAGGATCAGTCGAGAGACAATTATTTTAGAGCGGGAACGATATCGGAAACTCCTATATCCGAGAAACCTTTAGGTGAAAAGCCTAAGGCGGGGGCAGTTACCGAGAAGCAAGCGATAGATGCGGTAAAAGCTGCTTTTGCGCTGCCGGCAGGGGTGGAGCTTAATGGTTCCAACTACAGTGAAAATAGTAATGAGAGCACGGGTGAAACCGAAGCCTATTGGCAGCTGAATTGGACAGTGAAAAAGGATGGCAAGGAAGTGGGCTCAGCTTCAGCTTCCGTTAACGGTCGCACTGGAGAGGTTCGCCATTTCAATACGTATATGTATAACGAACAAAGTCAATCAGGCGGGACAAAGGTGACGCTAGAGCAAGCGTCAACAGCAGCGGTAGAAGCGATTAAGAAACGTCTGCCATGGCTAACGGATGAGCTATATTTGGTCAAACCTGATCCGAAGCAATATGAGGGGATTGTCGCAGGGCAACCTAGTCAATACTATTTCAATTTTGTACACAAAATCTATGGCGCAGTGGTTGAATATGACAACATTAACTTGTCGATTCATTCAAGCACTGGGGAAGTTGTAAATTACGATGCTAATTTGTCGAACTTTGAATATCCAGCTGAGGCTCCTGCCTTGATTAAGAAGGAGCAGGCTGTTGACAACTGGCTGAATTATTACCGAACACAGCTTACGTATCGGCTTGTGCAAAGCTTCAAATGGAACGGGCAGCCTATTCCAATTGAGAAATATAAGCTGATGATTGCTTCAGGTGAAATAAGAGGCGACGAAGTGGATAGAAAGACAGAAGCAGAACTAGTTTACCAATTAGTGCCTAAGCTTATGGATGAGTCGGTGTTCCTCGATGCAGTGACGGGCGGCTGGCGAAATCGGGAAACAGGTGATGTCACGCAGCTCGAGAAGCCGAAGGCTAAGGATATTGATGGACACTTTGCACAGCGTCAGCTTGAACTAATGGTTGCATACAAAGCGCTTGATGTGAAAGATGGTCTTGTGCGTCCTAATGAGGCGGTTACACGCGGAGAGCTGATTAAAATGCTGGTACTAGCGCGCAGCAGCGGAGTATCGCCGCTCTCGATGTCCTTCAGTAATCGGCTTGGTGGTAAAGCCTCATTTAATGATGTAGCTGCGGATTCCAGCTATTTCGTTTATGTTGAAAGTGCATTGGAACAAAATTTGATAGATGTTGGGGATGGCTCCTTTAACCCTAGCGGTAAAGTATCCCGTGATGAGATGGCGGAGCTGATCGTGCGAGCACTTGGTTATAATGCGCTTGCGAATTACGATCATATTTTTAAAGCCTCGTTTAAAGACTCGGATCAGATCCAGAATAAGGGGCAGGCAGCCATTGTTGTAGGTCTCAAAATTATGAGCTTATCGGATGGCAAGTTTTTGCCTAAGAAACAAGTGACGCGAGGCGAAGCATCGGTAGCGTTTTTCCGTTACCTTCAATCGCGCGCAGAGCTGCAAGAAGCGCCGCTTCGGATGTAATGTATTCTTAATACAAGAAACCTGGATTCTACAAGTGGATGATACGCTTGCAGAACCCAGGTTTTTTATAGATAAGGGCTCGGAAGTTATCCTTTAATCCGTTTTCTTCTTTTTCGAGGTAAAATTTGTTACAGATTTTGTATCCTCAATGGTATCATTTACGAATGCCATATCTTGATTTTTGGCTTTCATATTCGTCGTTCCTTTGTAATTACCCTTATGAGTCTGATTTTCCATAAGCTTGCCTCCTCAAATTTTAGGTGCTTGTGTGCACAGCTTAAGCCAGCGCCAACATAGTATTTCCGCAGCGCGGCTTATCATTCTCAGAAATGACTATCTTACGGCGAGGCACAAATACAATACCGTTTAGGGGTATAAAACGGGTTAAAAACAAACGGCTGTTCAAATGCAGGGTTTTATAGGTTTTCACAACTTACAATGCTTTTATCGATCAGAAAACCGTCTTCATTTGCCAAGGAAGCCATCAAATGCCGTTTAGGCTTAACGGATGGCACTTTCAAAGTAGGTGACGCTGGGGTATAATAGCTGGAGTTGTTTACTTTCGGGAAAATAGGGGTGTCTTATAGCATGGCATTGAAAGCAGGAATAGTAGGTTTGCCCAACGTCGGCAAATCAACATTGTTTAACGCAATTACGCAAGCAGGAGCAGAATCTGCCAATTATCCTTTTTGTACAATAGATCCTAACGTTGGTGTTGTTGAAGTACCGGATGAGCGTTTGGACAAGCTGGTTGAGCTTGTTGTTCCTAAGAGCATCGTGCCTACAGCGTTTGAGTTTGTAGATATTGCCGGATTGGTTGCTGGTGCAAGCAAAGGCGAAGGCTTGGGAAATAAATTTTTGGCGCATATCCGTGAGGTAGACGCCATTGTTCATGTGGTTCGCTGCTTCCAAGATGACAACATTACGCATGTATCTGGCAAGGTAGATCCAATTAGCGATATTCAAACGATTAATTTGGAGCTTATTTTGGCGGATATTGATTCGGTTGATAAAAAGATTGAACGCTCCCGTAAAAACCTTAAGGGCGGAGACAAAAAAGTTGCTCAGGAAATCGAAGTGCTTGAACGCATCAAGGAAGCATTGTACAACGATAAGCCTGCTCGCAGCCTAGAGCTGAGCGATGATGAGAAGCTGCTTGTTCGTGATTTGCATTTGCTGACAATGAAGACGGTTTTGTATGCCGCTAACGTGAGTGAAGACGAAGTTTCAAATTCAGACGGCAATGAGTACGTACAAAAAGTACGCGAATTTGCAGCTGCTGAAGGTGCTGAAGTTGTGCCAATCAGCGCGAAGGTTGAAGCTGAGATTGCTGAGCTTGAAGGCGAAGACAAAGAAATGTTCCTTGAGGAGCTTGGCATGTCGGAGTCGGGCTTGAACCGTTTGATCAGTGCAGCTTACAAGCTTCTTGGTCTATACACTTACTTCACAGCCGGTGTACAAGAGGTTCGCGCATGGACGATTCGCAGTGGAACAAAAGCGCCGCAGGCGGCTGGCGTTATTCATACCGATTTCGAACGTGGATTCATTCGTGCTGAGGTTGTTTCCTTTACAGATCTTGCAGCTGCGGGTTCGATGGTAGCGGCTCGTGAGAAGGGGCAAGTTCGTCTTGAGGGCAAAGAATATGTCGTTCGTGACGGCGATGTTATCCATTTCCGTTTTAACGTGTAAATATTAGGGGAATAATAGAGCCCTGTAAGTGCAGCTTTGCGCTTACAGGGTTTTGTTGCAAACAGGATTCATGCTGGATGCTCAGTAACCAATGGCGGTTGCCTGGCATATGAAGATTGAAGCGGTTCGTAAAAATGGGCATGATTAGCTGGCTGTAAATCGAAACCAGCAGTCGATAGAAACTCGATGATATGGTATAATGAACATTATCCTAATGGAATAAACAGAGGTGAATGATCGTGTTTGACCGTTTACAAGCACTCGCAGACCGGTATGAGAAGCTGAGTGAGCTATTGTGTGATCCAGATGTATCCAGTGATCCCAAGCGGCTTAGAGAGCTTTCCAAGGAGCAGTCGGATTTACAAGAGGCATATGATGCCTTTACGGAATATAAACAAGTTACCGAGCAGCTGGACGACGCTAAGCTGATGCAAGCTGAGAAACTCGATGACGAAATGCGTGAAATGGTTAAAATGGAAATCGACGAATTGAGCAAACGCCAAGCTGAGCTTGATGAGCAAATTCGTATCGTTCTATTGCCGAAGGACCCTAATGATGACAAGAACGTTATTGTCGAAATTCGCGGTGCGGCTGGCGGAGACGAAGCAGCATTGTTCGCATATGAGTTATATCGTATGTATACAAAGTTTGCTGATGCACAAGGCTGGCGTGTAGAGCTAATGGATTTCAGCGAGAACGACGTTGGCGGATTTAAAGAGGTAATCTTTATGATTACGGGCAAAGGCGCGTACAGCAAGATGAAATTCGAAAGCGGCGCTCATCGCGTACAACGGATTCCAGTAACGGAATCAGGCGGCCGTATTCATACATCAACATCTACGGTAGCTGTTATGCCTGAGGTTGAAGATGTGGAGATTGAAATTTTCGACAAGGATATTCGCGTGGATACGTTCTGCTCCAGTGGAGCGGGCGGTCAATCCGTTAATACGACGAAATCCGCGGTACGTGTATTGCACGTTCCAACCGGCATTATGGCGACTTGCCAAGATGGTAAATCACAGAATGAGAACAAAGCGAAGGCACTTGCCGTGCTTCGTGCACGTATCTCTGATGTTCGCCGTCAAGAGGAAGAAGCAAAGTATGCGGGCGAGCGTAAGAGCAAGGTTGGAACGGGAGATCGCAGCGAACGTATTCGCACATACAATTTCCCGCAAAGCCGTGTAACGGATCACCGTATCGGATTAACGCTTCATAAGCTGGATTCAGTGATGAACGGCGATTTGACAGAGGTTATTTCCTCGCTGACGATTGCAGAGCAAGCTGATCTTATGGAACGTGAAATGGCTTAACAAATTTGCGCTGGGTCGCTGGTTGCTTACAATAAGCAATCAGCGGTCTGGCGTTTTGTTCGGTTTGGGGAAGCGAAGGCAAAGCATGTGGTTGTGTGGAACACATAAATAGATTGGACATGGCAGTGAATTATAGTCAAATGTACTGTTAGCTGTGAGGCAGTAATAGCAAAAGAGTGGCTATAGTTGCTGCATGAAGGAGAAGGAAGATACTTTAAAGTGGGAAGGGCGATTCAGGAATGAGCAAGCATTCGGAGGAGCAATGGTTTGTTGCGCCATTAACATTGCGGCAAGCTTGCATGCAAGCGACAGCGATTTTGCAATCGGAAGCGGTGGAAGAGCCGCGCAACAATGCAGAGCTTCTGCTCATGCATTTGCTGAATATGGATCGAGCGGCATTGCTGCGTGATGGCAGTGAGTTATTTCCTGCAGAGCGGTTAGCAGAATGGGAAAGCCTCATACGTCGTAAGGCTGCTGGGGAGCCTGTTCAATATATTATAGGTGAGCAATGGTTTTATGGGCGGCCATTTACAGTCTCGCCTGCTGTGCTCATTCCGCGTCCGGAAACAGAGCTGCTCGTCGAGGCTGTGCTTGAAGCAGCTGATCTTATTTGGCCCCCTGCGCTGATTGCAGGGGATATGCAGCCGCCGACGATTGTCGACGTCGGCACAGGCAGCGGCGCCATTGCCGTGACGCTAGCTTCGCAGCGTCACGCATGGCGCGTATGCGCGTCCGATCTATCGCTGGACGCGCTGGCAGTCGCCCGCACGAACGCGATCCGCCATGAAGCGGCGGATCGGTTGACATTCGTGCAGGGCGACCTGCTCATGCCATTTGTACATGGGCATGAGCAGGGTGAACTGCAGCACGGCGAGCTTCGCATCGACGTGCTTGTATCCAATCCGCCGTATATACCGGCGGCGGATATGTTAGAGCTGCAGCGCGAAGTTCGCGACTATGAGCCGCATCTCGCGCTGGAAGGCGGGCCGGACGGGTTGATCCCGTACCGGCGCATGCTGGAGCAGCTTCCGCTGCTCGCGCAGATGCCTCGCATCGTCGCATTCGAGCTCGGCATGGGCCAGCCTCGCATCGTTGCCGACATGATGCGCGAAATGTCGCAATGGGACGACATTCGAATCATCAGTGACTACGCTGGAATCGAGCGCCATGTTATTGCAACGAGGAGTTAACTTCGCTTGCAGCAAAAGAGGCTTCCCCAAAAGTAGATTTATCTACTTTGGGAAAGCCTCTATTTCATTTAAAGCAGCCATTTTCAAGCAGCAGCCTGACTGGGCTCAGCAAAATAAATCTATTGCCTAGATTTATTTTCGCTGGAACACATCATTTACCGCTTTTTTATAGCTCATGAGCAAAAATAAGCTTACTTTCTAGCTCTATTTTCGAGAAAACAGCTCCTTTGACGAAAATAAGCCTACTTTTTAGTCTTATTTTCACTGGAACGCATCATTTAGTGCTTTTTTGTAGTTCATGAGCAAACATAAGCCTACTTTCTAGCTCTATTTTCGAGAATAGGGCTCCTTTGACGGAAATAGGCCTACTTTTTAGACTTATTTTCGCTCAAACACATCATTTACCGCTTTTTTGTAGCTCATGAGCAAAAATAAGCCTACTTTCTAGCCCTATTTTCGAGAAAACGGCTCCTTTGACGAAAATAAGCCTACATTCTAGCTCTATTTTCCAGAAGGGAGTTACTTTGACGGAAATAAACCTATATTCTAGACTTATTTTCGCTGAAACGCATCATTTAGCGCTTTTCTGTAGGCTACGAGCAAACATAAGCCTACTTTTTAGACTTATTTTCGCTCTAAAGCATCATTTACCGCTTTTTTGTATGTGATTCGCAAAAATAAGCCTAAATTCTAGATCTATTTTCGAGAAAACGGCTCCTTTGACGGAAATAAGCCTATATTCTAGACCTATTTTCACTGGAAAGCATCATTTAGCGCTTTTCTGTAGACTATGAGCAAACATAAGCCTACCTTCTAGATCCATTTCCGCTGTAACCCATCACTTAGCGCTTTTTTTTCGATTTTAGCCGCTCACACTTATTCCGGCATCATACCGGTGCTTATCGCAAGACGGTTCCACCCGTTGATCGTAATAATAGCCATAATAATTTCGCCAACTTGTTTGCTCTCGAAATATCGGGCAACCTCTTCATATACCGCATCAGGTACATGCTCCTTCGTAATGACTGTGACAGCCTCCGTCAAAGCGAGTACCGCTCGCTCCTCCTTCGTAAAGTAAGGCGTATCGCGCCAAGCGCTCAATGCATAAATCCGCTGCTCAGTCTCGCCCAAGCTTCTAGCGTCCTTCGTGTGCATATTAATGCAGAATGCACAGCCATTTATTTGCGATGCGCGAATTTTAATCAATTCTAGCAGCTGTTTATCGATGCTCGTAGTGCCTAGGTATTTTTCCAATCCGCTCATTGCCTGATATGCTCCAGGTATTTCTTTAGCTATTTGGACTCTTTCTGTCATGTTCCTCATTCTCCTCTATGTTCTAATTATTTGCTTTCATCCTCTAAGACAAAACACGGTTATCGGTTGTGACAGAAGATTAAAAAATTTTTTATTTAGTCGTCCTTGTTTAGTCGTCCTTGTTTAGTCATCCGGTGTTCGAAATTGGCGGTTCGTAAATTTTTAAATGGTCATTCGATCCGAACATTCTTCAGCTTATCAGGGTTCAACATGACATAAATCCGCTCAACCTTCTGCCCTTCCTCATCGAGCCGAAAGCTGATCACACTTCTTGGCATACCGGCTTGGTTAACGATGACACCAGCTTGTCCGTTCACGTCAGCGAATTGATGGCCATCTCCCAAGAAGGTCTTCGGAATAACACCCTTCAAAAAGGCGATGACTCTTTCTCTGCTAATAATAGCGAAAATAGCTGCACGTACCTTGCCTCCTCCATCGGAGACAAGTATCGCTTCTTCGGACAAAAGAGAAATCAACTTCTCGAAATTTCCAGAGGAAGCTGCTTCCATGAAGGCAACAGCGAGGGTCTCGGCTTTATCCGTGTTCATGGGAAGCATCGACCTATCTTCCTGAAGCTTCTCTTTGGCTCGGCTGTATATTTTACGACAGTTTGCTGTCGTTTTATGTAAGCATGAAGCAATATCCTCATAATCGTATTGAAGCGATTCTCTTAAAATAAACACAGCCCGCTCAACGGCTGTGAGCTGCTCAAGCATGACAAGCAGCGCGTAGGAAATCTCTTCATGCTCCGCATAAATTTCAGCAGGGTCTTGTTTTACGGTGCTGACGTCTGGTTCGGGCAGCCACTGTCCAACATATACTTCTTTTCTTTTGCGAGCGGATTGGCTGAGATTGATCGAGCGGTTAGTGAGCATTCGAACGAGATAGGCCTTCTCATTTTTAATTTCACTAGGGTCCAAAAGGCTGTAGTCTGCAAACACATCCTGGACCAAATCCTCGGCCTCGCTGAATGTGCCAAGCATCCGATAAGCAATGGAATGGAGCAGCGGTCGATACGCTGCATAAGTATTTTGGAAATCCATTCTTCATCCATCCTTCTCATTTATTGAAAATAGTATAACTTGCTAGAAGAGCGTCTGCGATAAGATAAAAAATAGATAGATTGATAGGTTTATATATTAAGCTTAACGGACATAATGACGGATAGATACGTTCCGGAACGCAAGCAGACGCACTGACGGGTGCGACGAGAGGAGCTTGTGTTATATGTCCAGCCATTATTCTATTCATTCCTATTCCAATATTTCTAAATCCGCTCATTCTAATTCGGGTAAGGCTAATAAATTTGTTTATCGCAAATCATATGGTTTTATAATTTTTGCACTTATCATTTTAATTATGAGCTGGGAAGCTCAGCAAATGGATGCTGCGGTTGCAGGCGGAGAAATTCCGCAGGAAGCCATTCGCCTTCGTATTTTAGCCAATTCCGATAATCCTGCTGATCAAGTCGTGAAACGTCTTGTCCGGGATGAAATCGTTAAAGCGATGAATAGCTGGGTGACGGGACCTCAGACGATTGAGGAAGCACGTCAGACGATTCTCGCCAATATGCCTGAAATTGAACGCATTACAGCAGAAGTGCTCAAGAGCCGCGGCTTTGAATATGGCTCATCCGCAGAGCTTGGAATGGTACCGTTCCCGACAAAAATGTACGGCAATCAAGTTTACCCTGCTGGCGACTATGAAGCCCTTCGTATTACACTTGGCGAAGGCGGCGGACAAAATTGGTGGTGTGTATTGTTCCCGCCGTTATGTTTTATCGATGCTGTAAGCGGTGAAGCATCAGCAGCAGCTGGAACAGAGACAGAGCAAGCATCAGTTGTGAAACCGAATAGTGCAGCGGCTAAGACAGCTTCCTTAGCAGCAGCTCCAGCAGATACTCCTTCCCAAGGCGAAGCGCCGGAAGCAAAATTTTTTATTTGGGAAATGATCGAATCTTTTATCAATTGGATTAAATCACTGTTTTCATAAGAAACGACAGCTGCACCTTTGAATGTAAAGGTGCAGTTGTCGTTTCTGCTTGTTTGCGGGTGCTTATGCTATAATAACGAATGAATGAACAATTTCAATTAAGAGCAAGGATTGAAGGATAGAGATGACTAAAACAAATGTATGGCGCGTAAAGCAGGCTCATGATTCTCAGCTGCGCGAACAATTATCGGAAGCTGCCAGCCAATTAAGAGAAGGCGGTATTATTGCTTTCCCTACGGAGACGGTTTATGGGCTTGGCGCGGATGCTCGCAGCTCGGCGGCGGTTGAGCGGATATTCACCGCAAAGGGACGTCCATCGGACAACCCTCTCATTGTGCATATTGCGGGTCGCAAGCAGTTAGATGAGCTGGTGCTGCCGTATTCGGAGCTGGCTTCATCGTTGATGGAACAGTTTTGGCCAGGGCCACTTACCATTGTACTGCCCGTTCGTGAGGATGCGTTATCGCCGCTCGTAACGGCTGGACTGTCTACCGTTGGTATTCGAATACCGGATCATAGAACAGCGCTTGCGCTGCTTGAGATCGCAGATTGTCCAATTGCTGCACCAAGTGCCAATCGTTCTGGAAGGCCAAGCCCAACACTTGCTGAGCATGTGCTGGAGGATTTGGATGGGCGAATCGATGGTCTTGTTGATGACGGTGCAACAGGCGTCGGCCTGGAATCTACTGTAATTGAGCTTGCTGGCGAGCATGGCATTCGTATTTTACGGCCAGGCGGCATTACGCGCGAAGCGCTTCAAGAAGCGGCACCCCATGCGTTGATTGATAGTGCCTCGATAGAAGAACCGGAGTCGGCTCCGCGATCACCAGGCATGAAATATACTCATTATGCGCCACAAGGGGAGCTTGAGCTTGTGCAAGGCCATTTTGAAGCTGTCGCAGCTTACATTCAAGATCAAGTAGAAGCTGCAAAGAAGCGCGGCGAGGTAACTGGCGTACTTGCTTTCGAAGAGAGATTGAATCGCTACGATGCAGATCATGTTTTCTCATTAGGAAGCGAGGCGGAGCTTGGCACAGCAGCACACCAGCTTTATGCCGCATTGCGTGATTTTGACGGGGCAGGCGCTCAGCGTATTTGGGCAGAGGCCTGCACGGAGCATGGGATCGGCGCAGCGCTTATGAATCGGTTGGCCAAAGCGGCTGGAAACCGAATTATTCGTGTATAGAAAGCACTGTAAGGGGAACGATCATTTTTGAAACAAAATTAGCTTGAAACCGCACTAGTATGTTTGTCCTCATGTCCGCATATGTTTGGTAAAGACTACAAGCGGACATGGGGGAGATAGGCTGTGATTGAAGCACAATTACAAGCTGGACAGTTTTTGACGCTGCTTATTATTGCGGTGGCACTCAGTCTAGACGCATTTTCTCTGGGACTCGGAATAGGGCTCAAAGGCATAAGGCTGCGAGATGTTTTGAAGCTTGGCATTGTAATTGCGTTGTTTCATATGATCATGCCGCTGGCAGGTATTTTTACAGGTCAATACGTGGGCTCCTTGCTTGGAGATGTAGCCACGACTGCGGCAGGCATTTTGCTAGTGCTGCTCGGCGGACATATGATTTATAGCTCGCTGCGCGGCGAGGCGGTTCAATCTTTTGACCATAAATCTTTTTGGGGCTTGCTCGTGCTTTCGCTTAGCGTCAGTATCGACTCGTTCTCAGTAGGCATTACGCTTGGGATGTTCGCTGCAAACATGTTGATGACGGTTTTACTTATCGGTCTGCTCGGCGGGCTGATGTCGATATGTGGTTTAATGCTGGGGCGTAAAGTCAGCGGTCAACTTGGCGAATATGGCGAGGCCATAGGCGGAGGAATTTTGTTCGTGTTCGGCATCTTGTTTATCTTTTAGAATATAAGTAAGAAAGCAGAACAATATTGCAGTCTTATTTTAAATTTCAAGTCAAAGCTGCTTTAGCATCTAAGGAACGCTGCAGGTGTTTTCGCTTAATCGTTGAACAGCTTGGAATAACGTGCAAAAAGGAGTTGGCAGTGTGAAACGTATTTTATTTGTATGTACAGGCAATACATGCCGCTCACCGATGGCAGAGGCTATGCTTCGCCGAATGGCTGCTCTAAGAGGGATCACCGTAGCCGTTCGCTCCGCAGGCATATCTACAATTGACGGACTGCCCGTGTCGGCTCATGCTGTGGAGACTCTTAGGCAGCGGGACATCGAGCACAAGAGCACGTCGCTGGCGCTGACGAGCGAGGCGGTTGGTTGGGCTGATATTATTTTGACAATGACGGTCAATCATAAGCGTGGTTTGCTGCAATGGCATCCCGAAGCGGTTGACAAAATCTATACGTTAAAGGAATATGCAAATCAAGACGCACAAGTGCTCGCGGATATTGAGGAGCTGGAGCAGCTTTATACAGAGCTTCATATGAAGCAGGCGCTTGGCCAACAGCTGACGACCGGCGAGAGAAGACGATTGCTTGAGCTGGAGCGTCGCATACCGAGCTTTGACATCGTTGATCCTTTCGGAGGCTCGCTTGCTATATACAGCAGCAGTGCTAACGAAATTGAGGACGCGCTCGTCAAGCTGCTGGACAAGCTTGCCAAAAGATAAGTATTCAGGGTTGCAGAAGTCATTTTTACTCCCATTCGATTGATTTTTGTAGCTGTATAAGATATAATAAAATGACAATATACGGTTTCCGATGTAACTGGCGACGGAAGTGGGTAACCACGGTGGAGCATCGGAATATACGGCCGGTCGCCTGGGCAAAGAGCAGCATGCTAATAAGCATGTCTTGCTCTTTTTTCGTCTTTTTGGGCAAAAATAGGTATACTAGCACTGTGATGTTTCATTTCTAAGGAGGTCTTTTGCGTTGAAAATTGCTATTGGTGCTGACCATGCAGGTTATCGTTTGAAGGATGAAGTTGTACCGTTTCTTCAATCGCTTGGTCATGAAATTGAAGATCTTGGTTGCAACTGTGACCAATCCGTCGATTATCCGGACTATGCATTGCCCGTATGCGACCTTGTTACGAGCGGCAAAGCAGAGCGAGGTATACTCATTTGTGGAACAGGTATCGGCATGTCGATTGCGGCTAATAAAGTACGCGGCATCCGCTGTGCGCTTGTGAATGATATGTTCTCAGCCAAAGCAACTCGGGAGCATAATGATACTAATGTTTTGGCGCTTGGGGAACGAGTGATCGGTCCTGGAGTGGCACTCGAAATTATTCGCATATGGCTTGAAACGCCGTTCTCAAATGGAGAACGTCATGTCGGTCGTGTTAGTAAAGTGAAACAAATTGAAGAACAGTACAGCAGCCAGTCCTAATTAGGGGGCATTCGCAATGAACGTAGACGAAAACGTACAGCTAGGAAGCATTGCAGAACAGGTTAAGCAAATTGTTCGGGAACTGGCAGCGGCAGGCAAGCTTGGTATGAGTCAGCTGCTAGTAATCGGTGTAAGTACTAGTGAGGTTCTTGGTCATCGCATCGGGACTTCGGGCACCATTGAAACGGCTGCACAAATTTACGCAGGCGTTGAAGCGGTTCGCAGCGAAGTTGGCTTTATTCCCGTTTATCAATGCTGTGAGCATCTGAATCGCGCGCTTGTCATCGATCAAGCTTCCGCAGAACGATTGGGGCTTGATATTGTAGGTGCAGTGCCAGTGCCTAAAGCGGGCGGATCCATGGCAGCTTATGCCTATCGCCAGCTGAAGGAACCTTGTTTGGTGGAAACGGTGCAGGCGCATGCGGGCATCGATATTGGTGATACGTTTATCGGTATGCATTTGAAGCGGGTGGCTGTTCCCGTTCGTCCGACGATTCGTGAAATTGGCGGAGCTCATGTCACGATGGCTATCACTAGGCCAAAGTTAATAGGCGGCTCCCGAGCAGTATACGAGCTTAGCGAGAATCTAACGGCGGAGCAATCTGCTGGAACTTGCGAATAGTTGATTAATAGCTATAATATTTTGATTTTCAGCGTCTAAAGGACACCGAAGACGTTTTTGCTTGATAAAGTGTATCTAATTTGAGGAGGAATTTAATCATGGAAAATTTGCGCAAACAAGACCCAGAAGTATTGAAAGCTCTAGGACTAGAACTTACTCGTCAACGTGACAATATCGAGCTAATCGCATCCGAGAACATCGTTAGCGAAGCGGTATTGGAAGCTATGGGAAGCGTTTTGACGAACAAATATGCAGAAGGTTACCCAAGCAAACGTTTCTATGGCGGTTGTGAGCATGTTGACATCGTTGAGGATATTGCCCGCAACCGTGCAAAAGAGCTTTTTGGCGCTGAGCACGCGAACGTGCAACCACACTCCGGCGCACAAGCGAACATGGCTGTTTACCTTGCAGCTTTGCAGCCTGGCGACACTGTGCTTGGTATGAATCTAGCACATGGCGGACATTTGACACACGGCAGCCCTGTTAATGCATCTGGATTGCTTTATAACTTTGTTGCATATGGTGTACAAGAAGATTCCTTCACTATTGATTATGAAGAAGTTCGCAAGCTTGCTTTCAAGCACCGTCCTCGTTTGATCGTTGCAGGCGCTAGTGCATATCCGCGCACAATCGATTTCGAGAAGCTTGGCAAAATTGCTAATGATGTAGGCGCATTGTTTATGGTTGATATGGCTCACATCGCTGGTTTGGTTGCTGCAGGCCTTCACCCGAGCCCAGTGCCTCATGCGCATTTTGTAACAACTACAACACACAAAACCCTTCGCGGACCTCGCGGCGGTATGATCCTTTGTCGTCAACCTTGGGCTGCTGCGATTGATAAAGCAGTTTTCCCAGGCTCGCAAGGCGGTCCTTTGATGCATATTATCGCTGCTAAAGCAGTAGCTTTCGGCGAGGCGCTTCAACCTGAATTCAAGCAATACGCAACCCAAGTTGTTAAGAACGCTAAAGTTCTTTCGGAAGAGCTTGTTGCAAAAGGCTTTAATATCGTATCTGGCGGAACAGACAATCACTTGATGCTGCTCGACACACGTAATCTGAACATTACAGGAAAAGTAGCAGAACATGTGCTTGATGAAGTAGGCATTACGGTAAACAAAAATGCCATTCCGTTTGATCCAACAAGCCCGTTTGTAACATCCGGTATTCGTATTGGTACACCTGCAGCGACAGCTCGCGGCATGGAAGAGAACGCAATGAAGGTTATTGCTGAGGTTATTGCACTTGTGCTTAACAGCCCTCAAGATCAAGAGGTGCTCTCCAAAGCGCGCGGCATGGTTCGTGATCTTACGGCACAATACCCACTTTACCCTGGCATGACTTACTAATCATAAATATATTATTAATAAAAAAAGACCTATTTGTGCATATGCATGAATAGGTCTTTTTTTGATTATATGCCGTGCATAAATAATATATCTAAAAAAATAATACAGTTAGAAGCTGCTTAGAATAAATGATCAAACGTCAATGTTGAAATGAAAAAACGTTCATTTTGCACAACCGAAAAATAATAATTAAATATAATGGTCGTTATTATTTATGTTATAGTATAAATACCGAAAAAACACATTATATATTTGTGGAATATATATGTAATTTAAAACAAAATGGAAATATAAAGGATTTTCAATTTAATCTGTATTTTTAATCATTAGTGCTATTTTTGTAAATAAATGACTGTAAAAATATTAAAGTGAAATATTATTAAAATAATTAACCGAATAAACGCTGTACAGCATTAACGCAACAGAATAATTAATTGAATAAACGCGTTAATGTGTTAAAGAACAGTGTATAAAAGTAATTATAAACAAAAATTTACAGCTTACATATTCTTGATAAATAATTAACATGGTTGTATAGTGAAATTTATTATTATATTTAAACTCATTGTTTAAATGGGGAAAATGTTTAGCATTGCTCAAGAGGATACGTATATTTGCATTGGACAAGCTAGAAGAAGATGCAAACGTTTGTGTACAAAGCGAGTAAGTTGGACGATTTTGCCATGTTGAACTGAGCAGAAAAAAAACGGGAGGATTACAATGAGAACAAGAAAGTCTGCTTTATCATTTATTGCTGCTTTACTCATTCTTGCTATTGTCGCTGTTGGTTGTACGCCTAAAGAAGAAACAGGCAACAACGGTGCTACGAACGGCGCAACAAACGGCGCTACAAATGGAGGAGCATCCGAATCGAAAGTTTTCAGAATGAACATTCACTCTGAGCCTTCGACACTTGACCCGGCACTTATGGAAGACAACGTATCAGGTACACTTGCAACTGGTATCTACGAGGGTCTAACTCGTAAAAACGAGAATGGTGAATCCATTCCTGCAACAGCTGAAAGCTGGGTAAAATCAGAAGACGGCAAAACCTACACATTTAAAATCCGCAAAGACGCAAAATGGAGTAACGGCGACCCTGTTACTGCAAATGACTACGAATTCTCTTGGAAGCGCGCGCTTGATCCAGCTGTAGGTTCAACTTACGCGTACCAATTCTACTACATCGTTGGCGCACAAGATTATAACGAAGGCAAAACGACAAACACAGACGCTGTGGGTATCAAAGCTCTTGATGCTCAAACGCTTGAAGTTAAACTCGTTTCACCTACACCATACTTCTTGAGCCTTACATCATTCTATGTTTACAACCCTGTTCATCCTTCTGTGAAGGACAACGAGGCTTGGGCTGCTGATGCTAAAACAATCATCGGTAACGGTCCTTTCAAAATGAGCGAATGGCAGCACAATACTTCCATTAAGCTTGTTCCTAACGAAAACTACTACGATAAAGCACAAGTGAAATTTGCAGGCGTTGACTTCACAATGATCGCTGAATCTGCAACTGAACTTGCTAACTACGAGACAGGTAAACTTGATTACACTGGTAAACCAACTGGTGAAATCCCGGCTGAGCAAATTCCGGTTCTAAAAGAATCTAAAAAAGACGAGATCGTTACTAAAGGTATCGCAAGCTCGTACTACTACCAATTCAACACAGAAGAAGTTCCTTTCAACAACGTAAAAGTACGTAAAGCACTTGCAATGGCGATTGATCGTCAAGCAATCGTTGAGAGCGTAACAATGGCCGGCGAAGTTCCTTCGTTTGGTTTTGTACCACCAGGCATCATCGGTTTGAAAGAAGATTACCGTAACGAAGTGAAAGATGATTTCTTCACTGAAAATGTTGACGAAGCAAAAACATTGCTTGCTGAAGGTCTAGCTGAGCTTAAGCTTGCTAAGTTCCCTAAAGTAACATTGACGTTCAACACAAGCGACGGCCACAAGAAAATTGCTGAAGCAATCGTTGAAATGTGGCGTCAAAACCTTGGTATCGAAGTTGGTATCGAGAACCAAGAGTTTGCTGTTCTATTGAAAAACCGTACTGCAATGAACTATCAAATCGCTCGCGCAGGTTGGGGAGCTGACTACAACGATCCAATGACTTACTTGGATATGTTCGTAACTGGCGGCGGTCAAAATAATACAGGTTTTGCTTCACCTGAATACGACGCTTTGATCAAAAAAGCGAATGCAAGCGGAGATCAAGCTGAACGTATTGCGGCTATGACTGAGGCAGAAAAAATTCTTATGGAATACATGCCGATCATGCCAATTTACTACTACAGCAACGTTTACATGCTTAAACCTGGATTCAAGAACATCTTCTTGGACTACAAAGGGGACATCGACTACACAAGAGGTTTCTACGAAGCGAAATAGTCGTCCTTCCAGCACCTGAAGCTAGGGATATATGCGGGGTGTCCGCATATATCCCTTTCTTGTTGACAGATTCAGGCTTTATCACTTTTTAGCATTACTTCTTGTTTATATTCTGTAAGGAGGTGTCCATTGCGTTGATAAAATATGTATCCAAGAAGTTTCTGTCCATGTTTGTCTCGTTGTTTGTTCTTGCGTCCGCTACGTTCTTTCTTATGAAAATTATCCCGGGCGATCCCTTCATTAGGGAGAAGGCTATTCCCGAGAAAATAAGGGAGCACCTCTTGCAAATGTACGGCCTTGATCAGCCGGTATGGAAACAATACTTGATGTATTTGAACAATTTGCTTCATGGCGACTTAGGGATGTCAATGAAGCAGCAATATATGTCCGTTACTCGTATTATTAAAGAAAGCTTTATTTACTCTGCGCAAATCGGCCTTTTTGCTGTTATTGTGTCGCTAGCATTAGGTTTGATTCTGGGCATCGTTGCAGCTCTTAATCATCGTAAATTTTTGGATAGCTTCACGATTGTTATTGCAGTGCTTGGGGTATCGATTCCCAACTTTTTGGCAGCATCAATTTTACAGTTCGTCCTAGGCAGCAAGCTGCGTTGGCTCAATGTATCGGGACTTAACGATCCTACAGATTTTATTATGCCTGTTCTTGCGCTTTCGTTTCTTCCAGCTGCATTTATCGCGCGTCTGACGCGCTCAACGATGCTAGAAGTACTATCCGCTGATTACATTAAGACCGCTCGTGCTAAAGGTCTCAGCGGCCGCATTATTTTGGTTCGTCATGCTCTACGCAATGCTATTTTGCCAGTAGTAACTTATATCGGACCGATGACCGCTAACATTATTACCGGTTCTGTCGTTGTCGAACAAATTTTTGGTATAGGTGGAATTGGGAAATATTTTGTACAAAGTATTACTAACCGCGACTATACGCTCATAATGGGGCTTACTTTATTTTATGGAATTATCCTGATGGTTGCGCGTTTCTTGACTGACGTAGCTTATGGCTTTGTCGATCCGCGTATCAAGCTAACAAGAGGAGGCGGAAAAGGATGAAGGATAAGACCTTTACGCCGGATCAATTCGCGAAGCTGAACAAAGATGAGAAGCACACGGAAGTAGTTGTTCGTGAGAGCATCTCGGCATGGAAAGATGCTTGGCTGCGTCTGCGTTCCAACAAAATAGCGATGTTCAGCTTAATTGTGCTGCTTATCGTCACCCTTATGGCGATTTTTGGCCCGATCATATCAGAGCAGGATTTTCAAACGAATCACTTGAAGGAAAAGAACTTAAATCCTAACGCTACCTATTGGTTTGGTACAGACGATCTCGGGCGGGATCTCTTCACCCGTACTTGGATGGGGGCAGGGATATCTCTGCAGGTTGGTATATATGCTGCACTCGCAGACTTGGTTCTTGGTGTAATTATCGGTGGAATTATGGGTTACTTCGGCGGTCGTGTCGATGAGATATTGAACCGTTTTTGTGAAGTTCTATACTCCATTCCAAGCATGCTTATTATCATTCTTTTGATTGTCATATTAGAGCCGAGCATGTTCACGATCGTGCTTGCGCTTAGTATAACCGGTTGGATCAGTATGGCTTGGATTGTGCGCGGTCAGATCATGCAGCTCAAAAATCAAGAATACGTTATGGCTGCTCAAGCGCTCGGCGCAAGCACTCCACGTATTCTATTCAGACATCTTATTCCTAACGCAATGGGTCCGATTATCGTAACGTTGACGCTTACTGTTCCAAGTGCGATCTTCGCAGAGGCATTCCTCAGCTTCTTGGGACTAGGTGTTCAATCCCCAGCTGCGTCTTTGGGTACGATGATAAATGATGCAATTAAAGCATGGACACTGTATCCGTGGAGAATGATTTTCCCAGCAGCAGTTATAAGCGTTACGATGCTTTGCTTTAATATTTTTGGCGATGGTCTGAGAGATGCGCTTGATCCGAAAATGAAGAAGTAGGAGGTGGTCAATGATGGAGAAATTACTTGAAGTAAAAGACCTTCGTGTTAATTTCAAAGTTCGAGGCGGTATCGTTAAAGCGGTTCGCGGTGTGAATTTTCACGTCAACAAAGGCGAGGCAGTAGCCATCGTTGGGGAGTCCGGTTGCGGCAAAAGTGTAACTGCACAATCGCTCATGCGTTTGATTCCATCGCCTCCGGCCGATACTAAAGGATCGATTATGTTTAAAGGCCAAGAAATTTTGAAAATGTCCAATAATCAAATGGAGGACATTCGTGGTAAAGAGATGGGGATGATCTTTCAGGATCCAATGACCTCTCTTAACCCTACGCTAACGATTGGCCGTCAAATTACAGAGGGACTAATCAAGCATCAAGGAATAAGCGGTGCAAAAGCGACAGCACGCGCGATTGAGATGCTTGATCTTGTAGGTATTCCGAACCCTGCTTCACGAGTTAATCAATATCCGCATCAGTTCTCTGGGGGCATGCGTCAACGGGCGATGATTGCTATCGCGCTTGCATGCAATCCATCGCTTCTTATTGCGGATGAGCCAACAACGGCGCTAGACGTTACAATTCAAGCGCAAATTATGCGAGTCATGAAGGACTTGCAGCAAAAGCTTGGCACTTCTATTATTCTTATTACGCATGATTTAGGCGTTGTAGCAGATATGTGTGACCGCGTTATCGTTATGTATGCAGGCAAGGTTGTGGAAACCGGTACGAAATGGGAGATTTTCAAAAACCCTAAGCATCCTTATACAAGAGGCTTGCTGCGCTCCCTTCCTCGTCTTGACCAGAAGAAGGAAGAGCCGTTGGTACCGATTTACGGTATGCCGCCGGATTTGATTAAGCCGCCGACGGGCTGCAGCTTCTGTGCTCGCTGTGATGAAGCCATGCGGGTTTGCGTGGACAATGATCCCGAATTGCTCCCAGTGGATGGCAATGAGAATCATGAGTCGGCATGCTGGCTAGCACATCCTTATGCAAAACGGGAGGTGTCAGTATGAGTGCGCCATTAATTGAAATTAATAATTTGCGTAAATCGTTTAATTTAGGCGGAGGAGCGACGCTCCACGCTGTTAATGATATATCTTTCTCCATCAAAAAAGGAGAAACGGTCGGCGTAGTTGGTGAGTCCGGTTGCGGAAAATCAACAGCTGGTCGTACTATTATGCGGCTGTATGAACCAACTAGCGGCGGTGTTAACTTCGACGGGCAAGATATTTATAAGTTGAAGGGTCCTAAGCTAAAAGAGCTTCGCCGTGATATGCAAATGATATTCCAAGATCCTTACGCATCATTAAACCCGCGTATGACGGTTATGGACATCATTGGAGAAGCGCTTGATATTCACAAGCTTGTTGCAAGCAAGAAAGAACGCAAGCACAGAGTTGAGAACCTGCTGGATGTCGTAGGTCTTAATCCAGACCACGCTACAAGGTATCCGCATGAATTCTCTGGCGGTCAAAGACAGCGTATTGGTATTGCACGCGCGCTTGCTGTTGATCCGCGCTTCATCATTGCAGATGAGCCGATCTCAGCGCTCGACGTATCTATCCAAGCGCAAGTTGTTAACTTGATGATGGATCTACAGCGCAAGATGGGTTTGACTTACTTGTTTATCGCGCATGATTTATCCATGGTTAAGCATATAAGCGATCGTGTAGCGGTTATGTATCTTGGTAAAATCGTTGAGCTCGCAGAGAGCAGCGAGTTGTACGCGAGTCCTGCTCACCCTTATACAAGGGCTCTGCTTTCGGCTATTCCGATTCCAGACCCGGAGATTGAAGCGACTCGTGAGCGTATTGTATTGACTGGCGATTTGCCTAGCCCAATCAATCCGCCTACAGGCTGCCAGTTCCATACGCGTTGTCCGATTGCGACAAACAAATGCAAGGTGGATGAGCCAGCTCTGCTTGAAGTGAGAAAAGGGCATTTTGCTGCTTGTCACTACGCGTCAGTTTAATCATTATCAATTATCTAGCATAAAGCTAGTTGTGAATAAGTTTTTGAAAAAAGATGGAGCAAGGATGATTCCTGCTTCATCTTTTTTTGTTTTTAGTAGGTTGTGCACAAAAATGTTGATAACATGTGGACAATTGTGGATAACTCATGCCAAAAATGTGGATAGTTTATCATTTAAACGTTTTTTCAATAAATAATTTATTATTTTTATACTGATTGTGGATAGAAGTTTACATGATGACTTCAAGGCCCACTATATAAGCTTGAGGAGAGCGGCTTCGCCGTGTGTAAGTGCAAGGAGCAGGATCGTAGAGCGGTTGTACTGGACACTACGGGGTTAACTGAGGGAAACCCTTCCGTATAATGAAGTAGGCATACAGGGCAATACAGCGCTGTTTAAAGGCTTCTATTCAGAAGAGAGCCTCGATTATATGTGTGACCTTCATTATCCTGATGACCCGTGCGATTAGGAGATGTGTTAATATATGGGTAAGACGAACCGACGTGGAGGGTTAGGATGGATCAAGTGGTAACGATATTGATTATTGTAGTTTTGGTTATTGTTGTAATAAGTGCACTATCAAAATCGAATAGTTCAAACAGCAATGCTAAATCGGGCGGCAGAGGCCGAGAATATGCTGGTCGTACCAATGCGTTTACACCTTGGCCAAATGCCGAGCTACCGACTGCACTTGGCGTGCCGTACGGGCACCCTGCGAGAACTGCGGCGGAACGCTTGGAGTCCGCGCTAGGTATCGATTTTGAGAGCCGAGTGAAGGACAGGGTGTTAAAGGAATTCCCAAAAATATCAGATAAAGAATGGAATTGGACCTGGTTTGAGCTGAAACGATATTTTCTTATGTGTGGCATCATGCGCAGTGTTCCTATGTATAGCAAGCAGGTTGATGCGGTATGGCATGAAATGCTTATGTTCACGAGGGAGTATGAACAGTTTTGCATGAAATTCTCCGGCGCAATGATTCATCATGCACCTCATGCGCCAGGTGCGCAGCCGCTCCCGGGAGAAAGAGCGATGTTCGACTGGGCTTATGGCGAACTGTTTGGGCAGGCTCCGGTTAGCGGCAGAATATGGGGAGCCTTTTACCGAACGCAAATGTCGGAGCAACGGCTGGAGGAGCTTGCTGGCTGGAGTACAGAAGAACTGCGCAAGCAATGGTTTAACGTGAGTACGACAGAGAGACACTCTGATTTGAAAGCGACAGCTAACTATATGATAGATAGGGCCAAATCTCAGCTTTTGGCTGCTGGAAAGGGCAAAGCGCCTTACGGGAAAGAGCCTAGCTCCGCGAGCAGCTATGGGTATGATCCTGTTTTAGGAGCAACCGGCCTATTATCAGGTCTTCTCATTTACAATTCTATATCGCACCCGAATGATTTTGCCCAGCAGATGGATCAAGCTCAAAATGAAGAGGAACGTAAAGCGAATGGAAGCGGCGATACCACTTATGCTTGCAGCGGCTCATCCGACGATGGAAGAGATGACCATTCGTGTGGAAGTGACGGCGGAGATAGCGGATCAGGCGGGGATTCCTCCTGCGGAAGCGGTGGAGACGGCGGCGGATCATCCTGCGGCGGCGGAGGCTGCAGCAGTTAAAAGGAATATACTTACAGCGGCCTGTGACTCCTAATTTTGGAATCACTGGCCTTTATTTGCGAAAACATAAAACTCAAGATGCAAGGGCTTGTTTACAATGCTATAATATACGGGATTGTGTGAAGACTACTATACAATAACAACAACAAACGGGAGGAATACGGCTCCATGAGCAAAGTAATTATTTGCGACCATCCGTTAATTCAGCATAAGCTGACTTTTATTCGGAATAAAGAAACGAATACAAAAGATTTTCGGGAATTGGTTGATGAAGTTGCAACATTGATGTCTTACGAAATTACGAGAGAAATACCGCTTGATACGATTAAGGTGCAGACGCCTGTAGCCGAGACGGATTCGAAGGTTGTATCCGGAAGAATGCTTGGGCTTGTGCCTATTTTGCGCGCTGGTCTTGGGATGGTTGACGGTATATTGAAGCTGATTCCATCGGCAAAGGTAGGGCATATCGGTCTAGCGAGAGATCATGAAACGCTTCAGCCTAAAGAGTATTACATTAATTTGCCTACAGATGCACCGAATCGTCTGCTTATTGTTATCGATCCGATGCTTGCTACGGGCGGCTCTGCTATCGCAGCGATCAATTCACTGAAAAATCATAATTGCGATCAAATTAAATTAATGTGTCTTATTGCTGCTCCTGAGGGCGTGAAGGCTGTTCAAGAAGCGCATCCTGATGTCGATATTTATATCGCCGCACTCGATGAGCGTCTGGATGAAAGAGGCTACATCATCCCTGGTCTAGGCGATGCTGGAGACCGCATGTTCGGAACAAATTAGCACAGTGTCGTATGAAATGATAATAGGAGTGGAATCTTTTGTCTAAACTGAAGGTAATGACTATTTTTGGAACACGTCCGGAGGCAGTCAAGATGGCGCCGCTCGTACTCGAGCTCCAGAAGCGAGAGGATGAAATCGAATCGATCGTTTGTGTAACTGCGCAGCATCGCCAGATGCTTGATCAGGTACTCGATTTTTTTGAAATTCATCCAAATTACGATTTGAATGTGATGAAGGATCGTCAAACGTTAACGGAGACGACTGTTCGCGTGCTAGAAGGGCTTGATCCTGTTCTAACGCAAGCGAAGCCTGATATCGTGCTAGTACATGGCGATACACAGACAACGTTTCTAGCAAGCTATGCAGCGTTTCTTAAGCAAATAAAAGTGGGCCACGTTGAGGCGGGGCTTCGTACTTGGAATAAGCTTTCTCCTTATCCGGAAGAAATGAATCGGCAGCTTGCCGGCGTGCTCTCAGATGTGCATTTTGCTCCGACAGAATGGTCGGCGAACAATTTACGCAAAGAGAACAAGTCGGATGCTGCCATTTATGTGACTGGGAACACCGCGACTGATGTATTCCAATATACGGTAGATGAGTCTTTCTCGCATCCGGTAATCGACTGGGCTAAAGGGAAACGGATGATTCTCATGACAGCACATCGTCGTGAAGCGTTAGGAGAACCGCATCGCAATATTTTCAGAGCGGTGAAACGAATCGCTGACGAGCACGAAGATGTGGTAGTCGTGTATGCAGTCCACCCGAATCCTGCGGTCAGAGAGCCTGCGAATGAAATTTTGGGCGATCRTCCGCGTATTCGCTTGATTGATCCGCTGGATGTATTCGAGTTCCACAATTTCTACCCGCATGCCTTTATGATTATGACGGATTCCGGCGGTTTGCAAGAAGAGGCTCCATCGTTTGGCGTGCCGACACTTGTGCTTCGCGATACGACAGAGCGTCCAGAGGGCATCGAAGCAGGAACGCTAGAGTTGGTAGGTACAAATGAGGAGCTGGTGTACAGCAGAGCTCATGCACTGCTAACCGATTCTCAGCTGTATTCTCGCATGAGTCAAGCTGCTAACCCTTATGGGGATGGCACCGCTTCCGAGCGTATTGTAGATGCGATCTTGCATCATTTTGGCAGACTAAAGGATCGTCCTGTTTCGTTCACAGAACGTTCATAGATTACACAGGAGTGATGAGCTGAGAGGCGAATGTACAGCATACAGTAGTACTGTACGGTTTCCGGGACGCACAACACCTTATGTATCAAGGGTTTTGGTCGATCAATTCACCAAAAGTTTGCAGTGATTTCAATTGACAAACGTGTTGTGGCTTGGATAAAATAAATGAGGATTGACAGGGGTATGAACCATGAATAAAAAGGACAGAAGGGACAATCCACTGCTCGCAGCCGGACTAGTCGGCGCACTCGGATTGCAAGTCGCTGTATGTATCTTTTTAGGCTATTGGATCGGCTCTTCTCTCGGGAACCGTTTTGGGGACGCGAAGGGATGGACGCTCGGTGGCATACTGGTCGGTCTGGCTGTCGGACTACTCTCAGCCATTCTGCTTGTTAAGAAGGTTATGGAGGACGCCGATGGATAAAATAATGAAGACAGCATTACGTACGCTTATTTATGCAATGGCGGTATGCCTAATTGTATGGGCTTTCTTGCCGGACTGGCGTACGGTGTCTCTCGGTCTTCTTGTGGGATTGGCAGCAAGTTCCATGAATGCGTTTTTACTAAGACGCAGAGTAGAAATGGTCACCCTAGGAGCAGCGGGGGTTGGACCACGCAAGAGAGGTCTTGGTCTAGGAAACCGCATCGCAACAGTGTTGCTGGTTGCCATGATCGCCTATCGTTTTCCGGAGGATCTCAGCATGCCGGCCGCGTTAGCTGGCTGTATGGTCATGCCGTTTATTCTTTTGGTAGCAGCATATATTCACAATAAACGACAATCTTAGCGGAAAGGGGTGAAAATTTTAGATGCATGAATTTCCGGTGATGCCACTGGGGCCGTTTAATATTGACATTTCGACCTTGGTAGCACTTGTGGTTTCAGTCATTGTGACGTTCTTGATCGCTAAGCTGGCTGTTCGCAACCTTTCGGTGGACAACCCTTCGAAGATGCAGAACTTTTTGGAATGGGTAGTTGATTTCGTTCAAAACTTTATTTCAAGCACAATGCCTGCAAAACGAGTCAGACCGTTCATTTCTTTAGGAATGACGCTGATTATGTTCATTTTCATCTCCAACCTGCTCGGTTTGCCTTTCGGTATCGTAACCGAAACTAGTACTGTTAATGAAAGTATCGGTGTTACGCAGGAATTATTGGATGAGAAGCATGGTCATATTGAACTTGCTTGGTGGAAATCGCCAACTGCTGATATTTCAGTAACGGCAGGGTTAGCGCTTATCGTATTCGTAATCGTCCATTTCCTTGGTCTGAAACAGAATAGAAAGCACTACTTGAAACATTATTTCCATCCTTACCCAATATTCTTCCCAGTTAACCTTATTGAGACAATCGCTAAGCCAGTAACACTTGCGCTTCGGTTGTTCGCTAACATCTTCGCAGGTGAAGTACTGATTGCAACAATCCTGATGATGGGCTGGATTGGTACGCCGTTCCTGGTTGCATGGCAGGGCTTCAGTCTTTTTGTAGGCGGTATTCAAGCTTTCTTGTTCACGATTCTTACGATGGTATATATTTCACAAGCTGCCATTCACGATGAAGAGGAAGCACATTAATTTTCGCTTTATGCCTTAATTCAACATTGAGGTTGGTTATACAAAAAACAACAATTTTCGAGGAGGATTTTAAAAATGGAATTATTAGCAGCAGCTTTGGCAGTAGGTTTGGGTGCAGTTGGCGCGGGTGTAGGTAACGGTATGATCGTTAGTAAAACAGTTGAAGGTATCGCTCGTCAGCCTGAACTTCAAGGTAAATTGCAAACAACAATGTTCATCGGTGTAGGTATCGTCGAAGTTGTGCCTATCATCGGCGTAGTTATCGGCTTCTTGGCTTTCTTCCAAGCTTAATAACTGAAATTGGCGGGGAAGGCCTTAGCCCTCTTCGCCTTCGTTATGATTAAGACAATATTGTGGTGAGAAAGGAGCGGCATCTATGTCATGGGTTTGGGAATCTACAGTAATCGCAATGGTTGCGTTTGGTGTTTTGTACTGGTTACTCAATAAGTACGCATTTGGTCCATTATTCGAAGTAATGGAGAAGCGCAGACAGCTTGTGCTTGAACAAATGAATACAGCTGAGAACAGTCGTAAAGCGGCTGAGCAGCAAATGGAAGAGCAGAAGGCTGCACTCCAACAAGCTCGCAAAGAAGCTTACGAAATTATTGAACAATCCAGAACAACGAGCTCGAAGCAAGCAGACGAGATCGTTCAAACAGCAAAAACAGAAGCATCCCGTCTGAAAGACGATGCTCTCAAAGATATCGAAAGCGAGAAAAACAAAGCAATTGCAGCGCTTCGTACTGAAGTTGGCGGCATCTCCGTAAAAATCGCATCGAAAATTATTGAGAAGCAAGTGGATGAGAAATCACAAGAACAGCTTGTTGGTCAATATTTGAAAGAAGTTGGAAATAAATGAGCCGCGATGCAGTCGTAGCGAAGCGCTACGCTAAAGCACTGTTCGAGGTTGCACAGCAGCAAAAGGTTGTTTCAGAGGTTCAGGAGCAGCTTAAGCTGATCGTGCAAGCTCTTGAGCAGGACGCTGACATTGAAAAGTTCCTGTCTGTTCCAAGTATTGCTCCAGAACAAAAGATTGCCGTTCTAAAAGCAGCATTCGGTGATCGTGTATCTTCACTGGTATTCAACACCGTACAAATTCTTATTACTCGCAGACGCCAAGATATTATTGCTGAGGTTTATGCAGCATATACGAAGGTTGCGGGAGATTCGCTCGGTCAAGCACATGCTACGGTTTATTCCGCACAAGCTTTGTCTGATGCTGAGCTTGCTAACGTAGCGGCGCAGTTCGGACAATTGACTGGCAAAGCTATTATTGCTGAGCAAATAGTAGAACCTTCATTGCTAGGTGGCGTACAAGTACGCATCGGCGACCGTCTTTATGATGGAAGCTTGTCCGGCAAGTTGGAACGTTTACAAAAATCGTTTAAAATCTAATGCACTGTAGATAGGGGTGAACGAATTGAGTATCAGACCTGATGAAATCAGCACGCTGATTAAACAACAGATCGAAAATTTTAAATCCGAAATTCAAGTCGTGGACGTCGGCACCGTAATCAATGTCGGTGACGGTATCGCCCGCGTACACGGTTTGGAAAATGCGATGCAGGGTGAATTGCTCGAATTCTCAAACGGTGTAGTCGGTATGGCTTTGAACCTCGAAGAAAGCAACGTCGGTGTCGTTATCCTTGGACCATACACGGATATTCGCGAAGGCGATCAAGTTAAACGTACAGGCCGTATCATGGAAGTACCTGTCGGCGAAGAGCTTCTTGGCCGCGTAGTAAATCCACTTGGACAGCCACTAGATGGTAAAGGTCCAATCAACACGACTCAATTCCGTGCGATTGAATCTCCAGCACCAGGCGTAATTGACCGTAAATCGGTTCATGAGCCTATGCAAACAGGTATGAAAGCTATCGACGCAATGGTACCAGTAGGCCGCGGACAACGTGAGCTTATCATCGGTGACCGTCAAACGGGTAAAACATCCATTGCAATCGATGCAATCATCAACCAAAAAGGCAACGGCGTAAAATGTATTTACGTAGCTGTTGGTCAAAAGCAATCCACTGTTGCAAACGTAGTGGAAACACTTCGTCGCCACGGTGCTCTTGAATACACGATCGTAGTAACTGCTGGTGCATCTGAGCCGGCTCCATTGCTCTTCCTAGCTCCTTATGCTGGTTGTACAATGGGTGAGTACTTCATGTACAAAGGCGAGCACGTTCTTGTTATCTACGATGATCTATCGAAACAAGCTGCTGCTTACCGTGAGCTTTCCCTATTGCTTCGTCGTCCACCGGGTCGTGAAGCATACCCAGGTGATGTATTCTACCTTCACTCCCGTTTGCTAGAGCGTGCGGCTAAACTAAGCGACGCTAGAGGCGGCGGCTCAATGACGGCATTGCCATTCATTGAGACACAAGCATCAGACGTATCGGCATACATTCCTACGAATGTTATCTCGATTACAGACGGTCAAATCTTCCTAGAAGCAGATCTGTTCTACTCCGGTCAGCGTCCAGCGGTTAACGTTGGTATCTCTGTATCCCGTGTAGGTGGTTCCGCTCAAATCAAAGCAATGAAAAAGGTTGCTGGTACGCTTCGTCTGGATCTTGCGGCTTACCGTGAGCTTCAAGCGTTCTCGCAGTTCGGTTCCGACCTTGACAAATCGACGCTAGCTCGCCTTAACCGCGGTGCGCGCACGATGGAAATTCTTAAACAAGACGTTAACAAGCCGATGCCTGTTGAGAAACAAGTTATCTCAATCTTCTCTGCTGTTAAAGGTCATTTGGATGAGATTCCAGTTGGCGATATCCTTCGCTTTGAGGAAGAGTTCCACGCGTACCTCGATTCGAACAGCCCTGAAATTGGCCAATCGATCCGCGATACTAAGGATCTTGTTGCTGACAACGAGAAAGCTCTCGTTGAAGCTATCAATAAATTTAAGAAAAGCTTCTCTGTATCGGCATAATTAAGCATATACGGGTGAAACTTATACCTTCTTATAATCCAATATAAATCGAAGCCCGTTCTTTATGTTCGGGCCTAGATAACTTTCTCCACCAACACCAGGCTTTGGAGCAGGTCCAAAGCAACAAAGGCGGGTGAAACCAAATGGCAAAAGGTATGCGCGATATTAAACGCGAAATCAAGAGTAAACAAAATACGAAGCAGATTACGAAAGCAATGGAGATGGTTGCCGCTTCCCGCCTAAGAAAGGCACAAGAAGCAGCGCAAGCATCACGCCCATATGCTGAGAAGCTGAAGGAAGTTGTAGCAAGCATCGCAGCTGGCACTAAAGATGTGAAGCATCCGATGCTAGAGAAGCGTCCAGTGAAAAAAACGGGTTATCTCGTTATTACATCGGACCGTGGACTAGCGGGCGGCTACAATGCGAATATTCTTCGTAAAGTAACGCAAACGATTCGAGAGAATCATAAGTCGACGGATGAATATGTATTGTTCGTTATCGGACGGAAAGGTCGCGACTATTTCCGCCGCCGCAACATGACAATCGTTGAGGAAGTTATCGGCTTGCCGGATGCTCCTACATTCGCAGACATTAAATCGGTTGCTTATTCAGCCGTTAATATGTTCTCAGAAGGTGCTTATGATGAGTTGTACTTGTACTATAACGAATTCGTTAATGCGATTACTCAAGTGCCGACAGACGTACGTTTGCTGCCACTTGCAGAAGTAGGCGGGAACACGGCTGTCACATCGTATGAATACGAGCCATCACCGGAGGGCGTGCTTGAAGTGCTGCTGCCTAAATATGCGGAAACGCTCATTTACAGCGCAGTTCTAGACGGAAAAGCAAGTGAGTTCGGGGCACGTATGACTGCCATGGGAAGCGCCACGAAAAACGCGACGAAAATCATCAACCAATTGACGCTCACTTACAATAGGGCGCGTCAAGCAGCGATTACACAAGAAATTTCCGAGATCGTTGCTGGGGCAAATGCTCAATCTTAATATATACACTGCAAGGGCCAGGCGCTTGCGATAAGCTGACCGGCGTGCAGTTACAAGAAGGAACCAGGAGGGAAAACCATGAAAAAAGGACATGTTGTATCCGTCATGGGTCCGGTCGTAGACTTAGAGTTCGAACGCGGCAATTTGCCGGAAATTTTGAACGCTGTCAAAATCGAGCAAAAGGGCGAAGCAGGCGGCATTGATATTAACTTGACGCTTGAAGTAGCCGTTCACCTCGGTGACAATAAGGTACGTGCCGTAGCTATGAGTACGACAGACGGTCTTGTACGCGGTATGATTGCCGTAGATACAGGCGCACCTATTACTATTCCGGTTGGTGCTTCTACGCTTGGTCGCGTATTTAACGTGCTAGGCCAACCGATTGACGAAGCTGGCGATGCTTCATCGACAGTAAACCTTCCGATTCACCGCGCAGCACCTGCTTTCGATGAATTGTCCACGCAAGCGGAAATTCTTGAAACAGGAATTAAAGTAATCGATCTTCTCGCTCCATACGCAAAAGGCGGTAAAATCGGCCTCTTCGGCGGCGCGGGCGTAGGTAAAACGGTTACGATTCAAGAGCTTATCAACAACATCGCACAAGAGCACGGCGGTATCTCCGTATTCGCGGGTGTTGGTGAGCGTACTCGTGAAGGTAATGACCTTTACCACGAGATGAAAGATTCCGGCGTACTAAGCAAAACAGCGATGGTATTCGGACAAATGAATGAGCCGCCAGGCGCACGTCAACGCGTTGCTTTGACTGGTCTGACAATGGCTGAGTATTTCCGTGACGAAGAAGGAAAAGACGTACTATTGTTCGTCGATAACATCTTCCGTTTCACACAAGCAGGCTCCGAGGTTTCGGCCCTTCTAGGCCGTATGCCTTCCGCGGTAGGTTACCAGCCAACATTGGCAACTGAAATGGGTCAATTGCAAGAGCGTATTACGTCTACGAAAAAAGGTTCGGTTACTTCGATCCAAGCGATCTATGTACCTGCCGATGACTATACGGATCCAGCTCCAGCAACGACATTTGCCCACTTGGATGCTACAACGAACTTGGAGCGTAAAATTTCCGAGATGGGTATCTTCCCAGCGGTTGATCCACTCGCGTCATCTTCACGTATCCTAAGCCCATCTGTTTTGGGTGCAGAACACTATAACGTAGCTCAAGGCGTTAAGAAAATTCTTCAGCGCTACAAAGAGCTTCAAGATATTATCGCAATCCTTGGTATGGATGAGCTAAGTGAAGAAGATAAATTGACCGTGTCTCGCGCACGTAAAATTCAACTATTCCTTTCTCAACCGTTCCACGTTGCTGAGCCGTTCACAGGAACTAAAGGTAAATATGTACCTGTAAAAGAATCGGTTCGCAGCTTTAAAGAAATTCTCGAGGGCAAACATGACGACCTTCCGGAAGAAGCTTTCCGATATGTTGGTGTGATTGAAGAAGCCGTGGAGAAAGCCAAAACGCTTTAATAGCGAAAGGCGGGAGGAATCCACATGAGTTCTTTTTTAGTAGAGATTGTAACACCTGAGCGTAAAGTATACGCAGAGACTGCTAATATGGTTAGTGTAACAGGCGTTGAAGGTGAGCTTGGCATATTGCCAAATCACATTCCACTTGTCACACCGCTTCGTATTGCACCTGTCGTTATCAAACGCGGTAATCAAGTAGATGTAGTAGCAGTTAATGGAGGCTTCATCGAAGTACGCAAGGATAAGATCGTTATCCTTGCTGAGAGCGCTGAGCTTGCAACTGATATTAACGTTGAACGTGCAGAAGCCGCTAAACAGCGTGCTCAGCAGCGTCTTGCTGCGAAGCAAGACCAAGTTGATTTCCGCCGTGCAGAGCTTGCTTTGCAGCGTGCGATGAATCGTCTGCATATTAAACACAAATAAGCAACAACCACCAAAGCACTGTCAGCGCCTTTAAGGCGCTGGCGGTGCTTTTTTTTATAGGAAAAGAGAGGTTAGATGTAAAGATAGCTAATATGTAACATATTATAGTGTGATTGAAAGTCAGTGCTGAATTCCAATGTCAGGTTGATTCGAATATTCGTGTTTCACCTCCTATTCGGTGTTATGTATTCTGAAATATGCGTATTTTCGACAAAAAAACTAATTATTTGTATATAATTCTCCCTAATATATGTTAATATAGTTAACATCATAGACAATGAAAATAGCGGGGGGAGAATCATATGTTTGACTGGCTAGGTATGAAAGTAGGGTTTCCGCTCTGGGTTTCATGGCAATTGAATAAAGATATGAAAACAGATGTCGAGCAAAGCTTTGAGGGGATTGCGGAGACACGTAAGGAATTGCTAACTGCGTGGGCAATGGAGTATTGGAATTACATCGATCAATTGGGTGGCCAACTGACAGAGCTCCTCGCTCAAAACAAAGATTTTTCTATTTCTACTGAACAGTCACAAATAGAACGATTATTTGAAAGAACATATGCTCGAGCGATCGATATAACCGAGCTGTTTTTACTCGATGTGAAGCAAACCGTTATCAGCTCCACACATAGTCCGCATATTGGGACAATCTATCAAGAAGATAGCAGCTTGCAGCTTGGACTGAGCTACACTAAGCAGTTGAGCAGCCCTCGTCGATGCTTGTTTGGGCCTTATAGTGATTCTCTCACTTTAAAGCTAGGAGCACGTTCTTCCTCTTTTCATGACAAAATGACTCTATTATTTATGCTTCCAATTACGGTAAATGGCAGCTTTGCAGGGACGTTATGCGCGCGTGTGCCGAATGATGTACTAGGAGATTTAATTCAGCGTGAATCGGGCCACGTCTATCCAGATTCGGGTGATAATTATATATTTATGGCGAAGGCAGGCTTGAATACTCATATAGCGCCAGGGACGGCTTTATCTCGAAGCAGGTTCGAGGATCGAACATTCACACATGGTGAAAATCTCAAGGATGGCGTAACAACTGATTGGGGCAAAGTTTCGATCAAAGAGCATACAGAGCTTGAAATTGTCTTTAATGATCCGGCAACTGGGCAGCTTCATCCTGGGGTTGCGAATACCATTGCAAACGACAGCAATCTATTCGTTGAATATCCAGGTTATTCGGATTATAGGCATATATCGGTTATTGGTAAGGGAGTGACCTTTCAGCTGCCGCATTGTCCGGACAAATGGGGGATGATGTGCGAGGGAGACTTGGAGGAAGTATACCGCATTCGCAGTATAGGCTGGAGACAACGCAAGCTGCAGCTTATATCGATTACGAGTGTTAGTATTTTGTTGGCATTGCTTATGTTATTTATTGCCGTTCATGCTCCGGTTTGGGTGACTGCAACAGCTGCAGGTTTATTCAATCTTGTATTTGGATTGTTATTCATTACTGCCTTTCAAAATAGGGAGTCGAAGCGTGTTGTATCGCATCTGCGCCAAATTAATCGTTTTATTCGCATAAATGCAGAAGGAAAGGGCGATCTGACGCAGCGCTTGCAGCTTAATCGTTTTGATAATGATGAATCGAAAGAATTAGCAAAATGGATTAATAATATGATAGATTCCTTGGAAGGCATTATGCTGCAGGTTAAGCTTGCCTCCTCTGATGTTCTATCCAGCCAGTTTGTCCTAAACGAATCAGCGGCTGTCACTTCAGCTTCAACGGAGCGAGTCAGCGGAAAAGTATCTGATATGATTGGAAGCATTAGATTGCAATTGAAGGATATTGATATGGCGAAGGATGCTGCAGGCGATATGCAGGCAACGCTGAAACAGATCGAAGAGCAGGCAGCTGGGCAGATTGAGGTAGCCAAAGCCGAGGTTGATCGCATCGGGGACAAGATGCTCCACATTTCTGCCAAGGTAGGCGAAACCAACGGAACAATCCATAAATTTATGGATACGGTGCAAGAAATACAAGGGGTCTTGCATGTCATTGAAGAAATATCGGCACAAACGAATTTATTAGCGCTTAATGCATCAATCGAGGCAGCAAGGGTTGGTGAGCAAGGCAGAGGTTTTGCCGTTGTGGCGTCGGAAATTCGCAAGCTTGCCGATATGACCAAAAAGTCGACCGAGGAAGTACATGAAATTACTCGTCACATTTATGATGAAGCGAAACAAGCGTACGCCTCTATGGATGAAGGTACTCGCGTGGTTGAGGAGGGCAATCAGCTTGTAGCAGCCGCTGCCAGTACGCTTGCTTCCGCACATGCCGAGGATCATCGCAAGACGCAGGTCGTTGATGAGGTCGTACAGCTAATGGAGAAAATCGCGCTGGTAAGCAGAGAAAATCGGAAGATTTCTTCCGATGTAGAGAGCAAAGTGCAAGAGCTCATTGGCGAAATGACGAATGTGAGACAAACATCTCAGAGTGTGGAGTCTATAACGACGCTGCTTCAACAGCTTGTTGGCCAGTTTAAGCTGACAGAATCACGAATAAGATAAGTGAACGAGATAGGGTTGCAGAAGACCGTGTAAACGGAGCTGCGGCTCTTTTTTTTATGCGATGCATTCTTTAATCAACTAAGACTCAATACATAATTATGCCATGGAAGAGTTATCCTAAGCATCAATCCGATTGTGCAACAGAAAGGAGATGGGTAAATGTTCCGAACCTATAAGCAGGGCAATGGCAGCGCTGGAAAAAAGGCTGATAAGCGTATAACCAAAGCAGAGATGCATGAAAAGGAGCAGCTTCAGCCTTTTGCGGAGAAGGCCCTTTTCACTTCTCTGGAGCAAAATATGGAGACCATGAAGCGTGAGCTGGGTGAGAGTCAGGATATTATTTATCGTGAACTGACGTTAACGGATAGAGGCCACACGAAGGCGCTAATTGTTTATGTACAAGGGATGATTGACGATGAACGTCTTGACCATTTTGTCATTCAACCGATGCATGGAGGCAAATTCCCGGAGGAGGCTAATTTAGAGCCTGCTGAGCTGCTTACATTTATGAAAAACAATTTGCTCTCAACTGGTATTATTAATGATTTATGCGATTGGAAGCTATTGTTTCAAAAATTGTTTATGGGCTATTGCGTCATCATGATAGAGGGTGCAACTCAGGCAATAGGAACCAATGTAGTAGGGGGAGCAAGAAGAAGTGTAGAAGAACCGAAAACCGAGATGGCCATACGTGGTCCTAGAGAAGGGTTTACGGAGTCGATTAGAACAAATACATCGCTGATTCGCAGGAAGATACGAAGCCCGAAGCTGTGGATGGAGCAATGGACGATCGGAGAAATTTCACAAACTCCCGTATGCATCATGTATGTCAAAGATTTGGCGGATGAGAATGTGCTTACGGATTTAAGAGAACGTCTGGAAGAAATACAAATTGACGGCATACTTGAATCCGGTTATATCGAGGAATTAATTACGGATCAGAAGTGGTCGCCGTTTCCTACCATCATGAGTGTAGAGCGGCCGGATGCTGTAGCAGGCAATTTGCTTGAAGGCCGAATAGCGATTTTTGTTGATGGGACGCCATTTGTTCTGATCGTACCCACGATTTTAAATATGTTTTTTCAGGCTTCAGAAGATTATTATCAGCGGTTTGATATCGCGACGTTTCTGCGGCTGCTTCGTTTTGTATCCTTTTTAATCGCACTGCTTATGCCGTCGATTTATGTCGCAATCGTTGGATATCATCAGGAAATGATACCGACTCAGCTGCTGCTTAAGCTTGCAGCACAGCGGGAGGGCGTGCCTTTTCCCGCCTATTTGGAAGCTTTTATTATGGAATTTGTATTTGAAATATTACGGGAAGCCGTTGTACGAATGCCTAGTGCTGCGGGTAACACGATATCGATCGTTGGAGGTCTTGTTATCGGACAGTCGGTCGTAGAGGCAGGAATCGTCTCGCCAGCCGTCGTTATCGTCGTTTCCTTCACAGCGATTGCCAGCTTCGTATCTCCTAACTATAGTCTTGGAATTGCAGCTAGGCTGCTGCGCTTTCTGCTGCTTCTAGCAGCGTCGACACTCGGATTTTATGGAATTGGATTAGTTGTGCTGCTGCTTCTGCTGCATTTGAGCAATTTAAGATCGTTTGGCATGCCCTATATCAAACCATTCGCCCCGATGTATTTAAAGGATATGAAGGATACGCTGGTTAGGGCGCCACTTTGGATGATGCGGGAACGGCCAGAGAAGCTTGCTTCGAGTAATAGAGTTAGACAAGACATTGAAACGGAGCATAGGAAGGAGCCGCAGCAATGAGCGATGGCAGCGTCAATGCAAGGAAACGGATATTTTCATTCAGGAAAATAGGACGGAAGCTCATTCTTGTATGGACAGTATGTATGCTGGCGCTATTAAACGGCTGTTGGGATTTACGTTATTTGGACAAGCTTGGCGTCGTATACGCCATAGGAGTTGACGATGACCCAACAGGAAAAAACAAGCTACAGTTGACGGTACAGGTCGTATTGCCCCAAAACGTTGCAGCGGAAACCAAAGGGGCCATTGGCGGCACTGCAGTGACGACGTTTACGGAAAAAGGGGATACATTGTTTGAGGCGATTCGAAAAATGTCGACTAAAACATCTAGACGGCTTTTTTTCTCCCACACACAAATGCTGATCGTCAGTGAAAGTATGGCTAGAAAAGGCATCTATCCCTTAGTTGATTTAATTGAGAGAAATCCAGATATACGCACTGATATTTCAGTGCTTATTACACGAGGCATGAGAGCGGAGAATTTGCTTCGATTAACGACGCAAACAGAATCTATTCCTGTTAATCAGCTTCGGGAAATAGTTGAAGTCAATCAGTCTGCGTATGCGTCGAGTTATGTCGTATTAGTCAAAGATTTAACGAGACTATTGGGAAGAGGGAAGCAGCAAGCTGTATTGCCTTCTATTCTGATAGAGGGAAATGAGGAGGTGGGACATTCAAATGACAATTTAAACAGCATTCCTGCAAAAGCGATTCCAGTGCTGTCGACTATGGCTGTTTTTCGCGATGGCAAGCTTGTTGGTTATTTGAAGTCCAAGGATTCAAGAGGTCTATCTTGGCTTCAAAATAAAGTGGAGAGCACTGTCGTAAAGCTTGGATGCCCGGAGTCAGAAGGGGAGCTCATTGTTGAGGTGCAGGATACGGCGACCGTGTATAAGGTTAAACAAGATCCGAATGGTCATCCAATTATACAGGTCCATATTAGTGTAGTGGGTGGAATTCAAGAAATCATGTGCCACGGCGTCAACATCACGGAGGAAAGTGTACTGATCAAGGTCGGCAAAATGACAGATAAAGCGATTGAGGAAGAGGTAGCGGGCACGATCAATAGCGTACAGAAGAAATTCCACACGGATGTATTAGGGTGGGGAAAAGAGGTTTATTTTCAAGAACCTAATATTTGGAGGAAAATCGAAGCGGACTGGGAAGATATTTTCCCTCAAGTGAAAAGCGAAGTCATCTGTACAACTCAAATAACAGGCTCAGGTGTACGGGGCGAATCTATATCGAAGTGAGTGATTAGCATGATGGCTCTCATTGTCCTCCTCTTATCTTCCGTTATGGTTGGAACGGCAATATGGAGAAGGAATAGCAAAAATAATCGTCAGCGTGAAGGTGGCTGGGCTTTGGTCATTTTAATCATAGGGGTTGGAATTATGGCAGCAAAGCATATGCATCTACCGATACCCAATCCGGCAGATTGGATTACAGCTATATTCTCACCTGTATATAAACCTATATTAAAGTGGATTGAAAAGGGGGCATAACATAGTTGAGCAAATTTGCGGGAATTAACAATGCCGAGATTACATCGGGGCAATGCGCCAAAATATTGTTTTTATTTGCACTAGGAAGTGCAGCGCTCATATTGCCAACAATGGTGACGTCGATTGCCAAGCAGGATGGATGGATTTCAATGGTGCTCGCAGGACCGTTTAATTATTTCATACTGCTCATTTATCTAGCGCTTGCTGATCGTTTTCCTAAGTTGACTTTGGCGCAATACTCAGAAAAACTGCTGGGGGTTTGGCTCGGTAAGGTAGTAACTTTACTGTATATTTTTTATTTTTTGTTGTTAAGCGCATTGGTACTGCGCAATATATCCGATTTTTTGAATTTATCCGTATTGCCAGAGACACCAGAGTGGTTCATTAACCTCACCTTTATGATTGTTGTTGTATATGGCGTTCTCTTAGGCATTGAGACGATTTCGAGAACGGGTGAGATTTTATTTGGATGGGCGGCCTTAGTTATTGGTATTGTTCTCCTTGCTTTGTTCAATCAATTTAATTTTCAAAACTTTGAGCCTTTCTTGTACGACGGCTGGATAAGGCCGATTAAGGGGGTCTATCCGATTCTCGGGTTCCCTATTGCGGAATTCGTGTTTATAACGACGATTTTCCCGCTTGTGCGTCAGGAGGATCGTAAAAAATTAAGAAAAAAACTGAAGCTCTCTGTTTTTGCCATTGCTTTTGTAAGCACGCTGATTACAATTTTTTTAGTTGCTGTTATGGGTGTGCAAGAAGCGAGCAGAAGTCCGTTTGCGGTCTATGATATGGCTAAAAATATTAATATCGAAGAGATATTGGTGCGTGTTGAAATATTAGTTGCGATGGTTTGGATTGGGACGGTCTTTATGAAGCTTGCGCTTTGCGTTTATGTACTGACGGTCTTAACGGCTCAAATGCTTAAGCTTTCTACCTATCGTCCATTGGTCATTCCTTATGCTTTTGTCATTGTGCCTATCTCGCTCATGGTATATCGAAATGCGGCTCATGCGCATGAATTTGGCATAGGAGTATGGACGGTTTACAGCTTGCTGCATGGTTGTGTTGTACCATTATTGCTGCTCGTGGTTGCTGTTATTAGGGGAAAAAAAGATACGAGCGACGGTCGGTTTCAAGATGAGCAGAAGTCCAGCAGCCGCAGGCAAAAAGGGAATGAAGCAGCAGAAGGGAATTCCGATATAACGAACAAGGAACCTGTCTTAGGCACAACTCCATCATAGACGGCAGTGGAAGCATTTGTTATAATTGTGAGGAAAATTGACCAAGCGGCTACCTACTCAAATTTACGGAGGCGATCGTGTGGAACACTACTCCAATAATTATGTCGTCGTGGCTATTTTTATCGTGCTTGGCATTATGCTTCCCGTCGTTGCATTAACTGTAGGAAGACTGCTAAGGCCGAATAAGCCAAGTGAGCTCAAACAAACCACCTATGAAAGCGGAAATGAGCCGGTAGGTGAGGGACAGGTCCGTTTTAACATCCGCTATTACTTGTTTGCACTAATGTTTGTCATCTTTGATGTAGAAACCGTTTTCTTATATCCTTGGGCCGTCGCATATAATAAGCTCGGCTTATTTGTGCTAGTCGAAATGTTGATTTTTGCGGGAATGCTGCTTATTGGTCTTCTATATGCCTGGAAAAAGAAGGTGCTGAAATGGAATTCAGTTTAGAATCAATTTCGTTAGAGGAACGCAAAGAGCTGGAACGCAACGTATTTATGGGCACCTTGGAGCAATTGAAGGCTTGGGCAAGAAGCAACTCGTTATGGCCGCTCACATTCGGCCTTGCTTGCTGTGCGATTGAAATGATGGGAACGGGCGCATCGCATTATGATCTGGATCGTTTTGGAGTGATGTTCCGAACCTCGCCGCGACAGTCTGATGTGATGATTGTGGCCGGTACAGTGACGAAGAAGATGGGTCCCCTTTTACGCAGGCTTTATGATCAAATGCCAGAGCCGAAGTGGGTTATCGCAATGGGATCCTGCGCAACGGCTGGCGGACCTTATATTAAGTCCTATTCAGTCATCAAAGGCGTTGATCAGATCGTGCCTGTTGATGTGTATATTCCGGGCTGTCCGCCTAATCCGGCCGCGCTGATCTATGGCATCAATAAACTGCAGGAGAAAATTCGCTATGAAGCGAAGACTGGGAAGCGGGTGACCAGTCGATGAGTGAAGAGGATAAACCGGTCGCAGACACGCCTCCCGTAGACCCGGAGAAGGAAGCCAAGCTGAAGGCAGCTGCGGAAGCACGCGCAGCGAGAGCGGCAGCAAAAGCAAAGGCCGAAGCAGAAGCGAGTGAAGCAGAGCCGGAGCAGCCGAAAGTGCCTTCGCCAAGGCAGCCTGAGCTTGATGCCATAGTCGCGCTTCTGAAGCAGGAAGTCGCAGAGGCATCGGTTGAGGATGCCTATGTAAATGAACTGAATGGCGATATGCCGATGATTATCTTACGCAATGAACACTGGCGTGAAGCTGCAAAGATGCTTAAGGAGCACGAGCAGCTTCAATTTAATTATTTGCGTAATGTGTCAGGTGTCGATTACGAGACCCACATAGAAGTGGTATATCATATGATCTCGCTTGGAACCAAAAAAGAGGTCGGAATTAAGATAAAGACGGAGCGGGAAGCGTCAGCCGTCTATTCGGCAACACCAGTCTGGGCAACAGCGAATTGGAACGAACGTGAAATTTACGATTTACTGGGAGTTGATTTTCCTGGACACCCCGATATGCGGCGGATCATGATGCCTGATGACTGGGTGGGCCATCCGCTGCGCAAAGATTATGAGTCGATAGATTCGGAGGTGTAGGCAGCCCTTGATTCGTACAGAAGAACTGCTACTAAATGTAGGTCCTCAGCATCCAAGCACGCATGGCGTATTCCGGATTATCGTTAAGCTCGATGGTGAAGTCATAACCGAAGCGACACCTGTCATGGGTTATTTGCACCGAGGCACCGAGAAGATCGCGGAAAACTTAAATTTCACGCAAATCATCCCCTACACCGATCGAATGGATTACGTCTCTGCAATGACTAATAATTATGTTCTCGTACATGCAGTGGAAACGATGATGGGGCTTGAAGTACCGCAGCGGGCGGAGTATCTCAGGCTTCTCGTTATGGAACTGCAGCGTATAGCTAGCCATCTAGTATGGTGGGGAACTTATCTACTTGATATTGGGGCAATGAGTCCGTTTCTTTACGCATTCCGTGACCGGGAAATCATTATCGATTTATTTAATGAGCTGTGCGGCGCAAGATTAACTTACAATTACATGCGAGTTGGCGGAGTGAAGTGGGATGCGCCTCCGGGCTGGCTGGACAAAGTGCGCGACTTTATTCCTTATATGGAGAATAAGCTGCAAGAGTATGATAAGCTCGTCAGCGGCAACGAAATTTTCCTTGCCCGCATTAAAGGGATAGGAAAATATGATGCGGCAACAGCGATTGATTATGGCTTATCTGGAGCCAACTTGCGTTGTACAGGTGTAGACTTTGATATTCGCAAGGCGGAGCCCTACAGCTTGTACAGCCAATTTGAATTTGATGTGCCGCTTGGAAAAGTGGGAGATTGTTATGATCGCTATCGGATTCGGCTGGAAGAAATCCGCCAAAGCTTGCGTATTTTGAAGCAGGCGCTGGAGCAATTTCCTTCTGGCGGGGAGACAATGGGGAAGGTTCCGCGCGCAATAAGGCCCCCTGCTGGCGAGGTGTATGTGCGGATCGAATCGCCGCGCGGCGAAATTGGCTGCCATATCGTATCCAAAGGCAAAGCAGAACCCTATAGGCTCAAATTCAGAAGACCGTCATTCGTTAATTTGCAAATACTGCCGAAGCTGCTTGTAGGCGAAACGATGACAAACCTCATTACGATACTAGGCGGCATTGATATTGTCGTCGGGGAGGTCGATTGCTAATGCAGTCATGGCTTAACCAATCGCTAACTTGGGGAAATGCACTTGTGCTGTTCCTTTGGGCTGTCGTATTTCTATTCATTGTGCTTGGTTTCGTCACGTACGCCATTTATTTCGAGCGTAAAGTAATCGGGTGGATGCAGCTTCGCATCGGTCCCAATCGCGTAGGGCCCTTTGGCTTGCTGCAGACGGTAGCGGATATTTTTAAGCTGCTCATTAAAGAGGACACGATTCCGCGCAAGGCAGATCGGGCATTGTTCATTCTTGCGCCTGCCCTAGCATACATACCGGCATTCTCCGTACTCGCTGTACTTCCCTATACACAAAACTTATATTTCGCAGATCTGAATGTTGGTTTGCTCTATTATGTAGCCCTGTCAGGCATCTCGACGCTTGCCATCGTGCTTGGCGGCTGGGCTTCCAATAATAAGTATGCGCTCCTTGGGGGTATGCGCTCGGCGGCACAAATGATAAGCTATGAGGTACCGCTTGTTATTTCGGTAGTAGGCGTTATTTTACTTAGTGGAAGCTTGAATCTGCGTGATATTGTAGCGGCGCAGGATGGCGGCTGGTTTTGGAATTGGAACTTTATTCCTCAAATTATCGGTTTCATTGTCTTTATTATTGCAGCTGTATCCGAGCTCAATCGTACGCCCTTCGATTTGCCGGAGGCGGAATCTGAGCTTGTTGCAGGTTATCACGTTGAATATAGCGGCTTTCGGTTTGCATTTTTTATGCTCTCGGAATACGTATACGTTTATGCCATTGCTGCATTAACAACAGTATTGTTTCTGGGCGGCTGGCACGCACCGGCGCCATTTCTTGATTTTGTACCGGGCATTATATGGTTTTTGCTCAAGTTTGCGTTTATTGTGTTTTTCTTATTTTGGATTCGTGCTACACTGCCGCGCATACGAGTAGATCAGCTTATGGGTCTTGGCTGGAAGGTGCTGCTGCCGGTGTCGCTGCTTAATGTGTTTCTAACGGCTGTATATTTAGAGCTGTTTATCAAGAACTAGCAAAGGGGAGAAGGAAATGAAAGGAATGCTGCAAGGACTGGGTGTAACGCTCAAATCAATGACGGCTCCAAAAGTGACCACCTCCTATCCTGATGTGCCCTTTGTCATGCCGGATCGCTTCCGTGGTATTCAGCACTTTATCCCGGATTTATGTATCGTTTGCAACCAATGCGCACGCATTTGTCCAACCGACTGCATTACGCTGACCGGCAAACCGAACCCGGACCCTGATAAAAAGGGCAAGGTAATTGATACTTTTGATATTAATTTTGAAATATGCATCTTATGTGATCTGTGCACCGAGGTTTGTCCGACCGAAGCGATCGTTATGTCCAATCATTTCGAGCTGGCAACCTTCAGCCGCGATGATTTGTTCAAGGATGCAGAATGGCTGACAGACAATAATACACTTACTCGGCAGGACAATAACAATATCGGAGCGCCGGCCAAAGGGGGCGCAAAATAGTTGTTCAATATTGATTTTACAGGCGAATTTGTCGCTTTTTTTATCTTCTCAGCCATCATGATATGCGGCGCTGTCCTAATGATCAGCTTAGAGAAGGTCGTACATATGGTCATCTCTATGGCTGCTGTATTTCTAGGCTTAGCCGGAATGTTCGTGCTTCTGGAAGCTGAGTTTGTCGCATTTGTTCAGGTGCTTATCTATGCTGGAGCAGTCTCGATTCTGATGATATTCGGTATTATGATGACGAAACATCAGCCAGGAGAGCGTGAGCCGGTGAAGCCGCTCCATGAAACGCTTGCCGCTGTAAGCGCGCTCAGCTTGTTTGGCCTATTGTTTTATGCGATCCGTTCAACAACTTTTCCAGAGCCGCAGTCTTTTCAAGCTGGAGAAGACAATACGATGGCAATTGGCGAGCTCTTATACACAGGGTATGTGATACCGTTTGAGCTGCTCTCGGTGCTGCTGACGGTAGCATTTATTGGAGCAATCGTACTTGCCAAAAAGGAGGAGGAATAATTACATGCTTCCTTCCTATTTAACGATGGCGGCTATTTTGTTTTGCATTGGGCTATATGGTGCATTAGTGAAAAGAAATGCAGTCGTCGTACTGCTCTCGCTTGAGCTAATGCTGAATGCGGTCAACTTGAATCTTATTGCCTTCTCCAAATATGGTGTTGTTCCGTCATTGACGGGACAAATTTTTTCATTATTTACAATTACAGTCGCAGCGGCAGAAGCAGCGATTGGGGTAGCTATATTAATAGCATTGTTCAGATTGCGCGGGACAGTTAATGTCGATGAGTTTGACAAAATGAGGAGGTAGCGCGGCGTATGAATATGTACTCACAGACGGCTTGGTTAATTCCGCTGTTTCCGCTGGCAGCATTCCTCGTTTTGACGGCGCTCGGTCGCAGCTATCGACGAGCGGGCGTTATCATCGGTTCGCTTGGATCATTTGGCGCCTTCGTTCTATCTTTGCTTATTATGATTGATCGACTTGGTACCAATGAAGTGGATTATAATTATTCCTTTGATTGGATTGCTATCGGAGATTATACGTTGAAGATTGGTTTCGAGGTGACCAACCTGACAGCGCTTATGCTTGTTGTCGTGACACTCGTCAGCTTTCTCGTGAATGTATACTCGGTCGGCTATATGAAAAATGATGAGCGAATAACCGTGTTTTTTGGTTATGTTGCCTTGTTCACATTCTCTATGCTGGGACTTGTATTATCCGATAATTTATTATCGCTTTATATTTTCTGGGAACTAGTTGGCGTATGCTCGTTCTTGCTCATTGGCTTCTGGTTTACACTGCCCAAAGCGCGAGCGGCGGCCAAGAAGGCATTTATTGTGACAAGAATCGGCGATGTTGGCTTGCTGATCGCTATTATGCTCCTTTTCTGGTATATGCCGGATCATGCCCTTGATTTCACTACGATTCAAAGCGTATTTGATGGGCAATCGGGTGCGATTACGAACGGGATTACGACGTTGATTGCTTTGCTTATTTTTGTAGGTGCGATCGGCAAATCAGGCCAGTTTCCGCTTCATGTGTGGCTTCCTGATGCAATGGAGGGCCCGACACCGATCAGTGCACTGATTCATGCTGCTACTATGGTTGCGGCAGGCGTATTCCTTATTGCACGAACGTATGATATTTTTCAAGATTCTGCAGCTGCTATGGAGACCATCGCATATGTAGGCGGTTTTACAGCTATATTCGCTGCGACGATTGCGCTCGTACAAAAGGATATTAAACGGATATTAGCCTATTCCACGGTCAGCCAATTGGGTTATATGATGATGGCGCTTGGTCTGGGTTCCTTAACAGGCGGCATCTTCCACCTGTTCACGCACGCTTTCTTCAAAGCGCTGCTCTTCCTTGGTGCTGGCAGCATCATTCATGCGGTACATACACAGAACATTCATGAGATGGGCGGACTTGCCTCGAAAATGAAAGTGACGACATGGACGTTCGCAATTGGCGCTTTAGCGCTTGCTGGCATTCCGCCATTATCCGGCTTTTGGTCGAAGGATTTAATTTTGACGGTTGCTTGGGAGACGAATCCACTATTATTTATTGTAGGTTTGGCAGCCGCTTTCTGTACGGCGCTTTATATGTCTCGGTTGTTCTTCCTTGTATTTATGGGAAAATCAAACGAGGCCTCTTCTCATGCGAAAGAATCACCAGTTTCGATGACGCTGCCGATGATCGTGCTTGCTGCTCTCGCCATTGTTGTTGGGTTTATTGAGACGCCATGGAACGGTGCATTTGGCTCATGGATCACTGATGGGGGAGAGTCCTTGCATAAAAGTGGCATCGCCATTGTTGCATCCATTGCGGTTGGCCTTCTAGGTATCTATATTGGCTGGCTCATTTATGGGAAAAACAGTGTAAACAAAGATGTACTGCAAGAAAAAATGCCTAAGCTAGTCAAGCTGCTGGAAAATAGTTATTACATCGATGAGCTTTATGCCGTTATCATAGTGAAGCCGCTGAAGCTGATTGGCTCTACGCTTATGGCGTTTGATTCTTATGTCATAGGCGGAATTGTGCGGTTGACAGGCACGGCTGTTACCTCGGCTGGAAGAGTGGCTGCTCGTCTGCAGAACGGTCAAGTACAAACCTACGGTTTGGCAGCTGTTATCGGGTTCGTCATTCTTGTGGCTGCTATCGTTGGAAGGAGGTTCCTGCCATGAGCATCCTGAGTGACATTCCGATATTATCACTTATATTACTGGCACCGCTGCTTGGTATCATCGTTCTGCTGCTGCTTCCGAAGCAGCGCAGCAGCTGGATGAAAACAACGGTTGTCATAACCACATTAGTTCCTTTGCTGCTCTCTTTGTGGCTTTATGCTGATTATAATAAGCAGCAGGGCGGGGCGGCATATGACGAGCAATATAGCTGGGTGGAAGTGCCGCTAAATAAAGAGGTTCCATCGGGCGTATCTGAATTTAAGTTTACGTTTCAATATGAGCTCGGCATAGATGGCCTGTCGCTTCCGCTTCTGCTTCTAGCAACGCTCGTATCAGCAATGGCTGCACTTGCAGCAGTTCATATCAAGAAAAGATGGAAATCTTTTTTCATATGGTTTCTGCTGCTGGAGCTCGGAATGCTTGGCGTTTTTCTAGCTCGTGACTTATTTTTATTTTTTGTATTTTTCGAGATTACGCTTGTTGCGATGTATTTCTTAATCGGAATTTGGGGTTACTTCAATCGCGAGCGTGCAGCCAATCAGTTTTTAATCTATAACGGAATTGGTTCAGCCATTATGCTGATTGCGTTCGTTATTCTCGTGAACACAGCTGGCTTCCGCGTGGATCAAGCAGGCGAACAAGTTAGCTTTATTTACAGCGGCAGCTATACAGACATCTTCCGCAACATGGCGGACGCATCCGCTTGGGTTAACCTGACTAATGAGCAGCTTGGTTCAATTAATCCATTCCAGTTGACGGATACGATGCAATGGGTGCTGTTTATTATGCTGCTGGTTGCTTTCGGCATCAAGCTTCCGATATTTCCATTCCATACTTGGATGCTTAAGGTGCACACGGAAGCTCCGACCTCGATTGTCATGATTCACTCCGGGATATTACTGAAAATGGGCGCTTACGGATTACTGCGATTTGGGATTATGCTCTTCCCTGATCAAGCGCGACAATTTGCGACAGTGCTCGCTGTGCTTGGCGTCATAAATATATTGTATGGAGCGCTGCTAGCCTTCAGGCAGCGTGAGTTTAAACTAGTGCTTGCTTATTCCTCCATCAGCCATATGGGTATCGTATTGCTAGGGATAGCAGCAATAAATGAGATTGGCTTGCAGGGAGCTGTATACCAGCTCGTATCGCACGGACTTATATCTGCCTTGTTATTTCTGATCGTTGGCAGCATCTATGAACGAACGGGAACGACCGAGCTGCAAGAGCTGGGTGGGTTAGCGCGCTCTATGCCATTTATAAGCGGCGTACTGCTGACTGCGGGGCTCGCTTCACTCGGTTTGCCGGGCTTATCCGGTTTTATTGGGGAGTTTCTATCGCTGCTCGGCCTATTCGAGTCGCATCGCTGGTTGACTGCGGCTGCGGCGCTTGGCATTATTTTGACCGCTGTCTATATGCTTCGCGCTGTACTTAAGATTACATTTGGTCCACAGCGTGAGGCGTTTGGAGCATTTAAGGACGCAAGGCTAATTGAGGCGGCTCCCATGATTGTGCTGCTTGCATTCATTGTGCTTCTCGGCTGTTTTCCTTCCGTCCTTACGGATACTGTGCAGCATGGCATGGATAAGCTGTTCGGACAATTACTTGCATCAAGGGCGGGGGGATAAACCATGTACGAAGGCGTTTCATTTATACCACTGACATGGACGGATATGCTCTACCTTGCCCCTGAGTTTATGCTGGCCGCCATGTTTTTGTTTCTTGTTGTATTGGATTTGTTCTTGCCGAAGCGCGTGAACAGAAAATTCACAGGGTGGCTGACGTTAGCGGGCATTCTTGCATCACTGCTGCTAGTCGTGCTCCGAATGTTGGATATGAATCAGGGCGGAGCATCTGCTGACTCTATCCATCTGTTAAGCAACAGCTACCGCATTGATGATTTCGCCAGCCTGCTGAAAATTGTATTTCTAACTGGTACTGCGCTTATCATCCTGCTCGCAATTGGATCGGATCGGGATGAAGAGGAGATAACAGACAAATCAGAGTATTTCTATTTGGTGCTTCCCGCGCTTATGGGAGCGATGATGATGGCTTCATCAGGAAACCTGGTTACGTTGTATATCGGATTAGAGCTTCTTAGTATTACAAGTTATGTATTGGTTGGCATTAGACGCAAATCAACTTTGTCTGCTGAAGCGGCATTCAAGTATGTCATTACGGGCGGGATTTCCTCGGCGATGGTGTTGTTCGGCATGTCGTACATTTACGGCATAACCGGATCAGTCGATTTGGGTGTAATTGGGGATGCTTTACCGCGGGCGATGCAGGATTTCAAAGCGCTTGCTTATGTGGGCTTCCTGTTTATGATTGCGGGATTCGGTATTAAGATTGCAGCGGCTCCGTTTCACGCATGGGCGCCAGATGTATATCAAGGGGCTCCAACGCCTGTGTCGGCTTTTCTAGCGGTCATTGCTAAAGGTGCTGCGCTGGCTGCTATATTTAGAGTTATGTTTAGCACTAGTTTATTCAGCGCAGCGGGAGAAGCGGCAAAAATATCAAATGATCTCTTCCTGGTCCTGCTGGTTCTGGCTGCTGCAGCGATGCTCGTCGGAACGACAGCTGCGCTTAAACAAAGGAACGTAAAGCGATTGCTGGCCCTGTCAGGAGTAGCCAATGCGGGTTACATGCTGGTGCCTATCGGTATTTCAATAACGATGGTTCATAGCAGCAACTTCTCTGAATTTGTTTATTATTTGGTTGCGTACTTGTTTATGACGATAGGAGCGTTTGCTGTCTTTACGGTAGTTAGCCGCGCATCGGGGCATAAGGAGCTGAAAAGCTTCGCGGGCATGTACTACCGAGCGCCTTGGACGGCAGCGGCTATGGTGGTATTTATCTTGTCTTTATCGGGCTTGCCGATTTCCGGCGGATTTTTTGGGAAGCTGTTTATCTTGCTCGGAGCAGCGAATGCGAAAGCTTATTGGCTCGTAGCTGTTATCGTCGTGAGCAGCGTCATTTCTTACTATTTCTACTTTGGCATTGTTCGTCAAATGTTCATGCGCAGCGGAGAAGAAAATAATGAAGTGCGAATATCGGCAGCAACGGGAGTTGTGATCTGGCTGTGTGCAGCAGCAACGATTGCACTAGGTATTTTCCCAGGACCGTTAATGCAATGGATTGATGCGATATTCTCGATTAAGGGCGATTTAATGATAATGGGATAAGCAGATTGTAGAAGAGTGATGCGAAGCATTCGTATTCTAGAGGTGTGAAAATAATAGGTCGTTTAAGTAGATGATGAGCTGATGTCTATTTAAACGATCTATTTTTTGTTTAATCGATGAAGGGGATTTTCGAGGCGGCACAGGGGAAATAGAAAGTAGTTTATAAGCTAAAAAGCAGCATTATAGTTAAAGTTACTGTTAAGGACACAGACTGCAGCAGCAGTTTTAGATATGATGATAGTAATGGCTAGATTATAGTCATTTCTAGCATATAGCAAGAAGAGAGGAAGCGGTCTGACGCTATTTTAAACAGGGATTATGAGCAGAAATATAATTACAGTGTTTCAGCGGAGAATGTTGCGGGTAATGTGCAGCAGGGGGAGTATAGGTTCATAGTATAGTAGACATGAAGTACTATTCTATCTATGTGAACCAGTGTTGCTGCTCGTCATATTTACCGGGAAATAATAGTTTGTGCCGAATACTGACGTTCCGAGCTATGGAGCGGGATAGTTGTAGGACTTTTGTCCTTTTTGTCTTATAGAAACAAGGGAAATGATACCTGTGAAGAGAAATTGTAGTTAAGGAATATCCAATTGAAAGTGGGAACAAACCATAACCCGTTTCATACGAAAAGGCAGAAAATGATGAGCACTCAAAAAGAACCAAAGCAATTACGAAATTCACAAATGATTAGTCAGAGCCCATTTAATGATCGACAGGATTCTGCGCTCAAAAAGCATAAAGCTCGCTTGTCTATGCAAGCAATCGCCATTGCCACGCTCGCCGCGCGCAAGCTCCTTCGTCGCGCGCTGCCCGCGCTGCTGATCGGGAGCATCACCCTCGGGGGCATAGCCCCCGCAGGGTTCGTTCCCGTAGCGGCGCCTACGGCGCTGGCCGCAGCATCCCCTGCGGCTGAGGGCGCCGAAGGCGCCGATGCAGAGCAGCCGCAAAGCTGGCTGCTCAAATGGCGTGACCCCGCGCTAGCGCATGAGCTGCGCGGGACAGAGGTGCTCCGCCGCCAGAATGAGGCGGCGGTCATGCTCGTACGTCCGGCCGCTGAAGGCGCGGACGTACAGGAATGGCTCGACCGGCTGCGAAGCCTGCCGGGCGTAGAGTACGTGCACCCGAATAATAGGGTGCATATGCTTGCTCTGCCTGCCGGCGAGTCGGAGGACGCAGCCTCGGCAGGCTCAGAGGCCGCGCGCAGCAATGCGCGGCCTACAGGCTCTTCTCCATCCAATGTATCACCGGCAGCTTCTGTACCTAACGAAGTATCGCCCGCAGAGACTCCATCGACACCGCCAGCGGCGCCGCAGGAGTCTGAGGCAGCTTCCACAGCGAAGATTGCAGCAGCAGCTACAGCACTGAAAGCAAATGATCCTGAGTTGTCTAAGCAGCTTTATCTCAGTCAGATCGGCGCGCAAAAGGCGTGGGAAACCGTTCGCGAGCAGCAGCAGCTTACGATAGCGATCGTGGATACAGGTGTTGATTTGGAACATCCGGATTTGAAGCCTAATCTTGTTCCAGGCGCTAATCTAGTGAGTCCTGGTGATTCGCCCGATGATGACAATGGGCACGGTACAAGTGTAGCAGGTGTTATCGCAGCTGTAGGAAATAACGGCATTGGCGTATCAGGCATACTGTGGAAAGCCAAAATCATGCCGATAAAAGCGCTGGATCACCGAGGTGACGGAACAGAGCAGGAGCTCGGCGAAGCCATATTGTACGCCGTTCGCAGCGGAGCAAGCATCGTTGTACTGTCGGTTGGCCTTCATCGATATTCTCCGTACATGCTCGACATTGTACAATATGCGGAAAGCAAAAACGTACTGCTCGTAGCAGCGGCAGGCAATGACGGAGTCACCTTTGGAGAGAAAGCTGCGGTAAAATACCCGGCAGCTTATCCGACGGTACTCGCAGTCGGTGGTGTCAAGTCGAATAATACGGTCGATAGTCGATCGAATCGAGGCACTGAGCTTGACCTTGTCGCACCTTGGAATGTATATACAACAGCCATTGGTGGACTCTATAAGAAAGAAGAAGGAACTTCAATGGCGGCTCCGCAAGCCGCAGCTGCTGCAGCGCTCATATGGGCTCGCTACAAGGACATGAAGCCTTACCAGATACGCGAGCTGCTGCGCCAAACAGCTAAGGATATTGGGCCGCCAGGTGCGGACAGCACGTCAGGCTACGGTGTGCTGCAGATCGACCAAGCGGTACGTTCAACCTTGAAGCCAGACGGCTTCGAACCGAATGAAACCCAATCAACTGCTGCAAGGTTTCAGCTGAACAGCCAAATTTCGGCTTTGCTGCAGGGCGTATCCGACCATGATTGGTATCAAATCGATGCGCCGTATGATGGCACGCTGACCATACAATACGAAGGGCTTGTTCCTAACGGAAAGATTGTTCCGCCTGTTAGGCTCACCCATTACATGAATGGCGTGAAGCAAAGTACGAGCGATACGAAGCTTGCAAGCAGGTCCATTGATCTTGAGGTTAAAAAAGGGCGGCAGCTCATTCATCTGGAGCTCATCAATCAGAGCAGCGACGATGAATTGCCTTATCTGCTGACGTCTACTTTTACGATGAAGCCGGACGATTACGAGAAAAATGATAAATCGTTTGAAGCCTATACATTGCAGCCTCGTACGCAGTCGATTACGGGCAACTTTCATCAAACCGCCGATCGCGACTGGTTTACGGTAACCTTTACGCAGAGCGGAAAGCTAAGTCTTACGCTTAGTACGAATACGGCACGTATTGATCCTGGGCTTGCTATACAGAAGGCAGGTCAGCAATTAATGGTGTACGATGATGAGGGTGAAGGGGAGACTGAGCAGTCACCAGTCATAACTGTGACTCCTGGTAAATATTATATTCGTGTTCACAATGCGATCTCCTCAGAAGCTAGTCCGACCATAGGCACCTACATATTGAAGATGGATTATATGCCAAAATATGATGATCCGAATGAACCAAACGATAAATCGTACGAGGCGTTTATGATTAATCCAGGTACGGAGTACCTTGGTGTAATTAGCAGCTACTCCGACGTAGATTGGTTTCAAATCCGGGTTTCAAACGCCAGCATCATCAGCATGACGGTAAACGGTGTGCCGCTTGACGTTGATTTGAGCCTCTTGCTCTATGATAAACGGATGAAGCAGCTTACGGCATCCAAAACAAAAGCAAGCGGGAAGCTCCAAACCGAAGAAAAGCTGCTGCAGCCTGGTGTGTATTACGTGAAGCTGGAAGCAGATGCTCCTTTTGACAAGCAGTATTATCGCTYAAAGGTGAAATCAGAGGAGTTGATTGCTGGATTCCGTGATATTAAAGGTCATTGGGCTCAAAATGAAATCGTCGCCTTAAACAAAAAAGGCATTATTAACGGAACAGGACAAAATCGCTTTGAGCCTAGACGCTCCATAACGCGAGCTGAGGCCGTTTCCATGGTTGTGAAGGCATATAAGCCAGCTTCATCTAGTCGCGTGCAAGGGAAGCGATTCAAAGACGTCCCATTAAAACATTGGGCGAATGATGCGATTACAAGGGCTGTAGAGCAAGGCTGGGTAAAAGGATTCCCGAATGGTGAGTTCAAGCCGGATCAGCCGATTACAAGGGCGGAAATGGCAATGATTATCGGTTATGCGGAAGGTGTACGGCCTAAGCTGCCTGTTATTGATCCGTTCGCCGATGTACCAAAGTCTCATTGGTCAGCACCCATGCTGTATGCCATGAAGTTGAACAAACAAATTGAAGGGATAGAATCAAATCTGTTCAAACCAAGCCTGCAGGCTAGCCGTGCAGACTACACGGTGCTGCTCCACCGATTTATCGCCTAATATTTTCATCAAACAAAATGGCTTCCAGTTACGTTAATAATATGAAGCAAGATAAATGCTGTTTGTAAAGCTGCTTGAGTTTGAAGCTTAAAACATGAAAAAGCTCAGGAGGCATCATGGACGTTAATTACGGTCTTATAAATGGTTTGCAAAACTACACCGGAATGACCGGGTTGTTTTCTATAATCATTGTTATTCTCAGCATTATTCTGGTGTGGTTTGTACTGCAAGAGGTGAAATGGGAAGCTTTTTTTCGTTTTCCAAAGAGTCCAAAGGCCCGTTTGTTTCAAGTATTTGTGGCTATTATTATGGGTCATTTGTTAGCAAAATTCATCTTGGAATATTGGGGCTACACCGTTCTTCTCAAATCGTTTGTCGAATAACAAAAGCGAAACATGTCAACAATGGGTAATACATGACGGTCTCAAAAAGCCGATGGCTTGCGAATAGGTATAAATCAGGAACCGTAATCGTACCGGGAACGTAGTTTTTTCGTGAAAAAGAGACATTTTTGGAGAAAAAAGTCATAAAATGCGCTGGGAATGACATGTAAAAAATGGTAATAATATAACGCTTGTCGATTGGTGTAATTGAGTGATAAGATGAAGGTTGGGTAAAGTGAGATAAACCTTTTTTTTCACAAATAGGAAATAGAAAATGCAGTTCGCGGAGGGAACCAAAAGATGACCAAAATTATCGTCCGCGGAGGCCAGCGTTTGAAGGGAACGGTCCGTGTTAGCGGAGCAAAAAATGCAGTACTCCCCATTTTAGCGGCCTCATTATTGGCGACAGAAGGAGACAGCGTCATCTATGACGTACCCCTCCTCGACGACGTTATGACGATTCAGAAGGTGCTTGCCTCTTTAGGCGCACAATTATCCTATAATAATGAAACGATGCGCATTACAGCGCAGTCCATTACGACTTATGAAGCTCCTTATGAGCTTATTCGAAAAATGCGGGCATCCTTCTTAGTTATGGGTCCTCTTCTTGGTCGGATAGGCAAGGTAAGAATTTCATTGCCTGGCGGCTGTGCGATCGGCACTCGTCCGATTGATCAGCATTTGAAGGGCTTTGAAGCGATGGGCGCTGAAATTACGCTTGGGCAGGGCTTTATCGAAGCCAGCACAAAGACGCGTCTTAAGGGTGCGAAAATTTACCTTGACGTAGCCAGCGTAGGCGCAACGGAAAATATTATGATGGCAGCTGCTTTAGCAGATGGCACAACGATTCTTGAGAATGCAGCCAAAGAACCGGAAATCGTGGATTTGGCCAACTATATCAATGCTATGGGCGGCAAAGTTCGTGGCGCTGGTACAGGAGTTATTCGTATTGAAGGCGTGGACCGGATGTATGGCGCAGCCCATAATGTAATTCCTGACCGTGTTGAAGCAGGCACGTACATGATTGCGGCCGCTATTACAGGCGGTGACGTTTTCGTTGAAGGTGCAATTTCTGATCATTTAACGCCGGTAATCTCTAAGCTGCAGGAAATGGGCGTAGAAATTACGGAGAGCGATAACGGAATTCGTGTACAATCGAGCAAGCAATTGAAATCGGTTGATGTAAAAACATTGCCGCATCCAGGTTTCCCAACAGATATGCAATCTCAAATGATGGCTCTTCTCCTCGTATCTGAGGGAACAAGCGTTGTGACGGAAACGGTCTTCGAAAATCGTTTTATGCATGTCGAGGAATTCCAGAAGATGAACGCTCAAATTAAAGTCGATGGACGTACAGCTATCGTTAATGGCGGTATGCCGCTAACGGGTGCAAAGGTATGTGCTACCGATTTAAGAGCGGGAGCAGCACTTATTTGTGCGGCTTTGCGGGCGGAAGGCGAGACTGAAGTAACAGGTCTGCATCATGTGGATCGCGGTTATGTTAACATTACAGGCAAGCTTGCAGCTCTTGGGGCTGATATTCATCGTATTGAGCTGATTAGCGAGGAAGACACGGCGGCAAGCAAGCCATCCGTTTCGGTCCAAGTTACATCGGCAGTGCGTGATACCGCTGCTGTAGTGGCGATCTCTTCAACGTCTTCTGATGTGGATACAGCTGCTTCCTTTAAGCGTGAGAAAGAAGTTGCGGTTCTCAAAGTTCAGCCGACGTGGGCTTAATTTTCCGTTAAGAACAAGATAAAGAAGCTGTTTCAAATAAGTCGCAAAGGGCTTATCTGAAACAGCTTCTTTTTGTTTGGACAATCTATACTTTTGAATTATTTATTAAGTATAATAAGGCTAACCATTTAGCTATAATGGTTACTACTACTGCAATAAGCAAAGGGGCGGCCATGGCAACGATACACGATGTGGCAAAAATAGCGAACGTATCCGTGACGACGGTTTCCCGCGTTTTAAACAATCGGGGTTATATTAGTGAAGCAACGAGAACGAAGGTTTATCAAACGATGGAGCAATTAAATTACCAGCCGAATGAGATTGCCCGCTCTTTACTAAGAAAACAATCTAACGTCATTGGTCTTATTATACCTAGTGTAGCTCATCCTTTTTTTAGCGAGCTCGCGAATCACATAGAAAACTATGCTTATGAGCTCGGCTTCAAAATGCTGCTTTGCAATTCCCAGCTTGACCCGCAGAAAGAAAAGGATTATATCGAAATGCTGAAGCGCAATCGTGTGGATGGCATTATTATGGGCAGCCATACGCTTCAGGTCGATGAGTACAAACATTTGAACTCGCCAATTGTCACGATTGATCGTCAGATCAGCAGTGAAATTCCATATATTTCTTCCGATAATTATGCAGGCGGGAGCCTTGCGGCACAATTGCTGGTTAGTGAAGGCTGCAAAAAAATTGCGCATATATGCGGTAATTTGGAGCTTCATTTGCTCGCAAATCAGCGTACAGAAGCGTTTCAAGCCGTGATGAAGGAGAAGAGGGTCGAGCATGTCATCATTCAGACTGATATGAATGTGTTTGATCAACTCCAGTACGAGCAAATTATACATCAGCTGTTTCAGGATCATCCCGATCTGGATGGCATTTTCGCAACGAGTGATATTATTGCTGCTTTTGCAGTTAAAGAGTGTGTGATCGCCGGCAAACGAATCCCGGAGGATGTGAAAATTATCGGTTACGACGATATTAGCGCAGCCAGATGGCTCACGCCGGAGCTGACAACGGTGAAACAGCCGATTGCAGAAATTGGGAAAATGGCGATTGATTTGATTATGAAGCAGATGAACGAGGAAGCTTTCGAATTCGAAAATATTTTACCGGTTGAACTGATTAAACGAGCTTCTACATAGATTAAAAAAACGTGAAAAACCCAAGTGCAGCAAGGGTTTTTTATTTTTTTAAAAGTTATGTCAATCGTTTAACATGTCAAACGATTGACATACTCTTATTCACAATTATATAATACGTTTTGTAAGCGGTTTACACGATCGGTAAATCGTCTTTCAATCTTTTTCAATCTCAAAAAATTGGGGGCAATCAAATGAAATCATTGAAATGGATGCAAGCGATAGCATTATCGCTAATGGTAGTTATGGTTGTAACGGCATGTGGCAATTCGAATAATGCGGGATCGTCTAATGGAGGTTCTGCAGTAAAGATATCGTTGCTTAACTCGAAGGGCGAGATTCAAGCCCAGCTCGAAGAGGCTGCGAAAGTATTTAAAGAGGATAATCCTAACATTACGCTTGAAATTATACCGGTACCGGCTGGACAGTCCCCTTTTGAGAAAGCGTCTGCGCTATATGCATCAGGAAACCCGGCTACCATTACGATGCTCGATACAGGAGATGTTGAGAAATTCAAGGATCGTGTTCTTGATCTTAGTGGTGAGAAGTGGATGGCGGATGCCGTTGACCGCAGCACGGCGCTAACGACATTTGATGGTAAAAACTACGCTTTCCCGCTTGCAGTTGAAGGTTATGGCTTTATTTATAACAAAGCGGTTGTAGATCAAGCGGTAGGCGGAACATTTGATCCAGCAACGATTAACACAACAAGCGCACTTGAAGAGCTGTTCAAGAAAATCGAAGCTTCAGGTAAAGCTCCGCTTATTATCTCACCGATGGATTGGTCGCTGGGAGCACATTATTTGCCGCTGGCTTACGCGGGTCAATCAGCTGATACGGCTGCAGTTGCAAAGTTCATAGACGATTTGAAGGCTGGAACAATCGATTTAGCTGGCAATACGGTTTTCAATGGACTAATGGATACGTTCGACATCATGACTAAATACAATATAGACAAAGCTTCCCCATTGTCCGGTACCTATGAGCGCGGTCCAGAGGTGCTAGGTAAAGGCGAGGTAGGCATCTGGTTCCAAGGGAACTGGGCTTGGCCGCAAATTAGCAGCTTTGATACGGCAAGCGGACAATACGGCTTTCTACCTGTCCCTATAAGCAACAATCCAGATGATTTTGGCAATACACAAGTATCTTCTGCGGTTTCGAAGCGTTTGGTCATCGACAAGGAAAAAAATACGGCGGAGCAGCAGGCTGCTGCCAAAACGTTTTTGGAGTGGATGGTATACAGCGAGAAGGGGCAAGACTTCCTCGTGAACAAAGCGAATATTATTCCAGCGTTCAAGAACATTACACTTGAAGCGAAAGATCCGCTTGCAAAGTCTATTTCTGAACATATCGCAAACGGCAAAACAGAGGATTCCATCAGCACGCTGCCAGCTGACCACTGGGCTAAGCTTGGCGCATCGATGCAGAAATATTTAGCAGGTGCTTCGGATCGTGTGGAGTTGACGAAAGACATTCAAGAGTATTGGAAGACGGTTAAGTAATCCTTAATAGCTAATAGAAGGCTTACCCCGCCAACCGACGGGGTAAGCTGTTTACTCTTTATCGTTTTTTGAATTACAAAACCATGCTTGAATGTGAGGGATCATGATGATAACGGAAAAAGGGCTGTGGAATCGATTGCGATTGCGGCTGCTGTTTACCGGACCGACTTTGTTTGCTTTTCTTGCTGTAATGATTATTCCATTCTTGTATGGGATTTATTTGACCTTTACGAATTGGGATGGCATATCGACGACAAGCAGTTTGGTTGGATTTGAGAATTACGTAGCGGTATTCAAGGATGCTGTTTTTTGGAAATCATTTTTGCTTACGTTAAAATATGTTTTTATTTCAGTTGCTCTTATTAACGTAGTTGCGTTTTTGCTGGCCTACGTATTAACGAGAGGATTGAAGGGGCAAAGTATTTTTAGAGCTGGCTTCTTTATTCCCAACTTGGTAGGCGGCATTGTACTCGGCTTTGTATGGCAATTTATTTTCTCGAATGTACTCGTGTATCTAGGCAAAGAATGGGGTATTCCGTTATTCAGCTCCTCATGGCTGGCTGACCCGGACAAAGCCTTCTGGTCGATGATTATCGTCACGGTATGGCAATATGCCGGTTATATGATGGTTATTTATGTAGCTGGGCTTATGAATGTGCCTAAGGATATTTTAGAGGCAGCAAGTATTGATGGTGCGAGCCTATGGACGAAAATGCGCAAAATGATTTTGCCGCTGATGGTTCCATCGTTTATCGTCTGTATTTTCCTATCACTGCAAAGATGCTTTATGGTTTATGACCTGAACGTTTCACTCACAAAAGGCGGACCGTTCAAAAGTACGGAAATGGTATCGATGCATGTATACGAGAAGGCATTTTTATCGCGGGATTATGGCGTAGGCCAAGCAGAAGCATTTGTCCTGTTCCTGCTGGTGGCGACGATTACCATAGCACAGGTTTATTTTAGCAAGAAGCTGGAGGTTGAGGCGTGATGGAGAAAAAGAACCAATGGCTCGCATGGACGAAGTTCATCGCCCTCTTCGTTATTTTAGTTCTGTTCGTCGTTCCTTTCTTTATGCTGCTCATCAACTCATTTAAGGAAAACAAGGCAATCACATCAAGTCCGCTTTCCTTGCCGGATAGCCTAAGCTTCACGAACTATACAAATGCATTTGAAAAAATGAACTTCATATCGGCATTTATGAACTCTGTAGTCATAACTGTGCTTAGCGTGGTGCTTATCTCTATTTTAGCTGCAATGACGGCTCATTATTTTGTGCGAAATCAAACAAAAACGAACCAATACATGTTTTTCCTTATGGTTGCGGCTATGATCATACCTTTCCAGGCCATTATGATCCCTCTCGTCAAAATATACGGAACCATTGGTCTTCTTAATAGCAAATGGGCCCTTATTTATATGTATGTCGGATTTGGCAGTCCGCTGGCCGTCTTTATTTATCATGGGTTTGTAAAAAGCATACCAGCTGAGCTGGAAGAAGCGGCGCTTATCGATGGCTGCACGCGGACGCAAACTTTCTTCCGTATCGTATTTCCGGTGCTTGCTCCGACGACGGTTACGATTGCCATTTTAAATGTATTATGGATTTGGAATGACTTCTTATTGCCTTCCCTCGTGTTAATTTCGCCGAATGAGCGGACATTGCCGTTGTCTACTTTCTATTTCTTCGGTACGTATTCGGTTGATTATGGACCATTAATGGCAGGGCTTATGCTGACCATATTGCCTGTGCTTGTTGTCTACTTGTTTGCGCAGAAATATATTATCCAAGGAGTCATGCAAGGCTCAATTAAATAATAAGTAAGGGTTGGATGCTTTATTTTGTATACAAGAGAAAATGCCGACACATTTATTGCAGAACGCAAGTATTTGTTGAAAGAGGAATACCGCCTTGCTTATCATTTAATGAGCGAGTTTGGCTGGATGAATGATCCGAATGGTTTTGTTTATTATAACGGTGAATACCATATGTTCTATCAGCATTATCCATATCAGCCCGTATGGGGGCCTATGCACTGGGGACATGCGGTTAGCCATGATCTCATCAAGTGGAAGTACCTCCCGGTTGCTCTTGCGCCCGATCAGGATTATGACCGTGACGGCTGTTTCTCTGGCAGTGCTGTTGAGCGGGATGGTAAGTTGTATTTAATGTACACGGGACATTTGATAACGGGGCCTAATAGAGAGCTTGATTATAGTCAAAATCAAAATATCGCTGTTTCCGACGATGGTATCCATTTTGAGAAGCTGGCTAGCAATCCTGTCATTGGTTCAGACCAAATACCGTCAGGATTCAGCCAGAAGGATTTCCGAGATCCGAAGGTATTCGAGCGCGACGGTATTTATTATGCAGTTTTAGGGTCAAATGATGGACAGGGACGCGGACTTATTTTGCTATATCGTTCAACGGACCTTGTGAGTTGGAGTTTTAGCGGGGAAATCGCGCGCAGTGATGGGAAGCTTGGCGACAACTGGGAGTGTCCTGATCTGTTTGAGCTCGGAGGACACGATGTGCTGGTAATGTCGCCGCAGCGTATGCCAGCGCAAGGAGATGACTATCGTAATCTGCATTCCACTACCTATATGATTGGACGCTTGGATATTAAGCAAAGCAGCTTTCAGTATGATCGGTATGAGCCGGTTGACTGCGGCTTTGATTTTTATGCTCCGCAAACAACAGTTGATGAAAAAGGCAGACGCATTATCATCGGCTGGATGGAGGCATGGGAACAAGAAATTCCGACGCAGCTTGGGCATTACTGGGCCGGCGCTATGACTTTGCCGCGCGAAGTTATTTTGCAGGGTGAGTCGTTATTGTTCAAGCCGCTTGAGGAAATGAAAAATTACCGGAAAAATGCTTATGAGGCAAGCGATATTAACTTATCAGATGTTGTTAAAGATATGGGAGTTAGCGGTGATTGTTATGAGCTGGAGGTCGTGTTCCAGGCAGATCAAGCCAAGGAATTTGGTTTGAAGCTGAGGGTGCATGGCGAAGAAGAAACCGTATTGTCTTATCAGCAAGCGGAAGGTAAATTCCGATTTAATCGCGATAAGTCAGGAATTGGTCTTGGCGGTGAGCGCAGGACGAGTGTTGAACTGAAGGATGGTTTGCTGGCTTTGCGCATCTTCGTCGATAAATCCTCCGTCGAGGTGTTCATTCAAGGCGGCGAGAAGGTGATGACAGGCCGTATTTACCCAGGTACTGAATCTCTCGGCATATTCGCCTACGCAGAAGGTGCTTGTACTATGGTATCCTTTAAAAAATGGGACATCAGCTAGGAGGGCTTAATCTGTCTAAACTATATACGATTGGTGAAGCGTTAATTGATTTTATTCCGGATACTCGCGGCATTGAGCTCAAAGATGTCGTTGGTTTCACGAAGGAAGCAGGCGGCGCTCCAGCTAATGTTGCTTGTGCGGTTGCGAAGCTAGGCGGCAGCAGTGCCTTCATAGGTAAGCTGGGTAAAGATGCTTTCGGTGACTTTCTCTTGGAAACGATGAAAGCGTCAGGTGTTGATACTCAGCATGTGCTCCAAACGAATGAAGCAAATACTGCTCTTGCGTTTGTAAGTTTAAAAGCCGACGGGGACCGCGATTTTTCTTTCTACCGAAATCCAAGTGCCGATATGCTGCTTTCAGAGGATGAGATTAACGAAGAGTGGTTCGCTAAAGGAGATATTTTGCACTATTGCTCAGTAGATCTTATTGAAGCTCCTGTGAAATATGCGCATCTTAAAGCGATTGCTGGGATGAAAGCAGCAGGAGGACTCATCAGCTTTGATCCTAATGTGCGCCTGCCGCTATGGGAAGATCACGAGCAGTGCAGACAAACGATACTGCAATTCATTCCTTTGAGCCATCTTGTCAAAATAAGCTCGGATGAGCTTGCTTTTGTGACGGGAATTGAAGACGAGAAAGAGGCTATTGCTTCTTTGTTTGTCGGAGACGTTCAAGCTGTTGTATACACAAAGGGAGCGGATGGTGCGGTGTGGTATACGTCTTCCTACGAAGTATCTACTCCTGGCCAGAAAGTAGCCGTTGTGGATACGACTGGGGCTGGCGATGCTTTTATCGGAGCGCTGCTGTACCAGATGCAGCGAAGTGAAGAGGCGTTAAGCGAAATGAATGCCGATACGGCCAAACGTTTGGTTTCGTTTGCGAACGCCGCCGCTGCTCTTACGACAACAAGAGCAGGCGCGATTTCGTCGCTGCCTGTTTTGCAGGAGCTTCCTCCTTTGTAATCAACGCTGTATCTATTTAGAGAGTATGTTTTTTCTCGCCAATTCGGGAGAATGAAACATACTCTTTTTTTTAAATGGATGACTCAATGGCTATAAGTCCTCGCAAACGTTGATAAATGTATATGCAAGTGAAAGTTTGTAATTGGGTAAGCACTTGTCATAGAATGAATTAAAATAATGGTTTTGGCAGAACGAAGGGTGTGTTGTCCATTGGCTACGATGAAAGTCATTGTTGCAGAAATCGAAAAAGAATTAGAAGTAAAAGAAATAGAGATAATGGGAAACATCTATGACGCATTAGATGAAATAGCTGAAGGCAACGTAGAATCTATCACGATATGGAATGACGTTGTTTTATGGTTTGACATGGATTTGCAGTCCGATGGGTCAGCATTCAATTTCCATCTGACCGAGAAATCACGAATTAGAAACCAAGATGAATACGAGCCTAAAGTATCCGTTATTGGAAATGCTATTTTCACTGGAACGGATGAAGATGGCGAGCCCGTTGGATTGACGGAGGACGAAATTAAGGCTGTCATGAGTAACTTCATCGACCGTAAGACTTACCACCAATTCACTAGAATATAAAGAATGAGGGCGGAGAGGGATCTCCGCTCTTTTTTTAGTCCATTTATATCGTTATTCAGTAGGAATCCTATTATTACTGAACTTTTGCCGCTTTACGTAATCTTTTACATCATACGCCTGCTCCCAAATGAACACTAGATGGGGGCTTTTTGTCGTCAAGCTTGTTCATCTTCCGTTCATTTTTGAATGCTATAGTCGATCTCACTAAGACCAATGGAAGGTGGATTAAAGCAGATGAAGAAGTGGACGATAGGGCTCGGCATTTTAATTATTTTAGCCGCGGCTGGAGCAGGTGCCTATTATTTTTATTTTGCTAAGGATAAGGAAGCAGCAGGTGTAATGCCTACGTCTCTGACAGTGCAGGCGACAAAAGGGTCAATCGTAAAACAAATTAGCGGGACAGGTTCGGTAGCAGCTAATTCGAGGGAATCGGTGACTGCTGGTAAAAGTGGCACCATAGCTACTGTGAATGTCAAAAAAGGAGATAAGATTAAAGCGGGACAAATTCTTGTTACCTTTGAGTCTGCGGACGACAATGATGACAAAATAAAATCGATCAATAAAAGTATCACAAAACTACAAGAAACGATTACTGAATACCAACAAAGCTATAAGGAAGCAACGGGCACTGAAAATGAAGAGGCCACGAAGGCATCGCTTCAAAAAAATATTAAAAATGCAAACGATGAGATCGCAGACTACCAAGATCAACTACAAGATATCTATGAAGCACAAGCAAAAGAGGAAAAAGTAGTGACAGCCTCCATAGATGGTGAAGTTACCGAAATGTCTATTGAAGTAGGCGATGAGGTGAATGCCAATACGGCAATAGCTACAATTGTAGATTATACGAAGCTGGAATTTGTTACATCTGTGGATGAGCTTGATATATCTGCATTAAAAGTTAATCAATCGGCAGATTTGTCCTTAAGCGCGCTGACTGACAAGAAGATCAATGCAACCGTATCGGATATAGCGATGGAGGGTACTTCCAATAACGGTTCATCTTCATTTGAAGTGAATTTATTGCTAAATAACATCGAAGGCGTGAAGGCGGGGATGTCTGGTGAGGCAGCCATTACAATTGCGTCTAAGGAAAACATCATTCTTGTACCAGTAAATGCTGTCGTCGAAATGGGCACAAGGTCTTTCGTTCGTATTCCGTCTGAAAATGGCGGAGCGGGTACATCGGCAGGCGCTGGACAGGCTGGGCAGCAGCAAGAAGGGGCAGCTGCTCCTGGTGGAGCTGTAGACGGGAAACAAGGAACGGCGACCGGACAAGGCACTACAACAAGCGGAGCACAGAAAGCTCCGACGGGGGGAACGGGAACAGGAGCTGTGAGGCAAGGTGCTCAGGGTGCGCAAGGTAATGGTGCAAGAGCAGGCACAGGTCAATCCATTGCAGCTGATGGCTCGGCTTCAGCAGGACAATCGGGAGCAGGTCGTGCAACTGCTGGTGGCGGATTTGCAGCTGGCGGTCGTGGCGGCCGCATGCCGGATGCGCTTGGCGGTCAGCTGGTTGAGGTGACCACAGGACTCWGCAATGAAAACTTTGTGGAAATTGTCTCCGGGCTAAAAGAAGGGGACAGTGTGCTTGTTCCGATTGCCCAAGGAACGGCTGGCATGGGCAGCAGCTCTGCGGAGATGACAATGCGGCAGGGCGGCTTTGCTGGCGACGTCATGGTTTTCCCAGGAGGCATGGGCGGAGGAATGCGGACAGGAACAGGTGGTCCACGATGAGTTTAACGCTGAATGCTCCTTTAATAGAAATGAACAAGATCACGAAGTTTTATACGATGGCGCGTGAAAAAATGACAGTGCTCCATGAGGTCTCACTCACGGTTGCACGCGGTGACTTTCTAGCTATCGTGGGTCCATCCGGCTCTGGAAAATCGACGCTTATGAATATTATTGGCTGTCTTGATTTGCCGAGCGAAGGAAGCTACAAGCTTGAGGGGCTTGAGGTGACTGGACAAAGCGATAATAAACTGACAGAAATACGAAATAAAAAAATTGGATTTATTTTTCAAGGGTATCATTTGCTTCCGAAGCTCACAGCACTTGAGAACTGCGAGCTTCCGCTTATTTATCGGGGGCTGCCGGGCAAGGAGCGACGTATGCGCGCGATGGAAGCGCTGGATAGAGTAGGGCTCGGTGATCGAATGAACCATCGCCAAAACGAGCTGTCGGGCGGGCAGCAGCAGCGTGTTGGCATTGCGCGCGCTCTGGCGACTAATCCGCCTATACTTCTTGCCGATGAACCAACAGGCGCGCTTGATTCTAAGACAGGCATGGAAGTGCTCAATATGATGGATGAGCTGCACCGCGCAGGTCAGACTATCGTTTTGATTACACATGATATGGAAGTAGCCAAACGAGCAAGCCGTACGGTCATTATTCGGGATGGGGTGTTGACGGAGCGGGAGCAAGAGAGGAGGGACAGCGATGAAGCTTACGCAAGGTCTCAGGATGGCAGTCAAGAGCGTCTTATCCAACAAGCTTAGAACAATATTATCGATGCTCGGTATATTGATTGGTGTTGCAACGGTCATTGCGCTTGTAGCTATGGGTAAGGCTTCCTCGAATGAAGTGGCTAAGCAGGTATCTTCCCTTGGCAGCCCTAACTCGCTCTCCGTTAATATTCTTGGACGTGGGACAGTTACGACGCTGTCAGTCGATGAAGCGAATGAGCTTGGCGATGTTATGAATATCGCGGGTGTTGCGCCTGTGACGAGCACAACAGGATATGCGAAATACGGCAAGACGCAGGTATCCGTTACCGTAGAAGGAATAACCGCCGCTTATGAGGAAGTGAAAAGCTTTCCCGTACAGGATGGCAGGTATATCGCCTCTCCAGATATAACAAACAACACAAAGGCTGCGCTTATTGGCGTGGAGACCGCGAAGGATTTATTTGAGGATGAGAGAGTGGACCCTGCGGCGGCAGTAGGGAAAAAGATAACTATCAACGGTTATAATTTCACAATTGTTGGGCTGCTGGAATCGCAAGGAAGCTCACTCACCGGCTCAAATGACGAGAAAATATTAATTCCGATAACGACAGCTCAGAAAATATTTCAAACAAACGGTGTTTCTACTATTAACTTAATTGTCTCGGATATAGATCGTATGGCTGTGACGGTTACTGCCGTTGAAGCTGTTCTCTATGAGAAATTCCGAGGCAATGAGAATGCCTACAGGGTGTTTAATCAAGAGGAAGCGATGAAAACATTAAATTCCGTTAATGAAACGATGAACAGGCAGCTCATTTATGTAGCGATCATTTCTCTTATCGTAGGTGGAATCGGCATCATGAATATTATGCTAGTGTCTGTAACAGAGCGAACGCGAGAGATTGGCATTCGTAAATCATTGGGAGCAAAAAAGCGGGATATTATGTTTCAATTTCTAGTAGAGGCTGTGTGCATCAGCGGTTTGGGAGGCGCACTAGGAATTGGACTTGGATATATTGCCTCTTTTACTATTGGAATGATTATGAAGACGGAAACGGAAGTACCTTTAGATACTGTATGGTTAGCTTTTGTCTTTTCTGCCCTCGTAGGCGTTATATTTGGCTATTTGCCTGCAAATAAAGCGGCCGGTCTGCGGCCGGTTGACGCGCTTCGCCATGATTAGACTTTAAGGTTCTACCCTATTATTTGTGCTCATAGAATGAACCATCAGGATCGGATTAAGAGAGAGGGGGCGGCAGTGGCTGCTTCCTGCTTCCTTTTTCCGGCCAAGATGGAAGGAGAGCTCATGAGGCGAAGAAGAGGGACGTTTTCAATAGTTTCGATGATCGATCGTATACGGACAAGCAGACCGATGGCCTTGTTTGCAATCGGAGCGATGCTTGGCGCATCTGTCATTCTAGTAAGGCTTTCAGTTGACGAACTTCACGATGCGAAGGCTGCTAGGTCTTTAACAGACAACGCATCTACTAAAGCGGGTAATCAAACGATGCCGAAAACGGGCATATTGGATGATGCGGATGCGCTCATTCCATCTTCTGAAAATGATCTTTTAAATCGGCCAACGGCTGGTGATGGGAAGCATGGGGAAACGCTTGATGCGATTGATCGTCTCGTTATTCGTGTTTATTTGACGAAGGAAAAGCGGATAGAGCGAGTTCCGCTTGAAGCGTATGTTCGCGGTGTAGTAGCTGCGGAAATGCCAATCGGATTCGAGCTTGAGGCGTTAAAGGCGCAGGCCATTGCGGCTCGTACGTATATGATTCGTAGAATTGTTCTTGGCAATGACAGCGGAGTACCGGTAAAAGGAGCCGATGTGACGGACACGACCGATCATCAAGTGTATATTTCAGTTGCAGAGCTCGCAGCCAAATGGCCAAAGAATGAGCAGAAAAACAATATGAGCAAGCTTAATGAAGCGATCCTTCAGACGAAGGGCAAGGTTATCACTTATAAAGGCGAACCGATAGATGCCGCTTTCTTCTCTACCAGCAATGGATTCACCGAAAACTCGGAGGACTATTGGACGCAAGAAATTCCATATTTGCGCAGCGTGGCAAGCCCATGGGACAAAGAGCTGTCTCCGAAATATAAAGAAACGGTCAAGCTGTCGCTTAACGAGTTTTACAGTAAGCTAGGAGTATCAAAGAAGAACTCTGCCAAACCTTCCATTCGTGTAATAGAGAAGACGGAAGGAAATCGAATCAGCAAGATGATTATCGGAGACAAAACGTTCACAGGCCGAGAAGTGAGAGAGCTGCTAGGACTTGCTTCCTCTCAATTTATTTGGAATATAAAAGATAAATCGATATCCATAACGACTTTTGGTTATGGGCATGGCGTCGGCATGAGCCAGTGGGGAGCCAATGGAATGGCGCAATCAGGGGCAAAAGCCGAAGCTATTCTGGCTCATTATTATTCTAGCGTTCAAGTGGAACAAGCTTCGAAGCTATCGGAAGAGCTGAGAGCTCGCTCGTAATTTGAACTCTTTCAATATTTCGTATTCACCTCACGTATAAACCTAGCAGATCTGGTAACAATGGCTAGTGAGGTGATAGAAAATGAATGATCAAAATCAAAGTAAACCGAAGCAAAGACCAGAAGAAACTCCCAAAACTGTTCTGGGAGGAACGTCTGCCGCCAAATCTAGCAGTGGATGGAAGAACCTTTTTGCAAAGCGATGGGTATCTCCAGCAATCTTCATGGCCGCGGCAGCAATTATCGTAACCTTAATGTGGATCTATCAGGGGGCGGATACAAAACCGACAGCGACAACAGGAAAAACCGAGCCTTCTGAAGTTACACAAGGGGAAGCGTCAGGAACGCAAGGCAAGGATGAAGAAGTGCAAGAAGTTATTGCTGCCAACGAATCGATCCATTGGCCGCTAACTGACAAAACAGTGCTTAAAGAAGAGCTTCCATTCTACGATGCAAAAGCAAGTGACGCAGAACGCGAAGCTGCATTGGTCCAAACGGGTGACAAGTTCTCTCCTCATATGGGTATCGACTTTGTTGACCCAAATGGAAAAACATTTGATGTGCTTGCAGCATTATCAGGCAAGGTTACTTATGTGGAGCAGCATCCAACTAACGGCAACTCCGTCGAAATCACACATGAGGGCGGTCTAGTGACTGTTTACCAAAGCTTAGCGGATGTAACAGTTAAAGAAGGCGATGATGTTACGCAAGGAACAATAATCGCAAAAGCCGGTCGCAATGATTTGGAACGCGATTTGGGCATCCACCTTCATTATGAAACAAGAAGCAATGGCAAGGCGATAAACCCAAGCTCGTTAGTGCAAGAGTAACACAAGTTAAACCATAACGTCAGGTTAGTAAAAAAATAGGACTTTAGTCGTACAGGCGGGGAGCAATTCCCTGCCTGTTTTACGTTTTTATGAAAATTTATTCACATTCCTGCCTGTCAAGCTTGGCCACAACGAATATATACGGTGCCTACTCATATAATGTACCAAACTATCTCGAGTAGGGAGGCGGGAACGTGCACGATTACATTAAGGAGCGAACCATTAAAATAGGCCGCTGCATCGTGGAAACGAAGCATACGGTGCGGACGATCGCCAAGGAGTTTGGTGTGTCTAAAAGCACTGTGCACAAGGATTTAACTGAGCGGCTTCCTGAAATAAACCCCGATTTGGCCGATCAGGTAAAGCACATTCTCGAGTACCACAAATCGATTAGGCATCTGAGGGGAGGAGAAGCGACCAAAATTAAATATAAAAAAACGAGTACAAAAAAGCGTGAAGTACTCGCAGCAGGCAAGCATTGAAGTTTTTTCACGAATTATAGAGGAATTTTGTCTTTTTTGGCGAATAATAAACGTTAGCGGTTTCTGTGTCAAGGGAACCAAATGTACGTTTTGTAATTATTATTCGTTGGGGGACTTAAGCCTTATGTTGAGCAAGGATATTGGGATTGATCTTGGTACTGCTAATGTATCCATACATGTAAAAGGAAGAGGCGTTGTTCTCGATGAGCCTTCTGTAGTTGCCATTGAGAGTGATTCAAAACGCGTGCTGGCAGTTGGCGAGGAAGCGCATCGCATGGTAGGCAGAACGCCGGGCAATATTATTGCGATTCGTCCGCTGCGTGATGGTGTTATTGCGGATTTTGAAATTACGGAAATTATGCTTAAAGCATTTATTGATCGCGTGGAGGGACGGAAATGGTTTAGCCGTCCCCGTATTCTTATCTGTGCTCCAACCAACATTACTTCTGTAGAGCAGAAGGCTATTCGTGAAGCTGCAGAACGCAGCGGAGCAAAAGAAGTATTTCTTGAGGATGAACCAAAAGCCGCTGCGATAGGGGCTGGAATGGATATCTTCCAGCCTAGCGGCAATATGGTCGTTGACATTGGCGGAGGCACGACAGATGTAGCCGTTCTTTCTATGGGCGACGTTGTCACTGCCTCCTCCATTAAAGTCGCAGGGGACAAGTTTGACGATGCGATTATGAAGTTTATCAAGAACAAATACAAGCTTCTAATCGGTGAAAGAACAAGCGAGGATATTAAAATTAAAATTGGTACTGTGCTAGAGGGCGGAAAACAGGAAGAGATTGATATTCGTGGTCGCGACATGGTTTCAGGCCTTCCTCTCACATTAACGATTCGTTCAGGAGAAGTTCGTGAGGCGCTATGGGATTCCGTAATGTCCATCGTATCGGCTGCTAAGGCTGTGCTGGAACGCACGCCGCCTGAGCTGTCAGCGGACATTATTGACCGTGGTGTTATTTTGACAGGTGGAGGCGCTTTGCTTGGCGGACTAGATTCGCTACTAGCAGAAGAGCTTAAAGTGCCTGTGCTTATTGCGGAAGATCCGATGCACTGCGTCGTTAAGGGAACGGGAATCCTTCTAGATAACTTGGACAAGCTTGGGAAGAAGTAAAGACCGTATGCGGCCTATATAATAGATGATTTGCGCGGGTAGGGAGCCTTAGGGGGGCGTAGCCGAGGCGTAAATGAGTCATAGGTCGCATGGACAAGCTATTCAGGCAGCCTTGCTTTCAACCGATAACATATATAGCTAGGATCGATTGGAAGCACTAAGGGGGTAACAACGGATGTTAAGAGGATTGTACACCGCGGCGTCAGGCATGATTTCTCAGCAGCGCAGACATGATACGGTGACGAACAATATTTCGAATATTAATACGCCTGGTTATAAGCAGACAAACGCTGTAACTCGTTCGTTTCCGGAAATGATGCTGTCATTGACAGGCGCGGGTCCGGAGAATTTCACCAAGATCGGTAAACTGACTAACGGTGTATTTGCGGAAGAAAGCTTGTCTATTCATTTGCAGGGCGATCTAACACAGACGAACAACTCGTCTGACTTTGCTTTGATCTCCAACATTGAAGTAGACGGGTTGTCCTTTGACGCTTCCGGTAAAAATATAAGCCCGGACGGAGAGATTACTTTTCAGCCTCAAGCCTTTTTTACACTACAGGATCAAAATGGCGAGGTTCGGTATACGCGGGGCGGGAAGTTTACGCTAACCGAGGATGGCTTTCTTATGGGAAGTGACGGATCGAGCGTGCTTGGAACGAATGGTCAGCCGATTCGGATGCCTGCCGGTGTAGGTCTAGACAGACTCGTACTGACTGATAATCAACGCTTCGTTGATGCCAATGGGCAAGATATCGGCGTTCAATTGCTAATTAGCCGTGTTGATAATCCGAATATGCTTGTGCGCGAAGGGAACGGAAGCTTCCGATTCTCGGGAGAAGGCGGCGAAGCTGTCGCTATCGCTCCGAATGAACGCGTGGAAGTGAGACAAGGCTACATAGAACGTTCTAATGTTGATACTGCGCAAGCAGCTATTGACCTTATGTCGGCGCTGCGTGCTTATGAAGCTAACCAGAAGGTTATCCAATTTTATGATCAAAGCTTGAGCAAAGCCGTCAACGAAGTCGGTCGCGTGTAACAACAGGTTGAAGTAGCGGAGGTGCACGAAACATGAACAGTTCAATGATTAACGCGATGGTATCCATGAATGGTCTTCAACAAAAGCTGGATCTTCTTGCGGATAACATTGCTAATGTGAATACGGTTGGTTACAAAAAGAAGGAAGCTACCTTTGAGGATCTTCTTACGAACTTAAGAACTCAGCCGGAAGCTTTCAATCAGCCTGGCCGTAAAACGCCGATGGATTTCACACAAGGCTGGGGCTCAAGAATGACAATGGTTCAGCCCAATTTGTCCCAAGGTCCAATGCAGGGAACCGATAAGGACACGGATATTGCGATCGAGGGAAATGCATTGTTCGAGGTGGAAGTGGACAACGCTGGCAACCGTGCTTATACACGCAATGGAGCGTTTCAGTTGACGGTCGGCGCAAACGGTGATACGATTTTGGCAACGGAAGACGGATATCCAGTCGTAGCTAATGTAAGAAATGCTGTGACAGGAAACGTGGTTGAGGGCAATATCGTAGTACCACAAGGGTACAGTTTGCGGGTTAATCCAGATGGAACGGTGCTAGGAGTATCTTCAGAGCGCACAATTCCGCTTGGCAGTATTAAGCTGCTCCAAGCTTCGCGTCCTGCGGCACTAACTGCTGTTTCTGATAACCTGTTTGTCGTTGCAAACGGAATTAATGCTGGTGATGTCGTGCAGCAGACCGTGCCGAACTCGGAAAATAACATTGTGCTGCGTCAAGGTTACTTGGAGCAGTCAAATGTCGAGCTGACGGACGAGATCACCGAGCTTATTAATGTGCAGCGCGCTTATCAATTGGCAGCTAGAGCGTTATCGTCAAGTGATACGATGATGAGTCTTACCAACGGGCTGCGCGCATAAGGATAGGATGATGTGAATGAGTATGGCCGATGAGCGAATGGACCACGAAGCAAGCGGATCCGGGAGTAAAGCGGAAGAGAAAAGCTCAGGGAGGCAGAAGCGCGCCAGTCGCGTGAAGGCTGAAGAGAAGAGCTCCAATAAGAAGCAACGGCCCAAAGGGGTAAGCATGCTGCTGTGGCTTTTGCGCAAAAGCATCGTACCGCTCATAATGATCATTATGCTTGTGGCAGGCTTGTACATTGGTTACGCTGTAATAGGCAAGCAGCCTGAGGATGAGGTTTTTAGCTGGGCAACATGGCAGCATCTCTATGACTTAGTGTTTGCTGAATCGTAATCAATTAAATAGAAGAAGGGATGCCCGCTTTGCAGTGTATGCTGCGCAGCGGGCATCCCTTTTTTTGATGATCAATACTTTATTTGTGCAAGTGAAAAACTCGTCGTGTAATGAGGTAACGAGCTTCTCACTTGCTGCATTTTTGAACTATTTTACACTTACTCTAATCGTAACGCTTTTACCTGCATAGGTTGCTTTAATGGATGCAGAACCTTTGCTAACTGCAATGATTTTACCATTAACCACGGTTGCGACACTCGCTTTGGAGGATGTCCAAACGGCATTGTCGGTAACGTCAGCCGGGTTTCCAGTCGTAAAGTTAGCTTGCAGCTTAGCCGAATAGCTTCCTCCCGGACTGAGCTGAACCGATTTGCTGGATAGTACAAGTGATTTCAGTTTAGGTGAAATCACGATAGGAACGGTGACCGTTTTGCCTTGGTATGAACCAGTAATCTTAGTTGTTCCTACGGCAATTCCTTTAACAGTGGTACTGCTAACGGTTGCGATATTAGGATTGCCAGACTCCCAGTTCATTTTTGAACCTAGTGAAACCTGCTTGCCGCTCTTGTAGTAACCTGTAACCTTAACGGATTTGGATTTTCCAGGGTAAAGATCTAGAGAGATAGGGTCAACAACAAGCTTGACGATTTCTTCCTCTATTCTTACACGTACCGTTACGCTCTTAGTCAGGTAAGTAGCAGTGAGCGTGATGCTTGTCACATCTAAGCCCTTCATCGTCGTTTCTTTCAATACGATATCATCTGATGAAGCCTTCCATTTCACTCTGCTCGAAATATTCTCTTCTTCTCCGTCTTCATTAATAACGGTTACGGAAGGGAAAGGCGTTTCTTTTCCTAAAATAATGCTAAGTTCCTTAACGTCGGCAATCAGCTTTAACGGCTTCATGTGAACGACTAATTTTACATCCGCTTTATAGTTTTGAAGAGATGCTGTAAGAACGGACTCTCCGAGTGTTTTAGCTGTCCATTGACCATCTTTAATCGTAGCAATCTTCTCATCTGCGGACGTCCATTTTACGATTTTGGATACATCTACCTTCGAGCCATCAAATGTTGTTGCCATGACTCTAGGAAGATCCTCACTAATATCGGTATAACCATCTATCGTTTCCGTTTCAATACTAAGTTCAGTTATGCTCGGATACACTGTAATCTCGATGCTGCGGCTTACACCTTTGTAGCTGGCTGTAATTCTAGCTGTACCGACGGATTTAGGGCTAACCAATCCATTTGATACAGTAGCGACTACAACGTTTGAAGACGTCCAATCGGCTAAGGTGGTTACTGGAGAAGAGAAATTTTTATTGTCGAGCACATCTGCTGTTACTTGAAGATTTGCGTCCTGAAGCTGCAGATGATATTCCTTCTCTGGAGAGAGCCTGATTGATTGGTAAGGCGTACGTATGACCACATCGATCGTTGTACTAACCCCTTTATGAGATACGGTGATCGTCGTTTTTCCGGCGCTTACTGCAGATACTACGCCTTGTTTAACTGTAGCAACTTTTTCATTAGCACTAACCCATTTTGCATCTTTTGTTACATCAAGGATCGAACCGATCTTTGGATTGACGGATGCCGTTAATACTTTATCATCATTGCCGATGTCGATTTCGACTAGCTTGCCAGAAGTACCTGAATCAATCGTAATTGATTTGTAAGGGGAGGTTACATTTAATGTAATCGCATCGGATTTACCTTTAAGCTTGGAGGTAATTGTAACAGCTCCAACACCTAACAGTTTAATAACACCTTCATCCACGGTTGCGATCGCTGCGTTCGATGTTGTCCAGACAGCGTCACCTGTTACATTTTGCGGCTCTTTGTTTGCTTTCAAGCCGTTTAGCGTGAAGGCCAGATTTTGACCAATCTCGATATCCAGCGTTGTTGGAGCGGTTACTCCGTTCTGCATGAGGCTTACGGAATCATAGATATAGTCAGATGAAGCCTTGATAGAAATGGTGAAGCCTTTATAAGTAGCGCTTATCGTTGCGGTTCCCTTGCCTACACCCGTTAAGACGCCTTTTTCCACTTTGACGAAAGCGGTATTCGATGATTTCCATGTCGCATCGGCAGTAACTTCTTTTCTAGTGCCTGAGCCTGTTGCGAAAACGGCTAGATTAACCTTATCATCTTCAACAAATGTTTCCAGTGATGATGTGTTGCTGTTGTAATCCGATGGGTCATAGGTGAAATCAAGGCCGGTAACCGTATCTTCTGCGGCGTTGACAATGCCGGTCATGGAAGTCATAACCATTACGATTGCAATTGTAGCTGCAAGCCACCTGCGAGTTATTTTCAACGACTTATTCAAGCGTAAACTAAAATTCACTACATCCCTGTCCTTTCTTGTTTAAAGTAATTGGTATTCTATTTATAACGGTAAGTAGATGGTGAAAATGAATAACGATCACAAAATGTATACATAAAAAAATTGCAAATAGTCAGTTAGAACTAACTTCTGCAATTTGTTCCGCTTATTAGGAACAGCGGATAGTTTTATTTTTACGGGAGGTAGTTGTATAATAGTTGGGAACCATGGTGGACCGTCAGTTATAGGTAGAGGAGCGTGAATAGTTGAATCTGCCGAATCTATTAACATCATTGCGTTTTTTATTAATCCCTGTCTACATCGTGATTTTTGCGGAAGGACATATGATTCCTGCCTTTTTGATTATGGTAGCAGCCGGAATAACCGATGTTCTTGATGGTTATATCGCGCGCAGAACCGGTCAGATTACAACGGCTGGAATGATGCTTGATCCGCTTGCGGACAAGATGATGCTGATCACTGTTATTGTATCGCTGCTCGTATCCGGCCATATTTCCTGGGCTGCGGCTGCAGCGATGTTTTTGCGCGATTTGGGCATGATAGCGGGGGGATTCTATTTTCACTTCCGAGGGAAAAAGACGGTGCCTGCCAACTGGATGGGAAAGCTGACAACTGTGCTCTTTTATGCAGCGATAATGCTCATTTTCTTTGAAGCGCCGAATGCTTATATTTATTTGTGGGGCGTTATTGGCTTTTCATTCATTACTTCAATGATGTATATCGTCATGTTTAAAGCGCTGAATAAACACATAACAGAAACACCTACTGGACATTCGTGATCATCAAGTCACTACATATGAACAAAGAGGCTTGGCGGAGGACACTTCGGGTCCAAGCAGCCAAGCCTCTTATCTTAACCTTCATAAACTGCAGTTTATGAGGGATATGTATAGTGTCGTACAGAATGACACTTTTTATACTACCTAACTTAACTATTGAGAGGGGCTTTTTTTTCATGTTGGATATTAACCAAATTCAAGAAATCATTCCGCACCGCCCGCCGTTTCTGCTAATCGACCGTATTTTGGAGGTTGAGCCAGGCGTACGCGCAGTCGGTCTTAAAAATGTTACGATGAATGAACCTTACTTTGTTGGTCATTTTCCGGGTTATCCGGTTATGCCAGGCGTGCTTATAGTAGAAGCGCTTGCACAAGTAGGTACTGTAGCGATGCTGATGATTGAAGCCAATCGTGGCAAGCTTGGCTTTTTTGCTGGCATCGATGGCTTCCGCTTTCGCGGTCAAGTTAAGCCTGGCGATACGTTGACGCTTGAGGTCCAGATTACAAGGCTGAAGGGCTCTATTGGAAAAGGACAAGGAACAGCACGGGTTGGCGATCAAATCGTTGCCGAAGGCGAGCTTATGTTTGCTTTATCTAATCCTTCATAAATTAAAATTCATGAATGAAAGAGGCTGCTAAATATGACGAACGAAACGAATGCTAATGTTATTGCTAAATATGAAGCGTGGCTAAATGATCCGTTGATTGATGCAGGAACAAAGGACGAGCTTCGCAGTATTGAAGGACAAGAAAAAGAAATTACGGATCGCTTTTATCGCGACCTTGAATTTGGTACGGGCGGCTTGCGCGGCGTAATGGGTGCAGGAACGAATCGTTTGAATACGTATACGGTTGGTAAAGCAACACAGGGACTCGCAAATTGGCTGCTTGCTGGCAAGTCGGCGGATGGAGCGGCTCCTTCTGTTGTTATCGCTCACGATTCCCGCAATAACTCACCTGAGTTTGCACTCGATGCAGCGCTTGTGCTTGCGGGCAACGGCATCACTACTTATTTGTTCACAGCGCTTCGTCCAACACCACAGCTTTCTTTTGCGGTACGTGCGCTGAATGCAGCAAGTGGAATTGTCATTACGGCAAGCCACAATCCACCTGAATATAATGGTTACAAAGCATATGGCGCTGACGGCTGCCAGCTTATTCCTGAGGAAGCTGAACAAGTTATTTCTGCTATCAGCCAAATCGCGGGTTTCGATGAAGTAAAACGGGTTTGCCGTGAAGAAGCTGAAGGAAAAGGCTTGCTGCGCTGGCTTGGAGATGACGCCGATCAACAATTTATTGATACGGTAGTTGCTCAGAGCTTGAATGCTGACCTTATTAAAGGTGAAGTTGGAGAAAAAATTAGTGTTGTCTTCACACCTCTACATGGCACTGGCAACATGCCTGTTCGCGAAGTGTTGAAAAAGGTTGGTTTTAAAAATGTACACATCGTACCGGAGCAAGAGCAGCCGGATGGATATTTTAGCACGGTAAAGTCTCCTAACCCGGAAGAGCGCGAAGCGTTCACGCTTGCGATTAAACTGGCGCAGCAGGTGAATGCTGATATCATTATCGGTACTGATCCTGACGCAGACCGTATGGGTGCGGTTGTGAAAAACAATGAGGGCGAGTACGTGGTACTCACTGGCAACCAATCGGGTGCGCTAATGGTTCATTATGTGCTAAGCCAGTTGAAGGAACGTGGACAGCTGCCAGACAATGGCGTAGTGATCAAAACGATCGTAACTAGTGAACTAGGCGCAGATATTGCCCGTTCCTATGGTGTAGCGGTTGAGAACACGTTGACCGGCTTCAAATATATTGGTGAGAAAATGACTCGTTATGAGCAAACAGGAGAGCATACCTTCCTATTTGGCTACGAGGAAAGCTACGGTTATTTAACTGGAACTTATGCGCGTGATAAAGATGCGATCGTTGCTGCGCTATTAATTGCTGAAGCTGCAGCTTATTATAGCAGTCAAGGAAAAACGCTATATGATGTTCTTTTAGAGTTATACGCTGAGCATGGCTTCTATTTGGAAGGCTTGGAGTCGCGTACACTTAAGGGACTTGATGGCGTGCAAAAAATTGGCGCTATTATGGATGACTGGCGTCAAAACCCGCCTGCAGAAATCGGCGGCGTCAAAGTGGAGCGTGTGCTTGATTACGGCAAAGGCCAAGATGGCTTGCGTCCGGAAAATGTATTGAAATATTTGCGCGCAGATGGCTCATGGTTCTGCCTTCGTCCATCTGGCACGGAGCCAAAAATCAAAGTTTATTTTGCGGTTAAAAGTGAGTCGAAGGATGCTGCTGTTGAGGCACTGCAAACATTGCAAGCCTCCGTTATGGAACGGGTAGACTCTACCGAATAGTACAATAATTAACCTGTTTAGAACGGAGGAATTGTGTGTTTTTACGTTGGCAGCAATGGAATCGGCGCGCAAGATTCGCATTATGGATCATTGCAATTATCGGGGTGGCGGCAGCATTGCCGCTCGGTGCCGTTCGGATGGAAATGGAAAAATCGTCGAAGCAAGTAGAATATGTATTTGATTATCGGGATATTATTGAGGTGGCGGAGCGTCAGGCTCGTCCGCAGCAATTTTTAACGGAAAAGCTGGAGATGCTCAAGGAAGCTGGCGTCACTACAATGGCTGTTTATGAGAGCTCTCTGAAGGATCTGCAAATTTCCGGCAGACTTACTTTTTACAGCTCCAGAGATGCTGCATTGCTTCAAAGTAAATTTGAGCCGGTAGGCCAAAACTTTACTTATATTTTGTTCAATGGGCCCAAAGAAGAAGAAATGATTGGACCGATTGTTCGCGAAGCGCTTGATCGTTCCGAGGCTGTGTATAGCAATTGGTCGTACGGTGGCCGAAATGGCTTAGTCGTTGAGATGCCTATTGCAGAGGCAGTTATGAAGACGATGGATTTTGATCCGATTTCACTTGAAACGATTCATAATGCCGGACTTCAAATATTGCCTCGCTTATCTGACCGTATTAAGCCTTATGATCAGCAGGCAACAGATGCTATGCTTGCGAAATTGAAGGAATACGATGTAGACCGCGTATTGTTCGACGGTGACAAAGTAAAGGGTGCATCCGATCAAGCGATGGATAACAGCCTTTATCAGTTCGGAGAACTACTCAAAAAATACGATATGGGCGTAGCGACCATAGAGAATTTGAAAAAACCGCAACAAGGCATAAATAAATTAGCTTATATTACAAATTATAATGTAGTGAGATTATATTCATTGTCGGAGAACGACGGTATGACGATGACGCCGGAAGCTATTGCTGATCGTTTTCTTTTAGCGGCGAAGGATCGTAATATCCGGATGTTTTTCTTGAACGGGACAGCTCAGTCCAATACGGATAAAGCAAAGGTAGTTCACTCCTTGGACCGCATTGCTGAGGCAATGAGTGACGAGGGCGGAATCGTAGATAAGCTCTCGGACGCCGGCTTTACGCCAGGCAAGCCAAAACCGTTTGATCATGAGCAGCCTTCTTGGAATAAACCGCTGCGTGCAATCGTTGCTGCGGCTGCAGTAGCACTGATTACTTTGTTAATCGGCGCATTTATTCCAGGCGTTTATATTCCAGTTTATGCGATTGGCTTAGTTGGAAGCGCAGGCTTGTACAAGCTAAACAGCTCGCTTATGGAGCAAGGACTTGCATTAGGTGCTTCAATTGCAGCCCCTACGCTGGCTCTTATATGGGTAATGAATCGGATTTATTCCCGTACCGTTGGCGAGCGTCGTGTTATTGGCGGAACGAAATGGTCAGTAGGAAGAAGCCAGCAAGGGCAGACTCCTCAGCAGCCAGGTGCTGTATATGAGAACGGCAATCGTATGAAATGGATATTCCCTGCCATATCTACGGGAAGACGTTTTGGTCTTGCTCTGAATTGGTTTATTGTGGCGACGCTCATCTCTCTTATGGGAGCGCCGATGATATTCGGATTGTTGAACAATATTACGTACAATCTTGTATTGGAACAATTCCGCGGCGTAAGTGTGCTGCATTTGGCTCCGATTATCCTTGTGGCCATTTATGTGTTTTTCTATAACGGTCAAACATCAATCGGAAAGCTGCGCAAGCTGCTTTCTCAACCTATTACATTAACATGGATTATAGTAGCTGGAGTTATTGGCGTTATCGGCTTCTATTACTTGTCTCGTACAGGGAATGGTGGACAAGCACCTGCTATTGAGCTGCTTATTCGCGGTTGGCTGGAAAATACATTCGGTGTACGACCGCGCTTTAAAGAGTTCATGCTTGGTCATCCGCCGCTGCTGCTTGGCTTGTTCCTTGCACTTCGTTATCGTGCGGCATGGCTGCTTGTTATCATTGGTTCGATCGGTCAATTGACGATGGTTGATACGTTTGCACATCTTCATACACCACTTCACATTTCGATGATTCGTGTAGCGCTCGGCTTGGGTACAGGTATCATAATCGGATGTATCTTGATATTGGCATGGCAGATCGTGGAAGGAGCAATTCGTAAATGGGCACCAGCCATCATCCGCAAGTTCGTCGAATAGTAATTTCAGGCTATTATGGCTTCTACAACAGCGGTGATGAAGCGGTACTCAAATCGATATTGCTAGCACTAGAAGAAGAAGGCAAGGCGCAGGGCGTACAAATTCAGCCGATCGTTTTATCAGGTGATCCAGATTGGACAAGCCGTATGTACGGCGTTGAAGCTGTCCGCCGCATGCATCCAGGAGATCTATGGAAAGCATTGAAAGGCAGCGACGGTCTAATAAGCGGAGGCGGAAGCCTCCTGCAGGACGTTACAGGCGCCAAAACGATTCCTTATTATACTGGCGTCATGAAGCTGGCCCAATTGCTGGGTAAGCCAACATTCGCTTATTCGCAAGGGATTGGCCCTGTGATTCGGCGCTGGATGGACCCTATGATTCGCGGAGTAATGAAGCAAAGCGCATATGTATCCGTTAGAGATGAGGAATCCGCTGCTTTGCTTGGACGAATCGGCGTGCCTAGTGATCGGATCGATGTTGTTCCCGATCCGGTCATGGGCTTGCCGCTCCCTGCGGGTTCATCAGCGGCTGGACAAGCTTCCGACCCTGCTGCTGCGCCGCTGGTCGGTGTATCGCTGCGCCCCTGGCGCAGCGACGGCGCCGATCTCGAACGCGCCGCCGATGCGCTAGTCGCGCTGTCGAAGCGCATGCCTGTCCGGCTGCGCTTCCTGCCGTTCCACACACCCTCCGACACTGTAGCGTCGGAGCAGGTGCTGGAACGGCTGCGCGGCAGGCTCGGCGACGGTTCCACCGCCGAGCTGGCCGCGCCCGGCGACGACCCCCAGCAAATGCTGCTTGAGGTCAGCCGGTGCGACGCTTTGTTCGGCATGCGCCTCCATGCGCTTATTTATGCCGCAGGCCAAAGGGTTCCCATGCTTGGCCTCTCGTACGACCCGAAGATCGACCAATTTCTGGGTCGACTTGGCATCAAAGCCGTCGGCACGACGGAGCAGCTCGATGCCGAAAAATTCGCAGAAGCAGCGGGTTTGCTGCTGTCTGATAAAGAGGGCTGGCAGGCAAAGCACAAGCCAGCAATCGATCTTTTAAAACAACAATCGCAAAGACCGGCGCAACAAATTGTACATTTGCTGCGTCATACATTATCGAGGTGAGTTCCTCTTGTCGAAACAACTACCAACTGTGCCGTTATACGGCATACCATTCTCCAAAGTGGGCATGGATGACACAGTCAATTACTTAATAGAAGCGATCGAAGAAAGACGCGTAACCCATGTGATTACCGCTAATCCGATCATGATTATGTCTGCCGTCGAGGACCCCAAGTATAGTGCGATGATGCGGCGCGCAGATCTTATTGTGCCTGATGGTGCAGGAGTGGTATGGGCGGCCAAATACGTAGGACAGCCTGTTGCAGAACGTGTGACGGGGTTTGATCTCCTTCACCGCTTGCTGCATGAGGGTGAAAAGCGTAGATGGAAGGCCTACCTGCTTGGCACCTCACAGGAGATTATTGAAGCCGCGGCAGAGAAGCTGCAGCTGCAATATCCTCAAGTGAAAATTGTAGGCTATCGGAACGGATTTTTTGGCCCTGATCAAGATGAGGAAGTCATCGAAGAAATCCGTGCGGCTGCTCCTGATTTATTGTTTGTGGCACGAGGTGCGGATACGCAGGAGCCGTGGATTGTGAAATACAAGCAAAGGCTGGGCGTGCCATTGATTATGGGCGTTGGCGGAAGCTTCGACGTTGTTTCGGGTAAACTAAAGCGAGCTCCGAATATTTTCCAAAAACTTCGGCTTGAATGGTTTTATCGCTTGCTGCAAGAGCCTAAACGCTACAAAAGAATGCTTGTTTTGCCGAAATTCGTAGTGAAAGTGGTTCGCGACAAAGAAAACGTTACAAAACCTCGACCTACACCGTGAAATTCTCGTTAAAACCATCAAAATTGGTTGAAAACGGGGTTGGAGTTTCCTTTCCAATCGGAGTATAATTCACTTCGGTAGAAAGAAAAGGGGAGTTGCACACATGCCGGTAGGCTTGCTGTATTCAATTGGGTTCATAATCGCTCTTGTTCTAGCCATTGCGATGACGCCGCTTGTTAAGAAATTTGCTTTCAAAGTAGGCGCAATAGACAAACCAAATCACCGCAAGGTACACACGCGCATTATGCCGCGTCTTGGCGGTCTAGCTATTTATATTGCATTCGTTGGCGCATTCTTTATTTTATCGCCATTTATACCAGACGGCTTGCTCCGTCCGCAAGATTCCAATATGATCAACGCGCTGCTAGTCGGCGGTACGATGATTATTATTTTAGGTGCTTTCGATGACCGCTTCGAGCTTTCAGCTAAAGTGAAGCTGCTCGGTCAAATCGCGGCGGCATGCGTAGTCGTTTTCGTCTTCGACGTTAAGATCGACTTGCTGAACATTCCGTTCGGCGAAACGATGCAGCCAATTGCTGGATGGATCAGCATTCCACTTACGATTCTCTGGATCGTCGGTGTAACGAATGCCATTAATCTGATCGACGGCTTGGACGGGCTTGCTGCCGGCGTGTCAGGCATCGCGATTGCAACGATTGTTGTGATGGCATCACTGATGGGCTTCCAACCAGTTATCTTATTGAGCACATTGCTGCTGGGCGGAATTGTCGGCTTTCTCGTTTTCAACTTTCATCCCGCAAAAATATTTATGGGCGACTCGGGCTCGCTGTTTCTCGGCTTCAGTCTAGCAACGCTTTCGATGCTTGGCTTCAAGCAGGTAACGATGGTATCGTTTGTAACACCGCTGCTCATTATCGGCGTTCCGCTTTCGGATACCTTCTTCGCAATCGTTCGCCGCTGGGTAAACAAGAAACCGATATTTGCACCAGACAAAGGGCATTTGCACCATCGTCTGCGCGACCTTGGCTTCAGCCACCGTCGTACCGTACTTATCATTTGGGGAGTAGCTGCCATATTCGGCGGACTCGCAATCGTGCAATCGGCTGTCGTACAGTCGAGCGCGGCGAACTGGATCACTTTTGCCGTCATATGTATGCTAATGTTTTTCTTACAGATCGGGGCAGAAATAACCGGTATCGTGGACAAAACACGCCGGCCGCTTATTAATTTTCTAGCTCGAATGAGACTTCGACTCAAGCTGGATGCTGAATCCCGTTCCAAATAAATAAGAGCTCTGAATCCTTTAACGGAATCAGGGCTCTTTTTTTGTTGAAAATCGACCAAATAGCTAAAAAATTGGGAGCCAAAAGCCGATAACAACTGTACAGAACTTTTCTGCGGTCAGATCTCTTAACTGCAATTGCATCAAAGCTGACTAAAGAGGAAAAGGGAGGAAGATTTATTCAAAGGTAAGCCGCATAGTCGTCAGGCCATTTATCATTCAAATACCCATGCTCGCCATATACATAAAGGAGGAACATTGTTTTGAAAAGATTACTATCATTAGCGCTAACGCTGGCACTGTTGATTACATTGTTGCCGCCGTTCGGAGCTTCACAAACGGTAACAGCTGCAGGCTCCTATTTCTTGTTTTCAAATGAAAATGCATCACCTGGAAGTGCAAGAATTGTATCAAGTCAATCTGTAAAGCTAGAAGGTACAATAAACGGGGTAGTAGGTAATTCAATTAGCTACAATGTAAAACAAATTACAATGGACGGATCTAAAGAAAATGAAGTAAACACGACAGAGGAAATTACAACAGGCATATCTACCTCTAGCGGGGATAATAGCATTGTCATTTCTAACCTTACGCTTTTCCCTGGTCTAAACAAAATTACGTTTAAAGGAATAGCGGGCACATCAACTGTCAGTGAATCCATTTATATTGAATATCGTAATAGCCCAATGCTTTACGATCTAAAAGCTACATTTGAGAATAAAGATTATGCAATGCCGGAAAACCAACCGACGATGCTCTATTCAACAGCGCCTATCGTACAGCAAAACGGTGAAATCGTTATTTCTGGTAAAGCACCAAATGCTCAAAAAATAACGGTAGTCATTAATGGCAGAAGCTACGAGTTCAACGTTTCGAATTCGACCAGCGACAGCCGTTTCAGTACATCTTTGCTGAGCATTCAGAAGGGTATCAATACAATTGTTTTAAAGGTGCATAATAATGGACAAGTTGTGGAAACGACTCGCGAGGTRGCTTTCTATAACGGTGAAGTGACATTTTATGATCTGAAAATGACATCGGGAACACAGTCTTCTGTGTTAGAACCCAATTTAAACTTTTCGACGGACTCTAATGGAGCAAAAGCTATTCAAGTATCTGGAAAAGCCATAATACCGCTTCCACTATATGACGTCACGGATATTGATAAAGATGGAAATAAAGCAGAAACAGTTGATGTAACTGCAGCTAATCTTGCAGAAATGCTAAGCTTAGAACTGAAACAAGGTGGGGCATCAGCTACCTCTATAAAACCGATTACGAATTCAATAATAATCACTCCAGCACCAGCAATTATTGATAATACAACTAAATTTATAACAGTAGAATATAAGTATGATTTGCCAACAATTACGTTCGATCAATCCAATCAGCTTCGCTTTATAGCGCCTAATGGCAACATTCTTCAAGGCTCAAATTGGATACCTTTTACTGTACGTAACAACAGCCTAGCCTATATTTACGATATCAATTATCTATCAGGCTATGATCAAACTATGAATACGGATCCAGTTAATGCAGGCCGTCTTCAAGGGTTGCAAGGAACAGATATTCCAAGCGAGGGTGTTAATGTTTACTCCATGCCTATGGGAGTGGAGGTATTGGTGGGTAATTATGGAGGTCTAACTGCTCCTTACGAAAACTTATTTAAGATTAATGATTTGATACAAACTGCTGTTGGTTCAGGATTTACGCAAATCAAGCATTCCGAGATTGTCTATCGTACCGTAAATAACCAATCAACACCGTTTTTGCGGTTGTTTATTGAAATCAATAAATTACCTAATTTTGGGACTAATTCAATTTCGTTCAAACTAAATGACTCAAAAGGTACTAGCGAAGAAAAAATAATTGTTGCCAAACTGTTGTATGGACCTTACGTGAAGTTCAACACATTAGTTGAAGGAATGAAGGTTGATTACGATTCAGTAAGAGAAACTGACCCAACAATCTTGTTGAACAAGCTGGGTATGTTTAGCGGACAATTATTTAATGTAGCCAATGAAGCGGAAGTTATCTATGCAAGCAATGGCACCAAAAAACAAACGGTGTTCCTATATATTAACAATGTTGAGATTCCACTAGAAAGTAACGGATCAACAACAAAGTTCCAGCCTCTCGGGACTGGAGCTGATAAAGTTAAAGCAGCAACTTTTATATTCAACATCTTAAATAAAGCTGGAGAAAATAATGTGAAGTTCGTATTCCGCACGGACAAAAATAATTATGAGAATGCCTTTAAATTTAGTGTTGTTCCAACTAATTTGCCAGTTATACCTGCGCCTAATACCGATGGTGTTTATCCGTATAGCGCAAGTCTGTCAAAACCGCTTCCGAATGATACCAATTTCCCTAAGCAAGGCAGTGTATATACAACAAAGGAAGCTCGTTTGAATGTATACGGCACATTTGACTTCATCGATCTTGGCGGTGAGGGTTACTTTGAAACAGGGCATAAAAATTTAGGCTCAACTCAAGGACAATATATAATACGCATTTCATCGCCCAATTGGAAGTCAGATATAAAATGGGATTTAACGAAGGAATTTACGCCGACTAGAAACGGAGTTCCATTGCCGGCATATGCAACAAAACCTTATAATTCAGGTTTAAATAACAAAGACAATAACGTGTCAACAGATGATGCAAAAATCGATTTCTTTTATGACGTAGACGGTCAATACTTCTACTTCATCATTGTTAATCAAAAGATGCCTGAAGATGGCAGCTCTCAGGTATATGGTATGACCGTATTTAACAGTGGAGAGGCAGGTCCACGAGCAACTTACCGTATGGAAATTGATGCTACTTCTATTCCATATTCAATTTTGGCACCACTTAAAGAGAAGCGGACTATAAATCAAAACTATGTTAAAGTCATTATTGCCTCACCAGGTGCGGAATCAATCGTAATTGGCAAAGAAACAGCTAAAAAAGTGAAATTTATTGATTACAGCCAAAGTACGCCACAATTTGTTGATGCCTTTAGTCTGACGGTTAAAGATGTAAAGGCGAATAAAGCAAGCAAAATAGAATTTACGATTACACGTGGGAAGGACAAAATTAAAGACTCCTTTGAAGTTATGTATCAGCCTGCAAACATTCCCGGGGCTCAATTTTTGCAAAAGATGCAAAGCTCACATAAGGTTTTCAATAATAGTCTAGTTCTCTCATTCGCAAGTAAGAGTAAGCTTGTCCGACCAACTTACAATGCATCTACAAACTATTCAGGACAAGTATACAGCGATAATGATATTTTATTTGCGATAGCAAGTCCAAATGATGGAATTGTAGATCGTCATGAATTTGAAGGTCAGCCGCCGAACTATTCTGCTAACAGTTTGGCAGAAGGCAACTTGCATATTGGATATCGGTTCCAAGACCAAGCTAGACAGTTCATTAAAGCAAGCCCATTATTTTGGATTGATGGTGGTCAAGCGGATAATCCAGATCCATCATCGCCATTGTTTGATCCTGTAACAACAGGAACGGATCCATTCCCGTTCCCGAACATAGTAGGCAAAGCAACGGATAGCTTTGCGAAACGATGGAATAAGTTCGGTCTTGAACTTGCGCCTACAGCACCCGGCAAGCTTACATTGTCTTATGATTCTAACGTGTCGCAAAGTGCAGGTACGACGATTACCGTTTTCCGATTTGATCCTTACAATAGTACATGGGAAAACATTGGTGGAGTTGTTGACGAGAAAAAACATACGATAACCGTTCCGTTTACCAAATTCGGATATTATGTAGCGGTTAAGCTTACTCGTGGATATAACGACATTAACGATCACCCTTATGCGAGAGAGGCTATGGAAGCCATCTATGCTAAAGGTGTTATGAATGCTGTAGATCCAATTGGTATTTTTGGCGCCGATCGTTACGTAACAAGGGGAGAATTCACGCGGATGATTATTCGTGCGCTCGATATTCCATTGAACTATGGTGGAGATCTGCATTTCTCTTATTATCCAGAGACGATTACCAATGCTAATAACGCTAATGCAATTTATGACTACCGATATATCGAAACGGCAGCGCGTGCAGGATTTGTTCGTGGCACTAGACCGGGGTTTTTCGATGAAGATGTAGATTTATCTCGTCAAGATGCTTCAGTTGTGCTGGCAAGGGCATTAAACCTGAAGCTGGAGACGAACGCTCAAAAAGCAAAGTCGGCCCTGGATAAGGCTTTCAAAGATTCTGGGAACTTTGACTATTACTCAATTCCGGCTGTTATGGCTATCCAGAAAAAAGGATTCATTCAAGGTTCGTTAATTGATGTCAAGAATCCAAAGTCTGGTTCAGTATTCGAACCAAAAGCTAAGCTATTGCGGAGTGATGCTGCAATAATCATGGCTAGAGTAATGGCGGATTTAGGTAAGCTTCCTAAAATTTATAGCAAATAACAAGAAGCGAAAGGGTCGACCGCTGTGTCGACCTTTTTATTTCTTAGCAAGAGGAGAAACTTTATCCATGGAAAATGTTTAGCATCGACGAGCTCTATGAAAACAAGCTATACTAAACAAAGCAGGGAGTAGATTACAGTTAGATGTACATAATTAAGAAAAAACGGAAAAAGAAAAAACTTTTAAAGTTTTTTTAAGAACATCGCAACTTTTCATTGTCACGTGCGTTTAAATACATGACGTTGTAACAAACACATGATTTGATGCGCGAGACCTACTCATGCTGGAAACAAATTGGAATGAATTCTCAACTTCCTCTTTACGGTACGACCTGCCCATTGTATAATGTTAAAGTGGTGCCGTGACTCTAGCAATGTTCTCGCATTTTTTACAAGTTTCTACGACATGATTTTACAAATGGGTTTATCATGATTGTAGACATCATTTATATCAAATCTGTGCTCAACTCTGGAAAGGGGGTGAATCGGCTATGAGGGAAAAGAGCAATTCACTATTTAAACAAAACTCTCAACAACCGCACGTATTTAGAGGAGGAGAAATAAAGGTTATGAAGAAAAAAATAGCAGCATTTGTGCTAGCTACTGCGCTAGTACTACCATTATCCGTTCCAGCTTTTGCAGCAACACCATCTGATGTTGTTGGCAAACCGGTACAATCAGCAGTTGAAGAACTAACTGCACTAGGAATCATTTCAGGTTATGAAGATGGTACATTTAAACCAGAGAACTCAATTACTCGTGCAGAACTTGCGAAAGTAGTTGTTATCGCTACTGGTAACGAAAGCGCAGCGAAGTTGATGAATGATGTTAAACCATCGTTCAAAGACGTTAAAGCTAATGCTTGGTACACTGGCTACATCAACGTAGCTTCTGCTAAAGGCTTTATCCAAGGCTTCAACGGTAACTACCGTCCTTCTGACAGCGTTAAGTTTGAAGAGGTAGTAGCTATTTTGGTACGTGCACTTGGTTACCAAGATAAGCACCTTTCAGGTTCATGGCCTTATAACGTAATACTTCAAGCTGATAACCTTAACATCTTTGATGGTCTTGAAATCGCGACTGGCACTAAAGCTAACCGCGGTATCGTTGCTGAATTGACATCCAACACTTTGGGTGCAACACTTGTTGGCTACGATGCAGACGGCAACCAACTTGATGTTGATACAAAAGGTAAAAAACTTGCAGCAAACGCAAACCTTGTTCCATTGATCAACAAACTTGGAACTACTGAAGATAAAGTTCTTACTGGTACTTCTTTGACTAGCAAAAAAGAAGTTAGCCTTAACGGTGCTAACGAAGTTACTGCTGACAACTTCTTTGTAACTGGCGGCAAAAAACTAGGTGAACTTCTTGGTCACTCAGTTAGCGTTCTTAAAAAGAACGGAAGCAACCAAATTCTTGCTATAACAGATGCACAAGCAGCTGGTAACATTATCACGACTACATCTGATGCAAACCCTGCTGGTACTACTGTAGCTAACGCTGTTTATTACAACGATGGTTCAGTAAAAAATTCAGCTCCAGGTGTTGTTACTTATGTAAACACTGATAAGCAAGTTTCCAACTACAGTCTTGCTAATGATAAAGAAGTAGTAATTCTTTTGAACAGCGATGACAAAGTTCAAGCTCTATTGGTTAACAACTGGGATTCGAACTTGGTATTTGAAGAAGTTACAGCTTACAAAGATTACAGCCGTGTAACAAGCAAGGAAAGTGGCGCTTCTTACAAAGTGAACAGCAACACTGCAATTTCCCTTGACGGCAAAACTGCTGCACTTGCTGATTTGAAAGCAAATGACGTAGTTAACGTAATCAAAAATGCTGATGGTGATGCTCTTAACGTAGTTGCGACTCGCAACACTGTTTCTGGCAAACTTGATTCCATTGGTAAGTCTGGTAATGACGTTACTTACACTGTAGGTGGCAAAACTTATGCTGTTGTTGCTAATGGCCTAGGTGGAACAATTGGAACTGAGTACACTTACCACCTGAACAAAGATGGTAAAATTGCTTACAGATCTTCTGTTGCTGGTGTAGATAACAGTCAATTCGCTGTAATTCTAAATGTTGAATTTAATAAATCCTTCATTAAAGATGGCGAAGTCTTGAATGGCTACACAAAAGTAGTTTACTATTCGTTGAAAGATGCTAAGTCTGTAACTGAGTACACGAAAGATGTAGATGTTACAGAAGCATTGAAAAATACTTTGGTAGAACTGAAGTATACTGATGGTCTTATCAACTTGCCTGCAGCTCATGGTGCTGTTTCCTTGGCTGCTGAACAAGTAGTTTCTGAAGTAACAGCTTCTAAATTGACAATTGAAAATAATAGCTACGGTCTTAACAGCAACACAATTTACTTGAAAGCTTCAGTTAATAAATCAGATAGCACTAAAACAACAATCACTGTTGGAACTGCTGCTGATGTAACTAAAGGCGCTAAAGTTGCAGTTAAAACAGATGCTAGCGGTGCAGCTAAGTACGTAGTAGTTACTACAGCTGGTACATCTGCTAATCTTCCAACAGTACAAGGTCTATTCGTTAAAGCAAGTGAAAATATTTCTGCAACTGGTTCTACTTACTCCGTAACACTAAATGTTAAGGGTGAAGAGAAAACTTTTGCACTAACCAATGAAACTGGCGTTGATGCTTATAACAAGGTTAAAGATTTGAAAAAATCTGATCTAGTTAAATTGACAGACAAAGCAGATTCCGGTAACGCTCTTTATGAATATGCTGATGCTCTTGCTGTAGCTACTGATGCTAATTCTTTGACAGTTGATAACAGCACAAGAGTAATCGTTGCTGGAAATGCTACTTTTGTAGTATCTCCTGAAACACAAATCTTCTACAAAAAAGGTGATACAGTTTCCGTTGGTTCGTTCGCTGATCTTCGTGAAGCTGTTGATGGCAACAACTACAACACCAAGTATACAGTAGTTGTTCAAGGTAGTGGTCTTAAGTACAATGGCTACGACGAAGCTGGCGTTGTCGTTGTTAAAGTTAAGTAATATTAACGACTAGCACTAAATTAGAAAGCTGAGAGTTTACTCTCAGCTTTCTTTTTTTTGTACATAAGATTTATTGTTCATATACTGTTCATATAAAAGAGTTATAGTTGTTTATATAGACTTGGTCCGCAAACGCAAAATAAACTTTTAACTATGCGAAACTTAATCGCTGGTGGATACGTCTAATATGTTAAATTCTAAGATATGGAGTGAAACATCAAACATGCTAATGAACGTTAGAAAACCTTCTTTCATTATCTCTCTATTAGTAGTGCTATCATTATTGCTAAGTACGGTTCCTATCTCGCGTGCTACTGCTGCAGCGGCGGTAAATAAAAAAATTAATTTATCAAGTGCTTCATATGTTCAACTTACAGATGCGAATCTTATTCCATCCTCAAAGGGAGCAACAGCAAGCTTTACTCTTACTGTGTATAACGGGGATAGCACTTCAATTAATTTAATTGATTATTGGGCTCGCTTAAAAACAAAGAGTGGTACTAATTATATATTGACGTTGCTTGATAAAGACAGCAAGAAGAAGGTAAGTCCTAAATCAACAATAAGTTTAACTTATTATAGTGAAGTACCTGCTAGTGTTACACTAGATAAGCTTATTCTTAATTTTATAAAATTCGATTTTTCTGTTTCAGGATATGAGAAACTAATTGGACAATTCACTTTTCCTGCTAATTATTCCAATGTAGTTAAAGCTGGAGGTTTTAAAGGGATTCAAATTAAAAATACAATTATTAATACACGAGTAGAACAAACAATTGTGAATAAAACTGCAGAAAATTATGCGGTTAACCTTACATATCTAGCACGTAATACAAGCAAGCTTGGAGTTGCGCTACCGGATTATGTATATTACTTAAAGACTTCAAAAGGCTTGTTTCAATTAAAGCTTAAAAATACAACGGATCAGAATAAACCATTAGAGCCTACTGTGTTAAATTCTATTCAGTTGTATGGTACTGTTCCAATCACAGTGCCTACAACAGGTTGGCAATTGATTATTTCACAAAAAATTGGCGCAGCTGAGACTGAACAACTTGAGTTACCTGTCGCATCTTTTGAAGTACCCGTAAAATTCAGTACGACAACATCTTCTAAAAAATCGTTTACAGATGAAAATGGGAATTATGAGGTAGAGCTTCAATCCGTTCAACGATTCCCATGGAACAATGATGATAACGTGATTGCAAAGCTAATTGTAAAAAATAAGGAATCCGTATATTTGCCATTGCCTGATTTAAGCGGCACAATGGTCATTGATGATAAAATCAATATAGCAAGTCAGAATATAAAGAATACCGGTGATATCGGGCTTGCTCCTGGAGCCTCGACTACAATGACCTTTGTTGGAAAGCTTCCATACGAATATGAATGGAAGAAATTCGAACTAGAACTTAACAAAAGTGTTAAAGAGGATAAGGTTCTTGTAGCAGAAGTAACAAAATCTGTTGTCACACCAATTTATTCTGTTCCATTTGGTAATGTTTATACACAAACTTCAACTGGTTCACAAATGAGTGTGAAAGTTACTGATGTGAAAACATATTCGGGTGCTGCGAATGATATATACGCCGTATATATGGATGTGACTAATAACCAAACTAGAAGCAATCTATTGCCATACTTTACAGGTTATTTTAAGTCTACAAGCGGTAATTATTATGAAGCGAAAGTTGTGAAATCATCTTCAGCTATTAACCCAACGAATAAGGATCAAATTATTGTCTATACGGAACTTCCACCAAATGTGAATGGTGAAGGTCTTCAATTATTACTTGGAGAAGCTTTTGATGACACAGGATTGTTAAAAGTGTCGACAGCAACGCCAAAAGGCTATATTCGAGCAGTAACATTTGCATTGCCAGAAGAAAATAAAATAATTACAAGCTACGATAAATTGAAGGTTGGCCCTTACCAAATTGGTTTGAACTACTTTAATGTGTTTGCTTTTGAAGATTCGTTAGAAGTAGATTTAGGGGGAATTGTAAGTAGGGATTATAGCTACGATGGATTCAGCCAATCTAAACTACTATTTGAATTGGAGTATGAGCCTACAAATGATGTGATTTGGTCGCAAATTGTAGATGTCGGTGGTAAATCAGAAGGAAGTATTCAATGGAAAACCGGAGAAAATTATAATTCTATCAGTAAAGCTATGACTCGTAATCAATATTGGAGCACTTATACTTTAAATGTATACGAAACTTTAAACGGTAATAAGAAAAAGCTATTTGCCAAGGACGTACAATTCTCATCAACAACAAACTGGCTAGACGGTAATCACTAAACTTATAAAAAAACTGGTTTCTCCTACTTAAATCTAGTATCTTTATAGGAGATGAGAGATAGAGAGGAGACTTCCAAAAGTGAAGAAAAAGGTAATACGCGGTTTAGTTGCAGTTGTTTTAGTAGGAGTAGGTGTGTGGGTCGGCGTAAACTTTGCATCACCGCTTGAAGCGGAATCAAATGCGCTGACTCCGGGCTCTGTCGAAGACCCTGTTGTCACCAAAAGCTATGTGGATGAACAACTCGCCAAGCTAGGCGGAGGCACTCCTGGAGGCGGTACGACGACGCCTGTCGCGGACACCGCGCTAGAAGTTGTCACAGTGCCAGTTGGCAAGACGCTAATGGCTGGCCAAGGCACAGAGGTCATAGTACGTGTAGGCAAGGCGATTGCTTACAGCTCTGACGCAAGCGGTATAGCTGATCTAACTGGCGGTACGGATTTAACTAAAGGGAAAGCTGTTCCAACCAACCATTTATTGCTTTTCCCACGTGAGGGCCGCGGCATATTGCCAGATCCTAATCAAAAGAATGGCTTGACGGTATTGGTTAAAGGGAAATACAGCTTGCAATAATATGGATGGATGTTCAACATTTTACCCGAAATGACAATAGATTATACGCTTTAAAGAAGATGAAAGGAAGCACAATACAATTGTGTTCCTACATTCTTTGGAGGTGTCATTTATGAGTCGTTCGAATAAAGTAGTAGTACCAACAAGCAAAGCAGCATTAAATCATTTGAAATATGAAATTGCTGCAGAATTTGGTTTAACCTCAGGCGGCTATGCAAGCGAAGGAGCGGACACTGAGTTTGCTGGCGAATTAGGGGCATCCTCTGGAGCCGGAGGCCACAGCGTACACTGGTCAGCATTATCGACGAGGCAAGCTGGTTCAGTGGGCGGAGAGATCACCAGAAGGCTGATAGCTCAAGCAGAATCAGTGCTTGGCGGTTATCAATAATTATTGGAAATTCCGGCGTCCATTGACACAAAGCGACATTTTCGGTATCATACTGTTTTAGAAGAGTTGTAAAACAACCTTTTCCTACGGGAAAAGGTTCATTTTTTGTGTAGAATGTCCGCACTTATTAATATTAAGGTTGTAGGAGGTTGATACGGATGTCGGTTAAAGGACGCCATTTGTTTACATCAGAATCAGTTACTGAAGGCCATCCGGATAAGATTTGTGATCAAATATCCGATGCTGTCTTAGATGCATTTCTAGAAGCAGATCCATACGCGCGTGTAGCTTGTGAGGTTTCTGTAGCAACAGGTCTTGTACTTGTTATTGGTGAAATTAGCAGCCGTGCTGATTTTATTGATATTTCTTCAATTGCACGCCGTACGATTAAAGAAATCGGTTATACACGTGCCAAATACGGCTTTGACTCCAGTACATGTGCAGTATTGACTTCGCTCAATGAGCAGTCCGCTGACATTGCGCAAGGCGTTAACGCTGCGCTTGAAACTCGTGATGGCAAAGATATGAAGCAAGAAAACGAAGATATCGGTGCAGGCGACCAAGGTCTAATGTTTGGTTTTGCTACAAACGAAACACCTGAGCTTATGCCGCTTCCAATTGCGCTATCTCACCGTATCGCTCGTCGCTTGTCGGAAGTACGTAAAAACGAGACGCTTGCTTACCTTCGTCCAGATGGTAAAACGCAAGTTACAATTGAATATGCAGACGGTAAACCCGTTCGCGTAGATACTATTGTCGTTTCTACACAACATGCGGAAGAAATCACGCTTGAGCAAATCCAAAAAGATATTCTTGAGCATGTTATTAAGCCAGTTGTTCCAGTGGAATGGCTTGATGCTGATACAAAATACTTCATTAACCCAACTGGCCGCTTCGTAATTGGCGGACCTCAAGGTGATGCTGGTCTAACTGGCCGTAAAATTATCGTTGACACGTATGGCGGCTACGCTCGTCATGGCGGTGGCGCATTCTCCGGCAAGGATCCTACAAAAGTTGACCGTTCAGCAGCTTATGCTGCCCGTTATGTAGCTAAGAACATCGTAGCTGCAGGACTTGCAGACAAATGCGAAATCCAACTGGCTTACGCAATTGGTGTTGCTCAACCGGTATCAATTAACGTAGATACGTATGGAACAGGCAAAATTGGTGAAGATAAACTTGTTGATATCATCACTAGCAACTTTGACCTTCGTCCTGCAGGCATTATCAAAATGCTTGATCTACGTCGCCCAATTTACAGACAAACAGCTGCTTATGGTCACTTCGGCCGTACAGATGTTGATCTTCCTTGGGAACGCGTTGACAAAGCGGAGAAGCTTAAAGCAGACGCTGGCGTTCAAAGCGGAGTTTAAGATTCGATATACAATATAAGAGCCTTTATAGGCTAAAAAAGCTGTCCACAAAGTAGTATGACTACTTCATGGACGGCTTTTTTGTTATTCAATCGGTACAAAAAAGTAGTTTAACCTAAATTTTTCATGCTTAGAAACCGACAAATAAGGTACGAGTGTAATTTTTTGAGGAGTGAATTGAAATGAATCGAACGAGCAAGCTATCTTCGTTTATCGCTGTTATGCTGTTGCTCCAATTAAGCCTAGCAGGCTGGTCATCGGCTCCGCAGCAAACGGCAGCGGCGGCTTCTGGTCCTGTCGTACTTAGTTTGAGCCCAGCCGACGATCTAATTAACGTATCGATCTCCGCTGATTTAAAGATGACCTTTGATGAAAATGTAAGCAAAGGCTCAAGTTCTACGTCTATTTATATTTATGATTATGCAACAAGCAATTTGGTAGAGAGTATACCTCTATCGTCAAATCGAATTACTATTGATTCATCGCAGCGTGTCGTAACAATAGATCCGTCTAATAACTTTGCTTTGAACACGAATTATTACATATTGGTAGATGCCGGTGCTTTTGTTAACCAATCCAATGGTGTTGGTTATGCCGGTATAAAAAGTGCAAGCAGCTGGAATTTCCGAACCGTTGCTGAAGTTGATGTGACCAGACCTTCTCATACGGGGTTGTCGCCAACAGTCGCTCCAATTGCGGTGACTACACCGATTACCATTTCATTTAATGAGCCTGTTTATGTTGCAAGTGGCAACATACAAATTAGTTCGGTTGAGGACAGCCGTACTATTGCTGTTACATCCAATGCGGTAAGAGGCAGCGGGACGAACTTAATCGTCATTCAACCTCCTGCAGCACTGCAGCCTAATACAGCATACACCGTTACAATTCCAGATACTGCATTTCAAGATGCGGCGGGGAACCTATATTACGGCACATCATGGGCTTTTACAACGGACGCAGCACCGGTAAACGTAGCTGCACCATTTGTTCCGGCAGATAATGCTACTTCCGTACCAGTAAACTCAGAGCTGTTTATCACTTTTGATAAAGCTATACAGGCACGTGCGGACAAATATATTGAAATACGCAGAGTTAGCAATAATACTACTTTTGAGCGTTTTAGTGCTCTTTCTTCGAGAATTACAGTAACCAAAAATCAAGTAAAGATAACGCCAAGCTCTAACTTTGAGCCGAATACAGCTTATTATGTATTAATTGATGCTGGAGCCTTCACCCAGACAGACCCAAATGGGTCTCAATGGTATCACGGTATTGCTGGAGCATCCGTTTGGAATTTCAGTACAGATCCTGGCTATGAAACCACTCCGCCTCTTGCAACAGAATTACTGCCGGTTGCGAATGGATCTATCACCAGCTTAAATTCTGTACTCAAAATTAATTTTAATGAGCCGGTCTTCCCAAGTAGCGGAGTCATTGAAATAAGAGAAGCTGCAACAGGATCTTTGTTCCGTACTATTCCAATTACTTCGGAACGCGTGACTGGCGGCGGTACCTATCAGATAACGATAGACCCCAATAAAGCGATAAACGGAGAGTCTGAGAAAGCTTTTGTCAACAATACGAAATACTATATAACGATTGGAAACCGCGCTATTCGTGATGCAGCAGGAAATCATTTTGCAGGAATATCCTCGTCGACGTATTGGTCTTTTACGGTTTCTCAAGATACGGTAAGACCAACACTAACCTTATTGAATCCTGTTAACAATGCCGTTTCAGTTGGTTTAAAGCAAGATATTACTGCAACTTTTAGTGAACCAATTATGAAAGGTGCTACAGGTACGATTACGTTTAATCCTGTAGGAAATAGTGCACTTAAAGCTATTCCTGCAAACTATTATGTTCATGGTAATAATAATAGCCTATTAGTCATTACGCCTTCGGAAGCATTAACTGCGAATACAGTTTATTATGTAACGATTGATGCAAGTGCAGTAACCGATTTAGCAGGCAACAGTTTTGCTGGAATATTGAATGAATATCAATGGACGTTTCGCACTTTCGGATCGGATACGACTGCTCCAGTATTAAACAAGCTTGAGTGGAGCGGATCAACGATTACGATGACCTATAACGAAGAATTGAATGTGTATGCGGTACCTTCGGCGGGGAGCTTTTATGTGACTGTAAGTGGCGCTCCTCGGTCTGTGATAAGCGTACAAGTTCGAGGGGAAGCTGTTTATCTTACTCTATCGAGCCCGATTGTTGCTGGCCAGTTAGTAAAACTATCGTACACGAAAGCGGCAATAGGACTCATTCAAGATACTTCGGGGAATGAAGCGATAAGCATATCCAATCAGGATGTATCCGGTGCGAAGGATATCAAAGCACCAACTATCGTTAGCGGAAACGCATCTGGCAGCGCGATCACCTTGTCCTTTGACAAAGACTTAATGTCAGTAAACAGCTACGCTTATTTACAATTTACTGTTAGTGTGGGTGGCGTTAACTACAGTACGACATCAATCTCAAGCAAGGCTAACACTATTTTGCTTACGATAAATGGCTCGATTCAGAATTATCAAAACGTCGTAGTGTCTTACGCTCAGGGCACTTATCCAGTAAGGGATACAGCTGGTAACTATTTGGCTGGATTTAATAATTATAGTTTGTATAGCACGCCTGATACAGCAACACCTACTTTGCAATATGTAAGCTACAGCACTAATTATGTGACCTTAAAATATAATAAAAGCTTGAATCCACAAAGTGTACCTTCCGCAGGGCAGTTTAGTGTCCTAGTGGATGGAGTCGCACGACCTGTAATTCAGGTCTACATTTCAGGAGACTCCGTTATACTAACGCTATCGACATCAGTAACATCTGGGCAAGTCGTATCTGTTTCTTATGTGCCTTCTGTTTCACTAATAACTGATTTAGCGGGCAATGCTGCATCTTCTTTTAACAATATCACTTCAGGAGGAAGCAGTGGCGGAGGACAAAACGTCAATATTAACGGAGTGATTGCAAAAGGCTCAACGTTAACTATTAATTTCGGAGAAACGTTAAACAGCAGTTATCTGCCTTCTACTGCTTCGTTTCTCGTAAAAGCGAATAATTCTTTAAGAATGGTTTCAAGAGTAGACATTAGCGGAGGTTCGGTTATCTTAACGCTAGCTTCACCTATATTAATGGGCGAAGCGGTTACTGTAACCTATTACTCTACTACTACTGGACTTCGTACCAATAACGGATCTACAATAAATAGCTTTACAAATATAAATGCAGCCAATCAGACGACTATTCTTGACGGCTTGTCAGGTGATTTTGAAGCGGCAGATGGCGGTGGTATCGGATTAAAACTCTCGGCAGCCACAACGATGTATGATACATCTTCTGCAGGCGTACAAGCCAACCGATATACGGTTTCATACGACAGAGTACTTGCAGCATACCAAGCAGCTCGAACAGCAGGTTTATCTGTTCCTCGTGTAGCATTTAAGGTGCCATCAACTGAACGTGCAGGTATTGTAGCTGTTCCAATAAGCTCTCTTGATGCAGCCTATCGTTTAAATGCAAACTCGATATTTGCTGTTCAATATGGTGATGCTACTTATGAGCTGAAATTAGATGCATCTGATTTTCTAAAAATTAATACATTGTTAGGCGGCAGTATCTCGGATGGCCAAATGCTTATTCGTATTGACCAAGGTTTATCTTCATTAACGAGTGCACTCAGTTCTAAAATTAACAGTACTAATACGAGTTTGTTATCAGGACCATATCATTTCGATGTCACAGCAGTGAGTGGCTCCCAGCAGAAGCCGTACAATGAATTGAATAGTTATGTTTCTCGTACGATTCAAACCCCTCAGTCTGTTGATGCTAGTAAAACTGCCGTAGTATGGTTCGACCCAACAACAGGAGGGCTCTCCTATGTTCCGACCGAGCTTACGACAAGCGGCGGGAAGACGACAGCAACTTTTAAAAGAAAAGGAAACAGCGCTTATGCGCTTGTTAGCAATTCATCCAGCTTCTCCGATCTATCGAAGCATTGGGCAGCTTCTGCTATCCATATCATGTCGCGCAAATTCATCGTGGAAGGGCGCTCGGCAACGAAGTTTGAACCGGAGAAGGCTATCACACGCGGTGAATTTGCGACCTATATCGCCAAAGGGCTTGGCCTCAGCAGCGACAGGAGTGCAGCAGCTAAGTTCAAGGATGTAAATGCGAACACAGCGATGGGGGCGTATATTGGAGCCGCCTCAGCGGCTGGTGTCGTCGCTGGCAATACGGATGGCACCTTCAAGCCAAACAATCCGATTACACGTCAGGAAATGGCCGTTATGATGATTAGAGCGGCGAAGGTGGCTGGTCTAACGGTGCAGCTGCCAGAATCGGCCGCAACTTATCTCAAGAAGTATACGGATCGAGGCAAGGTTGGCGCTTGGGCGCAGACAGATATGGCGAAATCAGTGTACATTGGTGTGATTAGCGGTAAAACAGCAACAACATTAAGTCCGCAAACCAATGCAACTCGCGCAGAAGGAACGGTTATGCTTCTTCGTTTGCTGCAGAAGGTGAAATTCCTTTCATCGTAATAATTGAACCAAAGCAGAGCAGCTCGCCCAAACGGCGAGCTGCTCTTTTTATGTAATTCATTTCCATGATGTACATAGCTGATATCTATCACCCTATAGAAAGCGATAGCAGTCTTCTATCATGCGTAACTTTTCTACTACTCTTGTAGTCTATAACTAATAGATTAATGGATGGGAGAGTTGTAAATCTAATGAGTAAGTTTCAAAAAATCATAGATCGGCAGTCAGAAGGCTTAGGAAAACGGGTTATAATCGTCGTATTAGGTGGAGCACTGCTCGTACAGCCTTTAGCTTCAATCTTGCCTAGCAGCTGGCAGACGGCAGTCATTCAATCAGCAGAGGCAGCTGCCGACCCTACGCTTAAGCTGTCGCAGCAATCATTTATAACAGCAGGCGCCAAGCGCCTTGACTATGTATTTCAAACGACACGCGGCAGCTCCAAGGTGCAAACCGATGTGCATGTTATTGAAATCGATCTTACAAATCCCTACGTATCCATAAATGCAATGAGTGGAAAAAATAATAGCATAGGTCAATTAAATACGATACTTAATATGACAAAAGAAAACGGAGCCGTAGCTGGCATTAATGCAGACGTATTCGTAATGGGCAATGAGGGTGCCCCGCTTGGCGGGCAAGTCGCAAGCGGCATGTTTATGTCTAGTCCTGCAAAGCTGAAGGGGATGTACGCATTCTCGGTTTCTAAAGACCGCAAACCGATGATTGACAACTATAGCTTCAATGGCCAAGTAACGGCAGCAGATGGCTCTACCTTCCCGCTGGAAGGGCTTAACCAATCTGCTTATATTCCGGAGACAACGGGCTCTAATTATAGCCATGTCAATATGATGTATATCTATACAAGTGCTTGGGGTGGTACAGAACGCCCGAAAAACTCAGGCTCCACGCCTACCGAAGTATTAGTTCGCAATGGCGTAATTGAGGAGATTTCAATCGATAAAGCAATCGCAGGTCAAGCACCTGCTGATGGATACATACTCCGGTCACATGGCCTTGCTGCTAATTATGTGAAGGAGCATTTACAGGTTGGGCAAACGATCAATGCGGATTATGCGCTCGTTTCGCAAACGACAGGAGCGAAGGTTGATCCGAACTCATTTGAAATGATGGCAGGCGGTCATACGCTATTAGTTAATGCGGGCGCAGTGGCTCCATTCTCACGCGATATTACAGGAGTAAGCGGCTCTTCCTATACTTCTCGTTCAGCGGTTGGTTATTCTCAGGATGGCACTAAAGTATATCTCATCACGAGTGAGCGCAGCGGCGGGAATACGGGTGTAAACTTGAAGGAGCTTCAGCAAATCATGCTGCAGCTAGGCGTATACAAAGGCGTCAATCTAGATGGCGGCGGTTCTACAACGATGATCGAGCGTCCACTGGGAACGAGCGATTTGAAGCTGTCGCATCCTACGCAATACGGCACCACCCAAAGAAGTGTTGCAAACGGCATAGGCGTATTCACTACTGCTCCAGCAGGTTCGTTGAAAGGCATTTCTGTGAGCGGCGCTAATGTTATGTTTATCGGTCAAAAATCGTCGTATTCATTAAAAGGCTATGACACGTACTATAACCCGTTTGAAGTAGACAATTCATCTGCCGTATGGAGCACCGAGAAAGCCATTGGCACGTTCAAAGGCAATGAATTCACTGCCACAAAGGCGGGTAAAACGAATCTCACTGTGAAATCAGGAGCGATCTCTACCAAACAAGAAATTGAAGTGATTGGACAGGACCAAATTGCATCGCTCTCCATTGATACGAGTGCAGGTGTGCTGGCAAAAGGAGCAACGATTTCTGTTCCGCTTACTGTAAAGCTGAAAAACGGAAATTCATATAAGCTTAGCGCTGACTCCGTGAAGTGGGAGTTTGTTGGATTTACCGCATCTAGAAGTGGCGACAGCCTAACTGTTCAGTCGGTTAACGCTGGTACAAGCACCGGGTATGCCATTGCTCGTTATGATGGTTTTCCGACAATGATTCCATTCACACAAGGTGAAGCAGTGAGCACCTTTGAGGATTTTGAAAAATCGACCTACCCCATTACATCACAGGTCACGCCTGCGACAACGACAGGAAGCGTAAGCTTGGTATCCGATTTCCAAGGACAAGCTTCTTCGAAAGCATTAAAGCTGGATTATGATTTCACAAACGGCACCGGAACTAAAGCATCGTATGTAGTATTTAATACAAACGGTCGTGCGATTGAGGGATCACCTACTTCCATGACGGTTGATCTTTATGGCGATAACAGCCTGAACTGGGTGCGCGCAGAGTTCATTGATGCGGATGGCAAAGCGCATCTTGTCGATCTTGCAAAACAGCTTGATTGGAGCGGCTGGAAGAATGTGAAGATGAATTTATCCTCTGTAGGGATGAAATTTCCTGTTAAACTAAAAAGAATTTACGTTGTGACGATCGCCGAAGGGCAGGATGAGCGTTCTGCAACAGGTTCTATTGGACTAGATAATATGAAGCTTCAATATCCGCCTTCCGTAACGGTTGATTCACAAACTAAGGTCGTAATGACTGTAGGCAAATCTGCTGCGACGGTTAATGGAAAAGCGATTACGCTTGATTCAGCACCCATCGTTTTGAATGGAACGACATTTGTACCTGTCCGGTTCGTATCCGATGCCATGGGAGCGAAGCTGTTATTTGACGGAAAAACGGGACAAGTCACCGTTCTTCGCGGCAATAAGCTGATGGAAATGACGCTCGGCAAAAAGGATCTAATTTTAAATGGCGCTCTGCAATCGTCAGATATTACGCCTATCGTTCGTAATAATCGGACGCTCATTCCGGTCCGTTTATTTTCAGAGAAACTAGGCCTAAAGGTCGGGTATGATGGGAAAGCGAAAAAGATTACCATCGATTAACGATGGACGAAATATATCCAATCTGTGGTATGATAGAGTAGATTAACCTTTAATATAGAAAGGTTGCCGATCTACAGTGGACCACCTTACAGTCGATATAAATCGAGTCATTAAAAACGCAATCGAAGTGATGGAAGACAGCAAATACCAGATTTATGAAATATGTGAATCCGCGCGCACGGAGCTAGAATCACTCGAGCAGGAGCTTGAAATTGTCCTTCAAGAAACGGTGAAGACAATTGACAAGGTTGACCAGCTGGAGCAAGACTATCGCCGTGCGCGTATAAGGCTGACAGAAGTGAGCCGAGATTTCGTACGCTACAAGGAAGATGACATTAAGTCTGCCTATGAGAAGGCTACACAAATCCAGCTGGATTTGATGGTGTACCGCGAGAAGGAATCCTACTTGAAAGCGCGTCGAGACGATCTGCAAAAACGTGTTCGAAATGTAGAGAATTCCATCGAGCGTGCTGAAACGATTGCTTCGCAAATAAATGTCGTACTTGAATATTTATCGGGTGATCTTAATCAGGTTACTCGTATTCTTGAGTCTGCCAAAACCAGGCAGCTGCTGGGATTGAAAATTATTTTGGCGCAAGAGGAAGAGCGTAAACGGATCGCTCGAGAAATCCATGATGGTCCCGCGCAATCACTCGCAAATATCGTTCTCCGAACAGAAATTGCAGAACGTATGCTAATCAAGCAGGAATTTGTGATGGTGCAGGAAGAATTAGTAGATTTAAAAGGACAAGTGCGCTCCGGCCTTGAGGAAATTCGCAAAATTATATTTAATTTGCGCCCGATGGCGTTGGATGATTTGGGACTTGTGCCGACTCTTCGTAAATTCACACAGGATTTTGAAGAGAAAACAAAAATACATACCATATTCGAGCTTATAGGTAAAGAAACTCGGATGCCCTCTGCAATGGAAGCGGCGATATACCGCTTAGTTCAGGAAGCTTTTACCAATGCACTAAAACATGCGAGCGCTTCACATGTAATGCTCGAGATTAACTATCAGCCACAGCATATTTCACTCGTAATTCAAGACAACGGCGTTGGATTTAACAGCGATTTAATCGAGCAGGATGCTACTCGAAACGCACATTTTGGATTGGTAGGGATGAGAGAACGCATTGAGCTAATAGAGGGAAGGATGGATATAGACTCAAATCCCGGTAGAGGGACGAAAATTATAATAGATATACCTACTACTGCCGAATCTAGAAAGGAGTAAGATGATGATGATCCAAAGAGCTGCAAGCAATGTGAATACAATCAAAATTTTACTTGCGGATGACCACCAGCTGTTTCGTGAAGGACTTAAGCGGATTCTAAATATGGAAGACGATCTTGAAGTTATCGGCGAATGTGGTGACGGCATTCAAGTTTTGGAGTTTTGCAATCATACCATTCCTGAGATTGTCCTGATGGATATTAATATGCCTATAGAGAACGGTGTCGTGACGACTGAACGATTAAAAAGCATGTTTCCTGATGTTAAGGTTATCATTTTATCTATCCACGACGATGAGAGCTATGTATTCGAAACCCTACGTAAAGGCGCTACGGGTTACCTTCTGAAGGATATGGAGGCAGAATCGCTAATTAACGCCATTCGTTCCGTTGTCCAAGGTCACGCCTATATCCATCCTAAAGTGACAGGCAAGCTTATTAACCAGCTTCGCCGTATGACGTATTTGGATGAGATGGGAATTGTCTCAGGAGCTGCAGCTGCTCAGGAACCGGGAGTTAAGTTCGTTGCTGGCGATGAAAGCCCATTAACACGCCGCGAGGCAGAGGTGTTAAGGCTTATGGCAGAGGGCAAGAGCAATAAGCTCATTGGAGAGTTTTTATTCATTAGCGAAAAGACGGTTAAAAACCATGTGAGCAGTATTTTGCAAAAGATGGAAGTTGATGACCGTACGCAAGCTGTTATCCAATCGATCAAATATGGATGGGTTACACTATAAGAGCTTTTTTGATCATTACTTACATATCGAGCAAATCCCCGTATCGGTTGATGCGGGTTTTTTTGTTTGCAAATATTGTTGTGTAAAAGAAAAACACTCCTAAGCTGTATAAGAACAGCCTAAGAGTGCGTTTTGGAACATATCATCTTAATTATTTTCTTTGTTTTTGTTTGCGAAGAGTAATGAATCCCGCTGAAAGGGCAAATGCCCCGATGAGATAATAGGGAACCGGGCTGCTTTCGCCTGTTTTTGGCAGAGTAGCAAGCGGGACTTGATCTTCATCTACAGCAACCACAGGATCGATTGGCGGCTCGCCCTCCCCGCCTTCATTTACTCCTCCAACAGGTGGATCTTCATCGTCAATTTCAACGATAGGTGTTGCTTCAGGTGACGATGTAGGTGTTATCGTTACCGTAGTTGTTGCAGTAGGCGTGTTGTTAGGCGTGCTCACAGGTGTGGAAGGTGGTGTATTGTTAGGTGTGCTCTCAGGTGTTGGAGTTGGTGTAGCTGTAGGCGTGCTCTCAGGTGTAGGAGTTGGTGTAGCTGTAGGCGTGCTCTCAGGTGTAGGAGTTGGTGTAGCTGTAGGCGTGCTCTCAGGTGTAGGAGTTGGTGTAGCAGTAGGTGTAGTCTCAGGTGTAGGAGTAGGAGTTGGAGTAGCAGTAGGTGTCGATGACGGTGTTGGAGTAGGCGTAGAGCAGGTTTCGCCTTCATTCACAAGCGAAAGCTCTTTCTCCTTGCCCCAATGGATCTTCAGCGTATTAGGTACAGCTTGTGGATCAGTTGGGTTGGCAAGCTCCGTATTCGTTGAAAAGCTTATGGAACCTTTTCCAGGAATTACGCCATTTCCTGTTTGAGTGGAATTCGGGATTTCCCATGAATAAGAAACCGCAATGTCACTCTCGTTGCTTACTTTCCAAGCTCTTGTTTTACTCGGGTCGGCGGAGCAAGCCGTTTCAAGTTTGAGCTTAGCCGTATTAATAACTGCTTTTTGCACAGATTTATCTGTGGTTACTACGATCTGCTGGGTAGCCACTAAATCGGTGGTAAAGCCATCTAAGGTTAATTCTTTTAATGTATAGGTACCGATAGGCAATTCGTTGAATTGCAAAATACCGTCACTATTGGTAACACCGCTTTTGACTAATTTACCGTCTTTCCAAAGCTCGAAGGTAATGCCTACATGAGGAGCCCCTTCGACATCATTTAAATGTTTGTTGATGATGATACTGCCCGTACAGCTGTTCGAAAGCTTTAGATTCCATGCTAAAATTTTGTCGCCATGAGCGCCGGGTCCTAATGTCTTAATTAAATCTCCGCTATAGATATCTAATTGATAAGGCAAACATTTTGGAATGTTAATCGTAACGGAGTAAGTACCTGCTTTTGGATATATAATAGACTGCCCCTCAAAAAATGTTTGCTTGTTGTATGGAATGGTTGTATCGCCGGGTCCAGGTGCCCAGTCAGCAGGGCCTTCATAGCCGGAGAAGCTGACTCTAACACAGTCTTTTAGCGTCTGGAACGTAGCGGTAGCTGTTCCGTTATTATTGACTACGATATTGGAATGCGTGGCAATGACATCCTTGCGATCCGATGAATACTGTGGACAGCTATTCTCATCTACGAGAGCCGCAGCATTCGTACCTTGATTGCTATCACCTTCCGCCATGGCAAGGGAACTAAGCGACAACGAAAAAATTAATAACAGAGCCAGGGCTAAACTGATTTTTTTCCTAAAATAACGCATCTTTCACTCTCCTCTTAGATACGTAGTGGGGTTCCAAGAGGGCCGGTTACACTACTAGCTCCATATAATCCAAGTGTCCAATTGTAGATTATACTTCATCGCTTCCCTAGTTATTTTGATTGTGAAAATCCACTCTCCCTTTCTATATGCGTGCACCGGTTAGATATGCATGCTTTCATATTAAAATGATAACATGTATTGGAAATTGCTCAAGGGTGTTTCTTTGTCAGAAAATGACTAATAATCATCATAAAACAGGATATATTTTTGGCATAACACACATTTTGTCACCTTGTCCCTTGATTGCGGAACCAGTGGGCTCTTCATGGCATATAGTGTCACAAAGAGGAGGTGGCCGCCATGTTTGAACTTCTACTTCTTGTTATTGGCTGTTATGCTTTGGCTGCATTGTCGGTGCATCTGGCGTATCGAATTTGGCGAGGGCGCCAGCAATCCAGCAAGCATTATGTGCTCGTAGCTGACGTTCAGCAAAACAATATGGAATGGTATGTACGTTCGCTGTTTTCTTTCTCTCGGCGAATGGGAAAAAATGTTCGTTTGACGATCGTAGATCAAGGGGTTACAGAGGAGACACTGGCTATTGTTGAACGATTAGCTAGAAGGGGCGATGAGGTCAGGATTCACTTTAATGGATCTAATCCGCTGTCTGGAAGCGAAGACGGTAAGCGCTCTCAAACAGAGGGTGTGGATGGAACTCAGCTGCTATGGCTGCTCCAGGCAGAAGGAGTTGTGTCGCTTTCCGATCACGCGGTGCTAATTGATTTGCAAAATCCGACAGATTTGTCGAAAATGCCATTTTAGTATATACTCTACGGTAAAGAAATAGTCGGAGTGAAGCACACTCAATAACGCAAATGCGTTGTTGGGTGTGCTTTTTTTTTGTTTACAGTGCTTGCAAACATCATTCTCGTTTTGTCTGGGAAGGGAGAGGCTGTATTTAACTTAACAGATGAATAATGAAGTCAGTTCTATAAAATGTCGAGGGAGCGAATAGAGATGAAAGCTCAATTGTATGTTGTGAAAGTGAAAGGCTGCTGGCAGGCTCGACTGACTATCAAGGCAATGGTGGATAAATACTTCTGGATGCATGGAGCGTTTGGTGAAGCGGGATTCTTGAACTACGAGATTGCAGAGGAGGGATGGCTGCTAAAAGAAGAACTGCCGCTCGGGGATGCGTGCATTGCAGTGGAGCTTTGGGATACGGCTATAAAACGTGGCAGCGGCGGCAGAAACGGTGCGAGTAAAAGCTTGAATGAAGGAGGACGAAATACTGATCATGAGGCGATTGAGCTGTTGGCGGCATGTGCGGAGGAAGCAAAAGCTGATGGGGCGGGTGGAGATGCAGCAGCTGGCGGGTTGAATAGTAGTAATCAGAAATCTAGCGAGTTAGAGAGAAATTATCGGAAATACAGTGGTGGAGTAGAGCAAGCAGTTCATAATGGCAAGATTAGTTTCGGGAGTCGTTGGCGCTTTTTGGGTAGTCGAGGGAAGCGGAAAGGAGCGTTGGCGATAGAGAGGTTTTTTGGTTTAGTGGAGAGGTGGGAGAAGGTAAGGGGCGCTGTGGTTGGGGAAATCGGAGGAGCAGCGCTTGCGAATAATGGTGAAAAGCGCAGCAGCGCTAAGCGTGTGGGTGGCGAGGAAGCGCGAGTTTATAGCGCTAAAGAGCTGGGAGAGATCGCGGCAGGAGCGAAGCTCGCCGCGGGTATGCTGCAGGGACGTGCGCTTTTGCGAAGCGAGGCGCACGCCCTGTTGTCTAGCGCAAGCTGTCCCGGTGCCGCGTCAAGCTGGAGAGAATTGCTCCAGCTTGCTTCGCTGCTCGGGCAGGTGCGCCTGAGCGGATCGATCGCCGCCGTGGGTGGCGGGCGATTGGACGCTTTAGGGCGCCGCAGGCGCGAGCGCAGCTGTTTGCGCTGCGGGAGCGGCGAGGCGCAAATGCACCGCACGGCATGTGCAGCGTGCGGGAGGCACTGCGCCTATTGCATGGCGTGCATTGGGATGGGGCGAAGCCGGGAATGTGAGCTGCTTATTACGGGGCAGCGCACGGGGGTGAATTGGACAGAGACGACGGTTCGCGGCTCTGGGAAGGGGTTGAGGCCGCTGACGTATGAACAGCGGCTTGGTAAATGGGGGCTTAGCCCTGCGCAGACAGCTGCAGCAGCCAAGGCACTGCAGTTTGTGGAAGAGCCGCCGATAGACGCGGCATTGTCAAAGCTGGACAAGCAGCGCCAGATGAGAGAGTTTCTGCTTTGGGCTGTAACAGGAGCTGGCAAAACGGAGATGATTTTTCCGCTTGTTGAGTCTGTCCTGCTGCGCGGCGGAAAGGCGATTATTGCCACACCGCGCCGTGATGTGGTGATCGAGCTTGACCCGCGTATTCGGAAAGCTTTTCCTAAGGCGTCAGTCGTAACATTATACGGTGGTAGTGATCAGCGCTGGGAAAGCGGAGATATTACGCTTGCCACAACGCATCAGCTGATGCGATTTTATCAAGGCTTTGATCTCGTTGTAGTTGATGAACTAGATGCATTTCCTTTTGCGGGTGACCCATTGCTGCATTTTGCAGCAGATAAGAGCTGTGCGCCAGGCGCTGCACGTTTGCTGCTGTCTGCTACGCCGCCTAGCGAGCTGCAAAGAGCAGCAAAACGAGGGAAGCTGCCTCATGCAAGAGTACCTGTTCGATATCATCGTCATCCGCTTCCAGTGCCCAAGCTTCTACAAACGACTACAGTAAAGCAGATGCTCCAGCACCGCAAGCTGCCGTCAAAGCTGTTAGCGGCTATGCGGTCATCGCTTGATCGAGGTGCTCAGCTGTTTGTATTCGTACAGCAAATTGTTCAAACCGAGCCTATGGCGGCTTTATTACGTGCTGCTCTATCACATCCTGCTGTTGCGGCAACCTCTTCACAGGATGAAGAACGAACAGAGAAGGTGCAGCGTTTTCGCTCGCGGGATATACGAGTACTAGTCACAACTACCATTCTAGAGAGGGGCGTAACAATTCCTAAAAGCGATGTCTATATTCTCGACGCGGACGGAAGGTTATTTGACGAGGCTTCGCTGGTTCAAATGGCTGGAAGAGCTGGCCGCTCTGCGGATGATCCATTCGGTCGTGTGTTCTTTTGCAGCCATGATCGCAATCGCCCTCAACTGCAGGCAGTACGCCATATTCAAACGATGAACCGCATGGCTCGCAAGCAAGGCTACTTGCTCCCCACACCCAAAGGAGGCTCGCCAAAATGAACGTCTCGCCAAGAGCATGGCTGCAGCGTCTGCAATTCGCTTTCACCACGTCCGCGCAGCTGCTCGCTCCAACGTCTGCCGCATGTCTCCTATGCGGCAAACCGCAAAGCGAGGCTCGCAGCGCGAGCAGCTGCAACCACGCGAAGCTGACGACCCAGCTTCGCAATTCCCTTTGCGGAGCGTGCCTCTCCGCAATACCATGGCTGACCCGCATCGCCTGCCGTAGATGCGGGCGCGGCATCCCATGCGAAGACTGCATACGTCGTCCGCATGGCGCATTCATATGCAACCGCAGCGCGGTTCATTATAATCAAGCGATGCGAGCCATGCTCGCCTTGTATAAATATAGGGGAAATGAGCAGCTTGCTCCTTTGCTCGGGGATATGCTTCTGCCTGCATTCGAGGCGATGACCTTTGAAATTATTCAACAATCTATCGCGGCAAGCAGCAGCAGCCGCAAACCAAAAATATCGATAGCAGACTGCTGGGATGCTGTTACCTACGTTCCTGTAAGTGAAGAACGAGCAGTTGATCGGGGGTTCAATCAAGCGGAGCAGCTCGCGAGCCACATTGCACGGCGTTTTCAGCTGCCGCTTATGGAATTGCTCATTCGTTCGCGGCATTCAGAGAAGCAAAGCTTCAAAACACGCTCCGAAAGAATGCGCGATACGCAATCTCTTTTTGAAGGGAATACGAACAATTTGAGTTTATTAGCCTTTGAATCCCATAGCAAAAAGCATCTAAACGATAGAGCTGTTCGTATACTTTTAATCGATGATATCTACACAACTGGAAGTACGGCAGAAGCCTGCTCTAAGGCTCTGCATCGTTATACTGAGCTTCCGCTTGATATCTATATTTTGACCTGGGCTCGTTCATAATTCAGCTAGGCTGATAGATCTAATAAATAGATTGATAGTGAAAAAGTTAATGCTATCGATTAGAATGTAACTAATAGCTTGTATGGTTTTACAAAAAAAGGAGGGCTCAGAGCGATGAACCTAGATAATTGTCCTCGCTGCGGTAAGCTTTTTGCAAAAAACTTTAGAGACGTGTGTCCGGCATGCATGCGAGAAATTGATAAAGAATATGAGCTTTGTGCAAACTATTTGCGTGAATTTAGAGGCTCAATTATTACTGAGGTATCTGATGCTACGGGTGTCTCGATTAAACAAATTACGAAGTTCATACGCGAGGGACGCATCTCCATTATGAATGCACCTAATATGTCATACCCCTGTGAATCTTGCGGAACTTTGATTCGTGATAATCATCTTTGCGACAATTGTCGCAATCGAATTGAGAAGGACAAGAAGCAGATGTTCCAAGACATATCGCGAAAAGAAGATTTAAAAAGTGCTTACAAGCAAACGGGCGTTTATAAAGGCTTAGAAAGATACAATGATAAATGATTTAAGTTAATATTTTGATGACTATAAAATTTCACTTGACTGAAGCCGATAATACTTGTAAAGGTAATCGGCTTTTTTAGTTCCTGTAAATAATGAGGTGGGTAAACAATGAAAATAAATGAGACGAATCGTATCGGAGCGCTTAATCCTTACCAGAAGCATTCGGAGGCCAGAGTAGGCGGGGCAGACAAGGCAAAGCAGAAGGACGAGGTTCAAATCTCTGCTGCAGCTAAGGAATTGCTATCGACAAGCAAAGCAAGCGGAGCGGACAGAACAGAACATATTGAGCAGCTGAAGCGTTCGGTAGCAACAGGCAACTATCATGTGGAAGCGGGCAAGATTGCCGAGAAGCTGCTTCCCTTCCTGAAGGAGTAATCCTCTAAATGAATGAGTACATCCAGCAAATCATCGTGATTTTGCAAGAGCTTTTAGACGAGCACCTGCAGCTTATTGAATACGGCAACGCGAAGACGTCGGCTATTACTGTGAACCAAGTAGAGACGCTCTCGTATATTTCCAGTAAAGAGAAGAAGAGTCTTCAGCGGATCATGGATCTGGAGCAGCAGCGTATCTTTTTGATAGGGAAATATATGCTTGATCAGAAGCTGACTGCCCATCGTTCGTTCAAAATGGAGAAGCTCATACAAGCTGTATACCAAGCGAATGAGAAGCAGCAGCTTCAGGCGATATGGAATGAGCTGTCGGCAGCACTTAAGAAACTTCAAGATATTAACGAATTCAATCAACAGCTCGTAAGGATGACTCTGGAGCATTTGCATTTTACGCAAGATTTGCTGCTTGGTCCGACTGAGGAAGAAGCGACCTATCATCGTGCTGTTCAAGGCATGGCCTTAAATCGTAATGGCCGCTTTAATATGAAAACGTAACAAGAGAGGACAATATACGATGGCATCCACTTTTCATGGCTTAGAAACGGCAAGGCGCAGCTTATTTACCACTCAGTCTGCTTTGAATACAACTGGACACAACATTTCAAATGCGAATACGGCAGGCTACTCACGCCAAGTGGTGAACATGACTGCTTCAAGACCGATAGACGCGGTTGGTTTCTCCAAATCAACAGCAGCTGGTCAGCTGGGTACAGGCGTTGAGGCGTCTTCTATCACTCGGATTAGAGAGAAATTTCTGGATAATCAGTATCGCAATGAATATAAATCACTTGGTAATTTCTCAGTTCAGCTCGACACTCTCTCTAAACTAGAGGGTATCGTTAATGAACCAAGCGACACGGGCCTTAGAACGGTGATCTCGAATTTTTGGAATTCGTGGTCAGACCTCAGCAAAAACCCTGAGAATGCGGATGGCCGCAAAGTCGTTATGGAACAAACGATGGCATTAGTGGATTCTTTTAATTACACAGCTAAGCAGCTCAGCGATTTAAAAGCCGATTTGACGGAAAATGTAGAGATTAACTTAAATACGGTTAATTCGATTACAACGAGCATCGCCCAGTTAAATGGCGAGATTAGACGGGTTGAAAGCCTAGGAGATAACGCAAATGATTTGCGGGATCAGCGTGACCTAATTACAGATCAGCTTTCGGGATTAATCAATATTCGCGTAGAAGACCAAGAGAGCGGCTACCGCATTACGATGGGCGGTACGGAGTTGGTGCAAGGAACAGCTACTGCTTCTCTGGATTCAGCAGCAGTTACTACAGCGGTTGCTAATGGTGATTTAAATAGCGGTGCTATTTATGGAACGATATATGCAAGAGATCATTACGTTGAGGGGTACATCGGAGAACTCAATAATCTCGTTCAAACGATGGCGAATGGCGAGTTTGAGGTTACGCTGCCTAAAGGATCTGTTTTGCCAGAAGGAACAGTATTGAATAACGTAACCTATACAGGCACAAATCGTACACTGAACGAAGATACAAAGGTTACGGTAAAAGGGTTGAATGGTTTGCATCAACTTGGCTACTCATTGGCGGGACAAGAAGCGGGCTTGCCTTTCTTTACAGATGCAAACGGCAGTACTGCTGGATTGAATGCCGGCAACATTACGCTTAATCCTGCAATTGTTGCAAATTCTAACTTGATTGCGACATCTATGCGAGTAGCTACGAATGCAGATGGTTCAGAGTCTGTCATTAGCGGCAACAACTCCTTGGCTGTCCTTTTCTCGCAAATGAGAGATACTCGTTTCGACTTCGACGCGGGGACAGGTGAAAATAAAAACACGGTGGATGCTTATTTCCGTTCTGTTGTGGGCCAGTTAGGTGTACAAGCTGCGGAAGCGACTCGGATGCAAGCGAATCAACAAATTATCGTCGACCAAGTTGAATCCCGCAGACAATCGGTTAGCGGAGTTTCGCTAGATGAAGAAATGTCCAACATGATTAAGTTCCAGCATGCATACAATGCAGCTGCTCGAAATATGACGATGATTGATGAAATTTTAGATAAAGTTATTAATGGGATGGGCCGTGTAGGTCTGTAAAACATGGAGGTGTAAGGGATGTCATTTCGCGTAACACAATCGATGATGAATACACAGTTGCTTCGTAATATATCGAACAATATGGGGCGTATGAACAACCTACAAAACCAGCTTTCCACGGGCATGAAGATCAATAAGCCCTCCGACGATCCGGTTGGTATTACTTTTGCTCTTAGATACAGGAGCGAGATAGATTCTAACACTCAATACTCCGAAAATGTAAGCTCTGCGTTATCGATGATGGAATATACGGACACGTCTATAGGTCAAGCGGGAGATATTATGCAGCGTTTTAGGGAATTGTTAGTTAAGGGCGCAAACGGAACGCTCGAACAAACAAGCCTTGACGCGATAAAAGTCGAAATATCACAGATGTACAATCAAATGGTTGAAATTGGTAATAGTCAATTTAACGGTAAACAAGTATTTAATGGGGAATTGACGGGTGATAAGCCTTATCCGACGCTGGGTGCAGACGGAAAAGTGGATTTAGTAGCTGATCCACCTTTGTTAAAAGCATATCAAGTTAGCTCAGATACTGGTTCCATTAAATATGAACTATCCGCGGGTATGAAATTAGGAATAAATATAACGGGTAATGAAGTTTTTGGTAACGCGATATCTCCAAATGCAACTCAAGCAGAGATTGAAAGCAGCGACAACGTGTTCTTATTGCTTCAACGTGCACATGATATGTTGGGTTCAAGTGATCAAAAAGGAATTTCCGCACTAATTAGTCAGGTAGAGACTCGTATGAATACGATGCTTTCGAAGAGAGCTGAAGTCGGAGCAAAGGTCAATCGAGTTGATATTATCCAAAATAGACTTGCGGATATCGAAATCAATCTAAAAACGATACAAGCAAAAACGGAAGATGCAGATATGTCAGAAGTGATTACGAATATGAAGACAGAGGAAAACGTGTACCAAGCTTCCCTATCTGTAGGAGCACAGCTTATACGTCCAAGCTTGGTTGATTTCTTGAGATAGGTGGAGCTTAACATGCAAATTCCTCAGATTCAGATACGTACGCAGGATGCAGCTCTTTTTATCGATGCTGATTTGGGAAAACAACGAATTGAGCAGCCAGCTCCTACAATAGAGATGGAACAAATTCGCCCGGAACAGCATTTTCAGACGACAAAAGGAAGGCTCGAAATTAATCAGGATCGCGTATATGATGCTTTAGCGCTTGGAAACAATTTAGAGACGATGAGCAAAATATATTCAATGGCTTCCGATATCGCTTTAAAGGGCATTGCACGTATTGTGCAGAAGGGCGATCAGATGGCATCGATTCATTTGGGAGGGAATCCGATAGCGGAGATGGCCAGGGAGTGGCAAAGAACATTTCCTGAGTTTGATTTTGTCGGGGAAGCTTCCTATGATAATATTGATATTGAATATATACCTGGTGAACTGACCATTGATACGACTCCTGGCAGAGTGAATTATAACGTGCAAGTGAACAAGCCTATTATTGAATACGAGCGCGGCAAGCTAGATATTTATATGAGTCAATATCCTAAAGTGGAGATTATACCACCACAAATTGACCAACTTATTTAGAGATCGTTAATGTTAAAACTATGGATCAATTGCGTAAAACGCATAGGGTCTATAGTTTTTATTTTTAATAAAATAGTTATCCTATTAGGGGGTTATAATGTGAATACAGAACAAACTAGCTATAAGTTTGAGCAGGGCATTCCAGGCTTTGAGCACTTGACTCAATTCATATTTGAAGAGGTTGGAGATAATCTGCCGATGAAGCTAATGAAGGCTGGTGATGAACCATCCATATCTTTATTGGTTGCAGACCCGTTCTTATTTTATCCAGAGTATGAATGGCAGCTCCCCGATCATGTTAAAGAAGAACTGGGAATCAACAGTGAAGAAGAGGTCGAGATTTGGTCTGTGCTGACCGTAAACACAGACTTTGCGAATGCAACAATCAATTTACTTGCCCCTATTATTTTGAATCGAAGAACGCTGCTCGGCAAACAGCTCATTCTCCATGATAATACATACAGCTCGCGTGCTCCGCTCAATCAAACCTAGGGAGGTAGAAAAGCTATGCTTGTTTTATCACGTAAAAGCAATGAGTCCATTATGATTGGAACAAACGTTGAAATTATTGTTCTGGGCGTAGAAGGGGACAATGTGAAATTAGGGATAAGAGCCCCGAAGGAAGTAGATATTCATCGGAAAGAAATATATATGGCTATACAAGCTGAAAATCGTGCAGCAGCTATTAATTCTGTATCCATAGAGGACGTTACAAAGTTTTTTAAAAAATAATCGTATATTTAATTATAAGCTATAAACAATTGAAGTAGGATTCCGATAAATATAGTAGCGCGATAATAGAGCGGCCGAACTATTATCGTAAGCTTCCGCAAGGATGCGGAAATACGAAAATTTCAAGGAGGAAATACTAATGATTATTAACCACAACATTACAGCTTTGAACACGCACCGTCAATTGGGTGCTAACCAAGCAGCAACAAGCAAAAACATCGAAAAATTGTCTTCAGGTTTGAAAATTAACCGTGCTGGCGACGATGCAGCAGGTCTTGCAATTTCCGAAAAAATGCGTGGTCAAATCCGCGGTCTAGAAATGGGTTCAAAAAATGCTCAAGACAGCATTTCCTTGATCCAAACGGCTGAGGGTGCATTGAACGAAACTCACTCCATCTTGCAACGTATGCGTGAACTTTCTGTTCAATCTGCGAATGATACAAACACAGATGCTGACCGTAAAGAGCTTCAATCTGAAGTTAAGCAATTGGTATCTGAACTTGACCGTATCGGTAACACAACGGAGTTCAATACAAAGAAATTGCTTGATGGTTCTGCTAAAGGTGTAACTGAGGCAGTAGCTGGTTTTGCTAAAATCAACAATAACTCAGGCGTTACAATTGCAACGTCTGTTGCAGATGCTTTAAATACTGCTGCTGCTACAGGCTCAGGCAAAGATGGCGCTTATATGATTGTTAAGACAGGCGGAACTTCTACTACTAGCACATTCTCAATTGTTGGACCGGATGGTAAAGCAGTTTCATCAACAGCTATCACAGTTAGTTCATCAGCTATCACTTTCAGTGCAGCAGGTGGCATTTTCACAGCAGACCAAACTTTGGCTATTTCCGACCCTGCTACTAACATGAAAGTCGGAGAAAGCATGACGTTTGTATTCGGTAAAGCTGAAGTTGCTTCTAGCGATCTTGCTGGTTCGATCATGACACAAATCGGTGCAAATGCGGGCCAAACAGCATTCATCTCGGTTAGTGACATGCGTGCATCTGCTTTGGGAGTTAAAGATATTGATATTTCTTCTAAATTCGGTGCTGCTACAGCAATTGAAACGGTACAAAACGCTATGCAAAAAGTTTCTTCCCAACGTTCAAGCTTGGGTGCTATTCAAAACAGACTTGAGCACACGATTAACAACTTAGGCGCTGCATCAGAGAACTTGACTGCTGCTGAATCTCGTATCCGTGATACAGACATGGCTAAGGAAATGATGGCACAAACGAAAAATAGTATCCTTGCACAAGCTGCACAAGCGATGCTTGCTCAAGCTAACCAACAGCCGCAAGGCGTACTTCAATTGTTGAGATAATCTATACGATTAATACGATTGAATAGCATTAAACGAAAAATCCAAAAAATCTCTCGAATTTTTCGGGAGATTTTTTGGTATCATAAATGTTATTTAGTGGAAATTTAGTAATAGATTATTGATATTGATTTTGTGAGATAAGGGAGCATTCAGCATGGTTAAGACTCTATTGGATAAAAACATTGAACTATTATCTGTAAACACTGCTCATTGGATAGGTCAGCCTAAAGAAGATGATATTCAACATACGTTTATGAACGACCAACTGTTCATACAAGGCCATGAATTTGATGAATCGAATAAACCTAATCCTAACAAACGGGAACTCATTATTTGCGTCGGTATTAATTCCATAAACGAAATTGAAACTGTAATTCGAACCATGAGCAAAGAGTCATACCTCATAATCGTTGAGCCTAACTTTTCATTTTTTCATCACGCATTAAATAATCAAGATTTAGGACTATTTAATAATTCGCGCGTAGTACTTTTTGCTGATGATTTGAATAAATTTGCTTTTTTCTTAGATAATTTATTTTCAACCATACTTGTCTATTATATGAAAAATATTAAATTTTATTTCACATCGTATTACAGAAACAATGGAGTAGATGTAAGTGTAGCATTAGTGAAAAAAGTTACAGAAACGGTGAAATATAAAGCGCTTGTGTTAGGTAATTCTGTTGAAGATAGTTTAACTGGCTTTACTCAAAGTATGAAAAATATAAAATGTTTAATACGCTCTAAAGATGTCTCGCATTTGAAAAATTCTTTTGCAAATAAACCAGCAATTATTGTAGCCGCGGGTCCATCGCTTAATAAGAATATAGACCAAATAAAGAAAATGAAAAATAAGGCTGTTATTATTGCAGTAGATACCATTGCAAGCAGACTTTGCGATGAAGGGATTATTCCTGATTTTATTTGTTCAATAGAACGGGAAATTGAAACGTATTCTTATTTTTATGAGAACAAAAATTACCCGAGTGAAATATCGCTTGTTGCTCCTCTTGTTCTGTATCCTAAAGTATTTGAAGATTTCAAAGGCGACTTCATCGTTCCAATGAGGGAAAACGTAGGTGAGTTTAACTGGATACAGAATGTATTTGGATTAACAGGAGATAATTCGATTAGAATGGGTGTATCATGTGCGCATGTTGCGTTTGGTTTCGCCGAACACATCGGTGCTTCACCGATTGTGTTAGTGGGTCAAGACTTAGCATTTGGAAGTTCGACTGAACAGTCTCATGCTGGTGGAACGATTTATGATAATAAAAAATTCACAACTCAAGTGTTCTCTGATGTTGAGAAATTATTAGTTGAAGGTTACTATGGCGACAAGGTTACTACAACTGAAATGTGGATCAATTTTAGACTATGGTTTGAAAAGCAAATATTTGATAATAAGTTATTCGTCATTAATGCGACCGAAGGGGGCGCAAAAATTGCAAATACGGTCCAAATGACTTTAGAAGATGTGTTACAAAATTATTGTTCAGAACAAATACAATCGGTCAAAGATGTACTGAAGAATAAGCAATCATATCCACTTTCTAAAGATAAAATGATAACAGTAATCCACGAACAAGTTAAGTTCTTCTCTGAGCTAAAAGTGAAGTTTGAAAACCAAAAAATTGAAATCTCAAAATTGAAAATTGCAATATCTCCATCAGATAAAGAAATGCAAAAAATCTTAAAAAAATTACAGAAGAGTGATCCACTATACGGAATAGTAACGGAGAATTGGTTGTTAAGGCACACTTTGCAACCCGCGTTGCTTACAGCGTTTTGGAAGCTTTATGATATTGAAAACGTTCTAACCTCAGAAAATTTTAGAAGAAACAGAGAAATACAAGTTGAATTTTTTACGATTAGTGTTTTTGTTATCACCAATATTATTGCTATACTCGAAGAAAGCTTAAAAGAATTTAATTAGTGTTATAAGGAGGTGAGGGTATTTGGGTAAATATGGGAAAGTTCTTGTAACAGGAGCAGACGGTTTTATAGGCTCACATGTAACAGAAAAGTTGGTAGGGTTAGGTTACGATGTGAAAGCATTTGTTTATTATAACTCATTCAACTCTTGGGGGTGGCTAGATCATTCCACTTATAAATCAGATTTTGAAGTTTTCGCTGGGGACATAAGAGACCCCTATGGAGTTAAGGAAGCGATGAAAGATTGTGATAAAGTGCTGCATTTGGCTTCGCTAATCGCAATTCCCTATTCCTATCATTCGCCAGATACTTATGTAGACACGAATATCAAAGGTACACTAAATGTGCTGCAGGCTGCACGTGAGCTTAATATAGCTAAAGTAGTTCATACATCAACGAGTGAAGTTTATGGCACTGCCAAATATGTACCGATTGATGAGGATCACCCCCTGCAAGGACAGTCGCCCTATTCAGCGTCTAAGATCGGTGCAGACCAAATGGCATTAGCCTTCCACCGTTCATTCGAGACACCTATAGCGATTATTCGACCTTTTAATACATATGGACCACGTCAATCCGCACGTGCTGTTATACCGACTATTATTACACAGCTTGCTTCGGGCGGGCGGAAAATCAAGCTTGGAGCCCTCAGTCCAACGAGAGACTTTAACTATGTACAAGACACGGTAAATGGGTTCATCTCCATATTAAATAGTGATAAAGCGCTTGGCGAAGTTATTAATATCGGAAGCAATTATGAAATTTCAATCGGTGAAACAGCTGCTATTATTGCAGAAGTTATGGGTGTGGAAATCGAAATTGAAACAGACGAAATTCGTCATCGTCCTGAGAAAAGTGAAGTGGAACGACTCTGGGCCAATAATCAAAAAGCGAAAGAACTACTCGACTGGGAGCCTGCTTACGGGGGAATTGATGGGTTTAAGCGTGGTTTAAAGGAAACCATTGAATGGTTCACGAATCCAGAAAATTTATCTCGATATAAGGCAGATGTATATAACATATGAATAATCAATGGAAAAGCATAGCCCAGAGCATAAAAGCCATTCACGGAGATAGGGGTTTTATTCCATTACATGAACCAACATTCTGTGGAAAAGAACTGGAGTATGTAACAGATTGTATACAAACAGGATGGGTATCATCTGTTGGGAAATATGTCGATGAGTTTGAACATCGTCTAGCAGAATACGTAGGTGTGAAACGAGCAGTTGCTGTTGTTAATGGTACTGCAGCTTTACATATAGCGCTTAAAATAGCGGGTGTGAAATCGAATGATGAGGTATTTATTCCAGCGCTAACGTTTATAGCGACAGCCAATGCAGTTTCGTATATACAGGCAATTCCACATTTTATAGATGTATCTGAACAAACACTTGGGATAGATCCTGTGAAACTTGAAGAACATATTCGAGAAATTGGAATTATTAAAAATGGCCAGTTAATCAATAAGCTAACGGGGAGGGTCATTCGCGCGGTTGTTCCTATGCATACATTTGGACATCCAGTTGATATTAATCCAATAATCGATATTTGTGACCGTTACGGTCTTGTTCTTGTAGAAGATGCAGCCGAATCATTAGGTTCTTTTTACAAAGGCAAGCATACTGGTGGGCTTGGACTAGTTGGGGCAATTAGCTTTAATGGAAATAAAATTATAACAACCGGTGGCGGCGGTGCTATTTTAACTAATGATGAAAAACTTGCTGATTATGCAAAGCATATTACGACAACAGCTAAATTTCCTCATCGTTGGGAATACCGTCATGATGAAATCGGGTACAACTACCGAATGCCGAATATTAATGCAGCAATTGGATGTGCACAACTAGAAAAGATAGATGTTTTTATCTCATCAAAAAGAGAATTAACAAAGCATTATCAGCAATTGTTCGAAAAAGTTGAAGGTGTGCAAGTGTTTAATGAGCCTTCTTTTGGAAAAAGTAATTACTGGCTGCAGACGCTATTACTTGATGAAAATAGCCACTCTCGTGATTCTGTTTTGGATCTATTGAATAGCGAAGGTGTAATGGCACGTCCAATCTGGACACCTCTAAACGAATTAATGCCTTACGCACATTGTCCAAAGGCAGATCTTTCCGTTACCAATCAAATGAATAAACGAGTTATTAATATTCCATCAACTCCGTTGCAAGGAGATTATAATGGCTAATCGTAAAATATGTATTATTACCGGAACCCGTGCAGAATATGGTCTCTTATGCCGAATAATGCGGGAAATCCAAAACGATGATGAGTTGGATTTGCAATTGGTTGTGACAGGTATGCACTTATCTCCAGAGTTTGGATTAACGTATAAACAAATTGAAGAAGATGGATTTGAAATAGATGAAAAAATAGAAATGCTATTGTCATCTGATACACCACCAGGCATAGCGAAATCAATGGGAATTGCTATATTAGGATTCGCTGATGCATTTCAGCGATTGCAGCCAGATGTGTTGGTTTTACTAGGAGATCGATTTGAAATATTAAGCGCTGCTCAGACTGCATTAGTGATGAGGATCCCTGTTGCACATATTTCTGGTGGGGAATTGACAGAGGGTGCAATTGATGAGTCGATTCGACATTCGCTTACAAAGATGAGTCATATCCATTTTACTGCCAATGAGGAATATACAAAGCGTGTTATCCAGCTTGGAGAGCAACCTAATCGAGTATTTAATGTAGGTGACTTGGGTGTTGAAAATATTCGTAAAATGTCTTTTTTGTCAAAAGAAGAGTTAGATGAGTTTTATGGTTATAATCTTAAGAAGTTTTTCTTAGTCACATTTCATCCTTGTACACTTGAAGTTGAAACGGCAGAGGAACAAATGGCGAATTTACTATTGGCTTTAAATGATTTTCCAGACTATCAGATTATTTTTACGAAGTCGAATGCAGATTCTGAAGGCAGAAGGATAAATCAATTAATTGATGATTATACTGCAACAAATCCTGATCGTGTAAAATCCTTTTTTTCCTTGGGACAATTAAGATATTTAAGCACAATGAAATATAGTAAATTAGTAATTGGTAACTCCTCAAGTGGGGTTACGGAAGCACCAGCTCTGTCAAGGCCGACTATTAATATTGGGAGTAGGCAAGAGGGGCGTTTGATGGCAAGTTCTATAATAAATTGTAATCCAATAAAAGATGATATTATAAAATCTATTCAGTGGGCTCTTTCGACAGAGTTTCAACGGTCACTAGCACATATAAACTTAAAGTATGATGGAACTACTACATCTAAAAATATTATTAATCTCTTAAAGAATATAGATTTAAGAGACATTATAAAAAAATCGTTCTACGATATAAATTAGATAGGAATGAAGGAAATCATGTTTAGAATAGGCGGCGATATGGAGATTGATGTTTCATTATTGCTTTCTAGTAAAAAGAGAGACATGAAAGATATAACGAAAAAGCATTCTCACTATATATGGACAGCAACAGGGCGTTCTGCTATTTATCATGCTTTAGAGGAATTAGAGGGTAGGGGTATAGAAAGAATAGCTTACTTACCAGCATACGTTTGTGATTCTGTTATACAGCCTTTCAAAAAAAAAAAATACACAATTCATTTTTATTCGATGGGCGCTGATTTAAAAACACCAGCTAATTTACCTGAAGATTTAAACAATGTTGTTTTTTTATTTGTTCATTACTTTGGGCATGAAAATAAATCAATGAGTAATTGGCTGAGACTTAAAAAGCTAGAACAGCGCTTTTATGTTATTGAAGATTGTGTACAGGCGGCCTTTTCTGATATATATAGCGAATGGTCTGATTTTAGGATATATAGTTACAGAAAATTCACTCCACAACCAGACGGTGCATTGTTGATTAGCAATAAAAACATACAAATAAATTTGTTCCCGAATTTCGATAATATGGAATTTTTGTTAGATCAAATTGAGGGGAAAATAAGACGTTCGCTTTCTATGAAAGACACTGATTATCTACCATTGCTTAAGCATTCGGAAGCACGCTTAGATAATATAATATCATTGAATGGAATTTCGGATTTTTCAACCTTTTTAATGGAAAGAATAGATTTTGAAGAAATCAAATCAGTAAGGAGAAGGAATTGGTTCTTATTAAAGGAGCTTATTGAGCAAGATGTTCATATTAGTAGTTTTTTAAATGTGATCTTTGAAACTATTTCAAGTTATGAAGTTCCACTAGGCTTCCCAGTTTTAGTTAGTGGTGGTTTTCGCAATGATCTACGACAGTTTTTAATTAGGCATAATATTTTTTGTCCTATTCATTGGAATATCTCAGATAGTACGTTTAAAGAAGATTTAAATGTAAGTTTAAATATATTAACGTTACCGATCGACCAAAGAATGAACGAAGATCATGTTTATTATTTAGTGAGATATATTTCTCAATTTTTCCTAGAGGTGAGTAAATGAGTAGAACATTTATTATTGCTGAAGCAGGAGTTAATCATAATGGTGACATCGAATTGGCAAAGAAGTTAGTGGATATTGCAGTAAAGGGTAAAGCGGATGCTGTGAAGTTTCAGACATTCAAAACAGAAAATGTTATTAGTATGCACGCCCCTAAAGCGGAGTATCAAATTAATACAACGGGTGGAGAAGAGTCGCAATTTGATATGGTGAGAAAGCTTGAACTCTCTTTTGAACAATTTAAAGAGTTAAAAGCACATTGCGATGCAAGTGAAATTGAATTTTTATCGACGCCATTTGATATAGAGAGTGCTAATTTTTTAATTGATGAGCTAATGTTAAAAACAATAAAAATCCCTTCTGGAGAGATTACAAATGCGCCGCTTATTTATCATATAGCTCGAAAAGGAGTGAAAATAATATTATCAACAGGAATGTCAACATTAAGTGAAGTAGAAGCAGCACTTGGTGTTATAGCATTCGGTTTATTACAGAAAACAGAAACTCCATCTATTAATGTGTTTAAAGAGGCTTATATCTCGCAAGAAGGACAGCAACTTTTGAAAGAACACGTGGTATTGTTACATTGCACTACAGAGTATCCTGCACCTGTTCAAGATGTTAATTTATTGGCTATCAATACGATGAAAACTGCGTTTGGATTGCAGTCAGGGTACTCAGATCATACAGAAGGAATCGCAATAACAATTGCCGCCGTTGCTTTAGGAGCAACGGTTATTGAGAAACACATTACGTATGACAAACAAGCAGAGGGACCAGATCATCAGGCTTCACTTTCACCGGAAGAATTGATACAAATGATTGAAGCAATAAGGCAAGTAGAATCAGCAAAAGGGACCGGCATAAAGATTCCTTCTAAATCCGAAATGAAAAACGTTGAAATTGCAAGAAAAAGCATAGTTGCAAGTAAGGAAATCAAACAAGGTGAAGTCTTCACAGTTGATAATATCACAATTAAAAGACCCGGTAATGGTATATCTCCTTTTGAGTATTGGAATATTTTAAAGGAAAAGTCTGTAAAGGATTTCATTATGGATGAGGAGATTACTTTAAAATGATTGTATCTACAGAACAAGCATTACATATTTTTAATAAATTACCTGTAGAAATGCAGTCTTTTTATTTTCATCCTGAATACGTCATTAATGATGCTTGTAATAAAAAAGATATACAAACTATCTTTTTTGCAAAAGAAGATAATGGAAATATCTATTATCATGCCTTTCATTTTGGAAAAGTACCAAACACAACTTTTTTTGATGTCCAATCACCATATGGATATGGCGGGCCGCTTTGCTTTGGAGATAAATTGTTTATAGATGGATGTATCGAGGAATACAAAAAATGGTGCTTAGATCAATCCGTGCTGGTTGAATTTATCCGTTTCCACCCATTGATGAAAAATGAAATTAACTATTATGGTCAGATTACCAAAAATAGACAGACTGTTTATATCGATACTACTAAACAAAATTTACTGTGCGAATTTAGTACTCGAGTTAGGACTGCGATCAGGAAAGCTCAAAAAAGTAATCTTAAGATTACTTTTTCCAAGTCCAGAACATACATCCAACAATTTATTGACATGTATACTGAACTGATGATCAAAAAGAAATCAACGGAAGATTACTTTTTTAATGATAAATACTTTGTTCAATTATTACAAAATGAATTAGTGTATTTAGTTAGTGCAGAAAATGAGATGGGTCAGGTTATAGGAGCTTCAATTTTCTTTGCAAGTGGTCAGATTGCGGAATATCATCTCTCTGCGTCAAATGAGGAAGGCAGGAAAAAGAATGTTGCAAATTTACTGATATATGAATTTGCTGAATATGCAAAGCGTTGCAACATACAAGCCTTATATTTAGGTGGAGGAACAGATAGTTCGGATGAAAACCCACTTCTTTTTTTTAAGAGAGGATTTTCAAAAAAGGAATTGCCATTTCAAATCGGAAGCTATGAACATAATCATAGAATTTATGATGAATTAAAATCAGTATATTTAAAAGAAAATCCTCAAAAAAAGCAATTTATTTTATTTTATCGATAAGAAAAGGAGTGTATATAATGGCTTGGGATCAAACATGGGAGCAAGTATTTAACAGTCAAGAGTGGGGGAAATATCCTTCTGAAGATTTGATACGCTTTATCGCACGTAATTTTTATGGATCTCCAAATAGAAAAGAAATAAAAATTTTAGAAGTAGGCTGCGGCACCGGAGCTAACTTATGGTATGTAGCGAGAGAAGGATTTTCAGTTTATGGGATAGATGGTTCAAAAACTGCAATTAAAAGAGCTGAAACGAGATTAAAAAAAGAGGTTATTGATTGGTCAGGAGAATTATTCGTAGGAGATATTATCTCATTACCTTTTGAAAATTCATCATTCGACGCTGTAATCGATAATGAAGCAATTTATGCTAATTCTTATGAAAATTCAACTGTAATTTACAATGAAATTTATCGAGTTTTAAAAGAAAATGGAAAGGTATACAGTAAAACTTTTGCAACAGGCAGCTGGGGAGATAAAACAGGCGAGAACATCGGTAAAAATACTTGGATTCCCTCTGAGGGACCATTAAAAGATAAAGGTGTGGCACGGTTTTCAACAAAAGAGGATATTAAAGAACTATTAGCTAATTTTGAGATTGTAGAATTAGAAAAAGCAGAAAGAACTTATAATGATTTGAATGAAAGAATTATCGAGTGGCTAATTACAGGTGTGAAAAATAAAGTGATGTAATATTTTCATCAGGCGTATTACTACATATGAAAAGGGAGCGCAACTGATGATTAACTGGAAAGATATTTTAATTACTCCTGAAATATCAGTTATTAGCACGATGAGAATTATTGATCAATCTGCCTTGCAATTTGCTGTTGTGGTTGATAAAGATAGTCATCTGCTAGGCACAGTAACAGATGGTGATATTCGCCGAGGAATATTAAAAGGTTTACCGCTTGAATCACCTATTCAAGAGGTAATGAATAGATCTCCTGTATATGAAAGAGTCGGAAAAAAAGATTTTTATTACAAAGAAATAATGAGAAAACGACAGTTAAGACAACTTCCAATCGTGAGCAATACTAATCAAATTCAGCGTATACTATTTGCAGAGGATATTAATCAATTATTACAAAAAGAGAATGTAATTGTATTAATGGTTGGTGGTCTAGGAACACGTCTTCGTCCGTTAACAGATGACATTCCCAAACCAATGCTTAAGGTTGGGGATAAGCCAATCTTAGAAACAATTATTGAAAGCTTTAAAAACTTTGGATTTAAAAATTTCATTCTATCCGTTAATTATAAAAAAGAAATTATTAAAGACTACTTTCAAAATGGTAGGCATCTGGGAGTAAATATTGAGTATATCGAAGAGGATAAGAGATTGGGAACAGCAGGGGCATTATCGCTTTTGGACGAATGGCCAAAGGCTCCATTTTTCGTCATGAATGGCGATTTGCTGACAAAAATCAATTATGAACAATTACTAGATTTCCATTATGAAACAAAAGCAGCTGCTACAATATGTGTACGAGAATACGAATATCAGATTCCATATGGCGTAATCGAAACGGAAAATCATCGACTTCGTTCTATCGTTGAAAAACCAGTTCACAAAAACTTTGTAAATGCCGGAATATATGTATTGGATCCTGAAGTTTTGAGATATATACCTCAGAATGAGTTTTTTGATATGCCTGACTTGCTTAAGATGATGATTGAATTGCAAAGAGGGGTCTCTGCCTTCCCATTGAGAGAGTATTGGCTTGACATTGGAAGAGTGGATGATTATGAGAAGGCTATTGGTGACTTTCGGGGGGTTTTTGTATGATAAATAAGAAAAAAATACTCGCTGTCATTCCAGCCCGGGGTGGTTCAAAAGGCCTTCCACGAAAAAACATAATAAATCTAGCCCAAAAACCATTGATTTTCTGGACAATGGAACAAGCAATTAAATCAAAATATATAGATAGACTTATTTTATCTTCTGATGATCCTGAAATTATTGAAGTTGCAAAAAGCTATGGCTGTGAGGTTCCATTTATTCGTCCCAAACATCTTTCACTAGATACAACACCGGGGATTGCCCCTGTCCTTCATGCTATAGAAAAATTACCTGACTATGATTACGTTGTTCTTCTTCAGCCAACATCTCCACTGAGACTAGCAGATGATATTGATGGATGTATAGAAAGAATTATAGAAACCGGTGCTCCTGCTTGTGTGAGCGTAGCGAAAGTGGACAAATCACCATATTGGATGTACACCTTAGGAGAAAATAACCATATGCAACTGCTTATCCCTCAGAATGATATACCAGCCCGGCGTCAGGATTTATCTGATGTTTTTATGGTTAATGGAGCTGTTTATGTAGCGGAGACAAGGTGGCTTATAAAGAACAAGTCATTCTTAAAAGATAATACAGTTGCATTTGTTATGCCGAAAAATCGTTCTCATGACATTGATACGGAAGATGATTTGTTTTTGTGTGAGTCATTGATGAGTAGAAGACCAAAAACAGTCTAGTTGAAAATAGAGGATGAGCAACTGACCTGTTGTATTCTAATTTATCAATATTTATCAAATTTCCTAAACTATATTCTATTTCGATCCGATAGTACTAATAGTATATATAAATTATGTATCACGAAATGTGATAGGCAATTCTCTTTTGAGAAAAAGTAAAACACATATAAAAAATCAATTTAGAGCCCGGGAAAGTAATAGTGATTTGATAAGAGATTTAAGTTTTATAAGACATTAAGAGAAGAGGGTGGAAGAATACTATGGTAAGTCCAATTCGTATGGGTGGCTTAGTCTCAGGTATGGATACAGAGTCAATCGTCAAAAATCTCATGAAAGCTCAGAGCGCACCGCTAAATAAACTTCTTCAAAAGAAGCAAACAGAAGAGTGGAGACGCGACCAATATCGAGAAATGAACGCCCTCCTATCCGATTTAAAAAATAAAACCTTTGATATGAAGCTACAATCAAATTATCAGAAGAAGGTATTAACATCTAGTAATGATTCGATAGTTTCTGTAAAGCAAAAGGGGACTCCGAGTGCTTCTGTATATAATGTAGAATTACAGTCAGCCCCCGTAGCAGCGCAGAATGAAACTTYGAAGTTTACGATCAAAGACAGTTTAATAAATGGGACTGGATTAGTTGCRGAAGATTTTTCCTTTACAATTGGTCCAGACCCTATTAAAGATCGTATTGATGTAACCATCACTGATACCATACACAGCGTTGTAGCAAAAATTAATGCATTATCATCACAAACCGGTATCACAGCAAGCTTTATGAAAGATGATAAATCTATAACGTTCACTTCGAATGGAAAATATCCAGCTATTGCAATAAGTTCTGAATTTCAATCTAAGTTGGGTCCAGACCCAGCGGTTCCCCCGCAAAACAAACCTGCTACACCTGGTACATCAGGAAGCGTACTTATTAACGGTGTTTCATATGTAATCAATAGTAATACCTTCACATTTGATGGTGTTGAATTTAACATTAAAGGTCCGGGAAAAGCAGAAATTAGTCTCAAACCTGATGAGGACGCTGTTTTTAAATCGGTTAAAGAATATGTAGACAAATATAACGAAATTATAGATAAGATAAATGGTAAGTTAAGTGAACGCACCTACAGAGATTATAAACCTTTATTAAACGAAGAGAAGGAATCATTATCCGATAAGCAAGTTGAACAATGGGAACAAAAGGCCAAGAGCGGCTTACTACGCCAAGATGCTTTGTTATCTAATGCGTTATCTCAAATGCGTCTAGCTTTATCAGCGAATGTTACTGGCGCTGGAATGGATGCAAAATATGATAATCTGAGTGAGTTTGGAATTACAACGGGTGATTATTCAGAAAAAGGGAAGCTTTATATTAATGAAACGAAGCTAAAAGAAGCCATTTCTATAAATGGGAATGCTATAATGGATCTGTTTACTAAAAAGAGTACTTCGACGGATGCTACTACTAAATTTTCCGAGAGTGGCTTGATCGAGCGTTTATACGATCAAATTAACGGTACGATGGCTAAACTTACAGAGAAAGCTGGAAGTTCCGGATCATTTGCAGACAAGAGTATTCTTGGTCAAGGTCTAACTAGAATTAATACAGATATTAGTAGATGGGAAAAACGATTAGAGGACATAGAAAGTCGTTATTGGAAGAAGTTCACCGCAATGGAAACTGCGATGAGTAAAGCGAATGCCCAAGGAAATTGGTTATCACAACAACTAGGTTAAGTTAGCTGGATTTTTTAAAAAAATCATTTTTTAACAGCTTCAGAAGGAGTGGGTTACCGACTATGAATACTTCTCTAGATTCTCTGCTTAACGATTTTTTATCATATACATATACGTTGGAGCAGAGAATATTAGAAGATAATAGTGAGCCTGAAGAATGGGTAGAACTTCTGGATAAGAGACAAGAKGTGATTGATCTTGTGTCAGAAGCATTGGAACACGGATGTTCTTTTACCGAGATTCAGATACAAACCTATCTTCAACCAGCATATGAAGTTGATCAAAGAATTTTTCCAATAATGAATCGTAAGAAACAGAATTTGGGATCTGAAATAATGAACATGAAGAGAAGTCAAGCTGTTAATCAGCAATATGGGGATTATGGTAACTCACATTCTCCATACGGTGCATTTTTCGATAAAAAGAAATAATAGTGGGCAGAGGCTCTCTCTTAGGAGAGGCCTATTTTTATTTATTCATATTGTGAAATACCCAAGTGAAATACCCAATAAAATATACAAGTTTTCTTCTAATGCAAAAGAGAATAGTTACCGATATATTAACTAGGACTATTGATGCGGAAGGAATGATAGGTAATGAACACTAATATACCGGCTACAGTGACGAGTAATTCGTCGATTAGAGTTGCTACTAGTATGGATTTAGGTAATACTGGGGCAGTGAAAGAGAGTTCAAGTACGGTGAGTGATTCTCAACAACTTTCGAAATTTTCAAGTTCTTCGGAACTGAAAAAAGCAGAGGCCCGCGGTGAGCATGTCGCAATTAGCGAAGAACAGCTAGTTAAGGCCATCGATAGAGCAATTAAGGCTATCGAGGGAAAAAGCACAAACCTAGAGTTTTCTGTACATAAACAGACCAATATCATTTCAGTGAAAGTATTAGACAGTGCATCGGGTGAAGTCATTCGTGAGATTCCTCCAGAGAAAACGTTGGATTTTGTCGCTAAGATGTGGGAAATGGCTGGTATACTTATAGATAAGAAAGGCTAATTCATTATTGTAAGATGATGAACTCACACAGCGCATAAATGATAAATTAATTTAGTTCTAGGAGGATAAACAATGCAACTTCAACAACGTAATAAGTATCTTCAAAACACAGTTCAAACGGCAACTCCAGGACAACTACTTATTATGCTCTACGATGGCGCTATTCGTTTTTGCCGTCAAGGAATTGAAGCAATTAGAGAACAACGTTATTCAGATGCAAATACAAGTCTACTACGGGTTCAGGATATAGTTAGTGAGTTTGTTATTACAATCGATCGTTCTAATCCTATATCAGAAAACTTGCTACACTTATATGAGTATTTTAATATGCGATTAATTGAGGCGAATATGAAGAAGGATGTAGAACCGGTTGAAGAAGTGCTTTCTCATCTGATTGATTTGAAAGAAACCTGGATTCAGGCAGCTAAACAATATAACCAACTAGCGGCACAAACGAGTGGAAACACGTTCAAACAAACACAATCGACAGTCATTTAATCGAATTAAAAGATTGAGTTGCCGCCCTGAGGGTGGCTTTTTTTTTATTTAAGTCTCTTACGGTTGAAGAATTGAGAATAGCCCTGCGTTAAAAGAATTAATCATTGAGCATTGCTTTTCCGATAATTATCATAATGTTACAACTCTTCTTATCAATTAACGAATACGTTAACAACATAGATTCGGAGGAATAGACTTTGGGAACTTTAGATTATAAAATTAAACCTCATGCAGATATTGAATTAGGTTTTGAAAGAGAAGAACTGGACTATTATGTCACGTTACCGGATGCCGGTGTAACTGAAGAAACTGGATTGATACTAACTATCCCAGGGTTTGGTGGACTTGCTAATTCAAGTTATCAAATAGAAAAATTAAATCCATACCTTGCTGAAAAATATAATTGTATAGTGGTCTCCTTGAATTATTTTGGTATATACCGAGGAACCGAGACGAAATTGGACGACCACTTCATTCATAATATGGAAACGGTCTATGGAGTTCCAAGTACTTATTGGCATAACATTTCTTCTGATAACGATTTTTATACGAAGGTAGGAGAACTGTTAGAAAGCAAAGGGATATCCAAATTAGATCATCAATGTCAAGCTTTAAAGATCACGGGACGACAAGAGTATCAGTCCTTTGGATTTTTACCTGCTCTCGATAACCTAACTGTGCTAGGTGAAGTTCTCAAAAATTACCCTGCGGTAAATAAGAAAAAAATAATTGCCTACGGTTCTTCATACGGCGGATATATAGCTATGCTTTGTGGCAAATTTGCACCCCATACATTTTCAGTCATCATTGACAACTCTGGATTTTCACGATCCGAAATGAAATATATTGTAGGTAGAGAAATATTAGAAACTGATTTAGCTGTTACTGTTAATCTCCGTAACAAACTTTATACTGTGCCATTCGCATATAACAATCCTTGGACGATCATGGATGAGACATCACCCTACTATTTTGGCGATTCTCATAAGCAGATTCGTAATCTGTTAGTTAGAGAGCATAGGGTTAAATCGGATACACGATATTATATTTTTCATTGCGAAGAGGATCAAATAGCTTCCGTGGAAGACAAAGATAAAGTGACTGCGCTGTTGATTAATTATAATTCTACCTACTATAAACGAGTCGGAATGAATGACCTTGATGGTGCGCTTTTTAAAACATATGCACACGCAATGGATGCCTCCCTTCGAAAACTGTTTGATCATGTGGCTGAACAAGACAAGGAATACGGATTGGTGAAAGAAACGAGTGGAAATGAATTTAGTAATAATGAAGTCAACTCATTAAATTGCGGTATCAAAAATTATGTTTTTAATTTCAAAAACGACTTTACAATGAACGTCACTATAACAGATAACATAAAAACAGAATATAATTTAATAAATTCATATCAGATAATGAGCAAATTATTGGATGTTTGCGAGTCAATAGATGAAGGTTTTAACTTTATCGTTACCAAGATAGYGGACAGAGATTATAATGAAACTTTTGGAGTTATGAAGGATATACTAGATGCACACACAGCTATAAATTTACAAATAGATACGTTTTCCAGATTCTTAGGTGAAAATAACCTGCGCTCAGTTAATGAGCAGTTCAAAAACGCTCTTTCAATGACTGTTGTACATTTCAACAAAGAAGACTGGGATTTGTTGGATAACCAGTTATCGCAACAAGTTATACCCTATTTTTTAGCGTGGAAGAAAGAACTGCACCATATTATCACACCCTATATCACCCATTAAACGTCGATATAGCCCTACCATATAACAAATGTTTTTGTGTTCATGATCTGAGCAACTTAACACGTATTCGGACATATCCCACAATTCAGTCACGAATTCCTGCTCCTTCAACAAAATCGTATCGCTTTTCTCTAAATTTAGTAGTGACAATATACATAAGAAGTCGGGCATTACAATCACCCGTCTTCTTTGTGTTTCCTCAACATAAATAAAGAAACAAAGGTTAATTAATTTGTTTGTAACTAGCTAAGGAAAACAGACTACACGCTTAATGCTATTTAAAATATTTGTTTGAGTAGATGCAGCAGATTTAAGATTCGTGTGACGCTCACCTTTCTAGGGCATAATAACTAGAAATCGACACCATCCGATAAGTGTGAGTAGTGCGATTAGATCTTCGTGTATCCGCTTACAATAAATTGTTTGACAATTCAATAAAGTGGGTGTTATAGTCAAATTGTGGGTTATACAAAGCGATGCCTCACAGTATTTGAAGATGAAGGGAATGTTTGCACATGCAAGGTAAAGTTAAATGGTTTAACGCAGAAAAAGGTTATGGATTTATCGAGACTGAGCAAGGCGGCGACGTATTTGTTCATTTCTCCGCTATCCAAACTGAAGGTTTCAAAACTCTTGAAGAAGGCCAATCCGTCGAATTCGATATTGTTGAAGGCGCTCGTGGTCCACAAGCAGCTAACGTAGTTAAACTGTAATTATCCGGCTGATCCAGCCAACCTATAATTTGGATCATTAAACAAGTAACTTACACCAAGCTCCGGGAAACCGGGGCTTTTTTTTGTTGTCTGAAGTGAAATAGGTGTCCGTGACTAAGTTGTGACAAGTCTAGTAGTTCTATAGTTGTATTTGTCTGAATATTCTAAATTGATAAAAAACTATTTTGATTTGAACGCCTACATATGCTATAATAAGACTATGTAAAGGAGGAGTTCCCCATGAACTACAACATTCGAGGTCAACACTTTCAAGTGACAGACGCATTGAGAGACTACGTCGAAAAGAAACTCAGCCGATTGGACAAATATTTTGAAGCACCAATCACCTCCGAAATTAACGTAACACTATCCGTCACCAAAGGGAAACATGCAGTTGAGGTGACCATACCGCTCACCGGTGTCATGCTAAGAGCCGAGGAGAAAAGCGAGGATATGTACGCATCGATTGATCTGGTTGCGGACAAACTCGAACGACAAATACGTAAACATAAAACTAAAGTAAATCGTAAGTTCCGTCAAAGCAGCGGTGTACGCGCTCTATTTAAAGAAGAAGGCTCCGCGGTGGGCGTTCTGGAAGAAGAGGATGATCTAGAGCTCGTTCGTACTAAGCGTTTTGCACTTAAGCCAATGGATGTGGAAGAAGCGATTTTGCAAATGAATATGGTCGGACATAATTTCTTCGTCTTCTCGAATGTGGACAACAAAGAGGTCAGTGTTGTGTACAAACGAAGCGACGGGAAATACGGTTTAATTGAGCAAGGCTAGCCATCATTATACACAACATTGAAGAGCCTTTTCTCCTTTATGGAGAGAGGCTTTTTCTTTTACAATCATCCTCGTTGCGGCGGTGTCGACAAACTGATACAATTTAATGCAAAGAGGCGTTACTACGAAAGGGGAATTCCATGCTCGGATTAGTGAAAAAGATATTTGGTGACCATAACGAGCGCGAGGTAAAGCGGATCCAACGGACGGTAGATGAAATAAATGCGATTGAGTCAAAATTCACTGCTTTATCTGACGATGCGCTTCGCGCGAAAACTGAGGAATTCAAAGCAAGAATTGAAAAAGGCGAGTCATTAGATAAAATATTGCCTGAAGCTTTTGCAACAGTTAGAGAAGCATCCAAGCGTACGCTTGGCATGCGTCACTTTGATGTGCAACTGCTCGGCGGTATCGTTCTTCATGAAGGTAAAATTGCTGAGATGAGAACGGGTGAAGGTAAAACGCTCGTTGCAACGCTTCCGGTTTATTTGAACGCATTGCTTGGCAAAGGCGTACATGTTATCACGGTCAATAATTATCTAGCGCAACGTGATAGCGAGCTTATGGGACAGCTCTATGGCTTCCTAGGCATGACTGTCGGATGTAATCTTCACGGCTTGTCGCATGACGAGAAGCAAGAAGCATATGCATGCGATATTACGTATGGTACAAATAATGAATTTGGTTTTGATTATCTGCGTGACAACATGGTGCTATACAAAGAACAAATGGTTCAGCGTCCTCTTTATTTCTCCATTATCGATGAAGTGGATTCCATTCTTGTCGATGAAGCGCGGACTCCGCTTATTATTTCTGGACAGGCTGCTAAATCAACAGAGCTCTACTTCGCCGCAGACCGCTTTATTGGCCGTTTGAAGCCTGAAGAGGATTTCACGATCGATATTAAGCTTCGCAGCGTTATGCTGACTGAGGCAGGCGTTGAGAAGACGGAGAAGGCATTCCAAATCGAGAACCTTTTCGATCATGCGAATGTAACGCTCAACCACCACGTACAGCAAGCGCTGAAAGCGAACTTCATTATGAAGCGCGATGTGGATTATGTTGTGGAAGAAGAAGAAGTTGTCATCGTTGATGAATTTACTGGTCGTCTAATGTCTGGACGTCGTTATAGCGATGGTCTTCACCAAGCGATTGAAGCGAAGGAAGATCTGAAGGTTCAGAACGAGAGCATGACGCTTGCGACAATTACTTTCCAAAACTACTTCCGTATGTATCGCAAACTTGCTGGTATGACGGGTACTGCGAAGACAGAGGAAGAAGAGTTCAAGCGTATTTATGGACTCGACGTTATTCAAGTGCCTACTAACCGTTCCATGATCCGTAAGGATATTGCAGATGTTGTCTACAAATCCGAACTCGGTAAATTCAAAGCGGTCGTAGAAGAGATCGTAGAACGCCACAGTAAAAATCAACCAGTGCTCGTAGGTACAATTTCTATCGAGAACTCGGAGAAATTATCAGATATGCTGAAGCGCAGAGGCGTTACGCACAAAGTGCTCAACGCGAAGTTCCATGCGGAAGAGGCAGAAATTATTTCGCGCGCTGGTCAAGCGGGCTCCGTAACGATTGCAACGAACATGGCTGGTCGTGGTACCGATATTTTGCTAGGTGATGAGGTTGCTGAACTAGGCGGCTTGCATATCATTGGTACAGAGCGCCATGAAAGCCGTCGGATCGATAACCAACTGCGTGGTCGTGCTGGACGTCAAGGCGATCCAGGTTCATCACAGTTTTATCTATCGCTTGAGGATGAGCTGATGCGCCGCTTCGGTTCTGAAAACATTATGGGTATGATGGATAAGCTAGGACTGGATGAGGATCAACCGATTGAGAGCCGGATGATTTCTAGAGCGATTGAATCTGCGCAGAAACGCGTTGAGGGCAATAACTTTGACATCCGGAAAGTTGTTCTACAATACGATGATGTCATGAACCAGCAGCGTGAGGTTATCTATAAGCAGCGCCGTGATATTCTTGGTTCGGAGAACATCCGCCAAGAAGTTATGGAAATGCTTAAGCCTGTCATCGAACGTATTGTTGAAGCTCACTGTTCGGAGGACATTCCGGAGGAGTGGGATCTTCAAGCAATCGTTGATTATGCGCAAGCGAACTTCCTGCAAGAAGGATCTTTGACCAAGGAAGAGATTTGGGGCAAAGAGAAGGAAGAAATCATCGACTACATTTATGCTGAAGTCGTTGCTTCCTATGATGAGCGTGAAGCAGAGCTTGGGGAAGAAACGATGCGCGAATTCGAGAAGGTCGTTGTGCTTCGTGCGGTAGATAGCAAATGGATGGATCACATCGATGCGATGGATCAGCTCCGTCAAGGTATCCACCTGCGTGCATACGGCGGTACGGATCCGCTTCGTGAATATCAATTTGAAGGCTTCGAGATGTTCAAGGAAATGATCGAGAGCATCCACGAGGAAGTTGCAAGATACATTATGAAGGCACGCGTAGAGAGCAACCTGGAGCGTCAAGAAGTAGCTCAAGGCCAAACGACTACAACAAGCGGCGGCGGAGAAGCGATGGAGAAGCGCCCTGCTAAACGTGAGGACCGTGTAGGTCGTAATGATGCATGTCCTTGCGGCAGCGGCAAGAAATACAAGCAGTGCCACGGCAAGTAAGGAACGGCATCAAACAGCATGGCATAAAATAAAGAATGAACCATTATTTTGAGGTGAAGCGAAAGCTATGATAGACATAACGGTTAAACAAGACCTGCGTGAAATGGCCAAGCGGCTCCAAGAGCTTAGGGGGTCCCTTTGACTTAGATCTTAAGCAAGAAATGATTGCTAATTTCGAGGAGAAGATGACTTTCCCTGATTTTTGGGATGATAATGACAAAGCGCAAAGCGTTATTTCTGAGCTTAATGCGGTGAAGTCAGTTGTGGATCATTACGACGGGATGAACAGCGAGCAGGAAGATCTTCAGATGATGCTGGAGCTGGCGGAAGATGAAGGCGATGAGTCGCTTGCATCAGACGTTGTGAGCGGCGTGGAGAAGCTCATGCGCAAGATTAGCGAGTTTGAGCTTCAACTGCTGCTAAATCAGCCTTACGATAAGCTTAATGCGATTCTTGAGCTTCATCCTGGCGCTGGCGGTACGGAGTCTCAGGACTGGGGTTTAATGCTTTATAGGATGTACACGCGCTGGGCGGAGAAGAGCGGCTTCAAGGTTGAGCTTCTTGATTATTTGCCCGGTGATGAGGCCGGTATTAAAAGTGTCACCATTTTGGTGAAGGGCTTTAATGCTTATGGGTATTTGAAGGCAGAGAAAGGCGTACACCGTTTGGTTCGCATTTCTCCGTTTGATTCTGCGGGTCGTCGTCACACGTCGTTTGCTTCCTGTGATGTAGTCCCAGAAATCGATGACAGCATTGAGATCGAAATCCGAACCGAAGATCTGAAGGTGGATACGTACCGCGCGAGTGGAGCAGGCGGACAGCACGTTAATAAGACGGAGTCGGCTATACGTATTACCCACATCCCTTCAGGCATTGTGGTTGCTTGCCAGCAGGAGCGTTCACAAATTCAGAACCGGGAACGTGCGATGAAGATGCTTCGCTCTAAGCTCTATGATCGGAAGATCGAGGAGCAGAGGAAGCATTTGGCGGATATACGCGGTGATCAATCGGAAATCGCGTGGGGAAGCCAAATCCGTTCTTATGTTTTCCATCCCTATAGCATGGTGAAGGATCACCGTACTTCTGTAGAGACAGGTAATGTCGGCGCGGTTATGGATGGCGACATCGACCCTTTTATCGATGGATATTTGCGTCATCAGATTCGTCACGAGTAATTTGCGACCATATACAAATGGATAGCTTCAGTGAAGAGTTCCAACACGGTAAACGTGTGGAACTCTTCTTTTTGCGATAATCGGCTTGCGAGGAGATAAAAAGGGATGAAAGAAAGCACGGCGAAGCGGAGAAAAGGTGGACGCAGTTATAGTCCGCGAACCCAATCCGTATGGAATATTGTTCAGCTTCTGATTGGTTCAGCTATCGTAGCGATTAGCTTCAATATGTTCATGGTACCTAATGGAATTGCTTCTGGAGGCGTATCGGGTATATCTATTCTCGTCCAAAGAGCAGCAGGCATTACTCCTGCTGTCACGCAATGGGCGATTAATATTCCGCTATTTATCGCGGGTTTGTGGCTGCTGGGCAAACGGTTTGGCGCAAAAACAGCGCTAGGATCGATTATTTTGCCTCTATTTGTGCTGCTGTCAAATGGCTGGCCATCACCTACGGACAATCCGCTGCTTGCGGCTATTTATGGCGGTATCGGGGTTGGTCTGGGGCTTGGCCTTGTTTTCCGAGGAGGGGCTTCGACAGGCGGTTTGGATTTAGCTGCTCAAATTTTACATCGCTACACAGGCCTTCCGCTTAGCTTAGCGATCGTTTGTTTCGACGGCTGCGTCATTATTGCGGCTGGAATAATCATTTCTCCTGAGGTTGCGCTATACGCTTTGATTGGTTTATTCGTGACAAGCAAGACGATTGATTTTGTACAAAGCGGATTGCAGCTATCTAAGGTAGCTTTTATAATCAGCGACCATTCGGATGATGTTGCCGAAGCGATTCTTAATGATTTGGATCGTGGTTTGACGCGGCTTGATGGTCATGGCGGATATACTGGCGTAGGGCGAACGGTATTAATGGTAGTAGTCGGTCAGAATGAGGTGCCGAAGCTAAAGCAAATTGTGAAGTCTATTGATCCTGGCAGCTTTGTGATAATTAGCAATACAGCAGAGGTAATTGGTCAGGGCTTTAAGCTGGACAGCTAACAAAATAATATCCAAACGATACCATTAACGAGTTTTTTGTGCTAAAATGAAATGAGAACATTTGTTCTTGTTGTATTGAATCCATCTCTCGGACAATTTATAAATTGAGCAAAATTATCATCATTTGTTCGTTGTATTAATATGAATTCGAATGTATAATAATACGAAACAATGTGCGTATTTCCATCAACTTCCGAATGTTGTACAATTATAAGTTGTGGAAGAAAACATCCTTTCCGCGTGCGGAAAGAGCAATAGATGAAGCTGCATAGCAGGGGAAAAGATAGCTTGCAGCATCTAGTTTCGGGGAGAGATTAACATGAGCATAAAGGTGAAAATAGCGATTATCGGTTCAACTGGCTATGGCGGTGTAGAACTCATTCGATTGCTCGCATCCCATCCGCTGGCAGAGGTGACATCGGTCATTTCGTCATCCAGCGCAGGTACGTCAATAACAGAAGGATATCCACACCTCATCGGCATTAGCGAAGAGCTTCTTGATGATGTCGATCCTGCTGCGATTAAAGCAAAGGCAGATGTTGTATTTCTAGCTACACCTGCTGGCGTAGCAGCTAAGCTGGTTCCAGCTTTGCTTGAAGTTGGTTTGAAAATTATTGATCTATCAGGAGATTTCCGTTTGAAATCACCAGCATTATATGAGCATTGGTATAAGAAGCCTGCAGCGGATGAGGCTTACTTGAAGCAAGCCGTGTTTGGCCTTGCTGAAATATACGGCGACCAAGTGAAGGATGCTCCATTTATTTCTAATCCAGGTTGTTACCCAACTGCGACGCTGTTAGGGCTTCTCCCAGCTGTCAAAGAAGGCTGGATTGACCCGTCTACCATCATTATTGATGCCAAGTCAGGCGTTTCTGGTGCTGGCCGCGGTGCGTCGCTAGGCACTCATTATTCAGAACTTAATGAAAATTTAAGAGCATATAAGCTAAATCAGCATCAACATATTCCAGAAATTGAAATGGTTTTATCTCATACGGCTAATAAGCCGGTCGTGACTACCTTTACAACACATCTCGTACCAATGACGCGCGGCATTATGTCTACGATGTATGCTGTCGTTCAAGGCGAGCGGAGCACTAGCGATTTTATTGATCTCTACCGCTCCTACTATGAAGGACGTAAGTTTGTACGTATTCGTCCAGAAGGACAATGGCCGTCTACTAAGGAAGTTTGGGGCTCCAACTATTGCGATATCGGCTTTGCCGTCGATGAGCGTACGAATCGTGTAACTATCGTTTCTGTTATCGACAACCTGGTTAAAGGCGCTGCGGGTCAAGCGATTCAAAACTTGAACCTGATGATGGGATGGGACGAGACGCTCGGCTTGCAATTCGTTCCCGTTTATCCTTAATTAATAACGAAGACATTCCTACTGATCATATAACCATACTCATACAGGTGAAGGAGATACGATTTTACGATGGGACAGGATAAAACAGCCTTGTTCTCGGTCGTCGCTGACGGCTCGATAACAACGCCTCAAGGCTTCAAAGCAGGTGGATTGCACTGTGGTCTCAAAAAAACGACGCGTTACGATCTTGGCGCAATCGTATGCGAGGTTCCAGCAGCAGCAGCGGGCGTATATACAACGAATGTATTTCAAGCCGCTCCGCTTCAAGTAACTCGTGAGAGTATCGGCGCTGGCGGCGTCCTGCGTGCTGTGCTTGTAAATAGCGGCAATGCGAATGCGTGCACAGGCAAGCAAGGCGAAGCGGACGCATACGAAATGCGCTCTAGATTTGCGGAATCAATCGGCGTATCTTCTGAACAGGTAGCCGTAGCATCTACAGGCGTTATTGGCGAGCTTTTGAAAATGGACAAAGTACGCGCAGGCATCGATGGCCTGCCTGCTAAGCTGGATGGAAATCGTACAGGCGCGGATGATTTTTGCCAAGCGATTTTAACGACAGATTTGGTTCAAAAGATGGTATGCGTCGAGCTTGAACTAGACGGCAAACGTGTATATGTCTCAGGTGCAGCCAAAGGATCCGGCATGATTCATCCGAATATGGCGACGATGCTTGGATTCGTAACGACAGATGCAGCCATTGGAAGCGAAGCGCTTCAGAAGGTGCTGCGCCTTGCGACGGATCTGACTTTCAATATGATTACCGTTGATGGAGATACAAGCACAAACGATATGCTGGTTGCTATGGCGAGTGGACTTGCTGGCAACTCGGAGCTGACAGAAGCTCACGAAGGCTGGGCAGCTTTTGTAGCGGCTATCCGTCATGTATGTGAGGTGCTTGCCAAAGCGATCGCCCGTGATGGCGAAGGCGCAACTAAGCTCGTTGAGGTGCAGGTGAACGGTGCAGTAAGCGACGATTCAGCACAAGCGATTGCAAAGACGGTTATTGGATCGTCACTTGTGAAATCGGCCGTGTTTGGAGCGGACGCGAACTGGGGACGTATTATTGCAGCAGTAGGCCGTGCAGGCCAGCCGGTTAATCCGGAGACAGTGGACATTCGACTTGGCGATATTTTGACGCTTGAGCAATCCCGTCCTGTTGTATTTGATGAAGAGGTTGCCTTGGAATATTTGAAAGGCGATACCGTTGTTATTCGCGTTGACTTACATAATGGCGAAGGAACGGCAACTGCATGGGGCTGCGATTTGACCTATGACTATGTTCGCATTAATGCGGCATATCGGACATAAGCAAAGTAGATGCTTGGAGGGTATGGAACAGTGACGGAGCAACGATTTGTAATGAAATGCGGAGGCAGTACGCTAGCGGCGCTTCCTAACAGCTTTTTTGACGAGTTGCGGGAGCTTCAGCTCTCTGGCGTTCTTCCGGTCATCGTACACGGCGGTGGCCCAGCAATATCGGAAACGCTTGGCAAGCTGGGAATCGAGACGGGATTTGTTAATGGTCTGCGTGTAACGAACGATGCTGTACTTGACGTCGTTGAGATGGTGCTAGCAGGACGTATCAATAAAGAAATTGTGCGGAAAATTCAAATCAACGGCGCGAAGGCACTCGGACTATCCGGGGTGGACGGCAAGCTCATTCAAGCGCAGCCAGTTGCGAATGCTGCCGAGATTGGTTTTGTTGGCGACGTAACCGATGTAAATGCTGAGATTATTGAAGGTGTTATGGGCATGGGTTACATTCCGGTTATTGCACCTATCGGTATTGATGATCAAGGGCAGCGTTACAACATTAATGCGGATACGGCTGCAGGCGCTGTTGCGTCCCATCTCGGAGTAGAGCGAATGATCGTTGTAACGGATGTGCCAGGCATTCTCAAAACAGTAGATGGACAGAAGCAGGTGCTTCCTGTTGTCTCCGTTGCTGAGATCGAAGAGATGATAACGAGCGGTGAGATTTACGGCGGCATGATTCCAAAAGTTCGTGCAGCCATTCAGTGCATTCAAGGACGTGTGCGTGAAGTTGTGATCGTAAGCGGCGAGGAGCCAGGGGTGCTGACGAGAGCGGTACGCGAAGGCGGCGTCGGTACACGAATTGTTCAAATCCATGAAGGGCGGGTGTAAGGTCGATGAGTGAAACGAATGCAACAGCTGCAGCTGACCAATCTCTTTTTCCAACCTATGCAAGATATCCAATGGCATTGGTAAAAGGTGAAGGCAGCTGGTTATGGGATGATAAAGGAAATAAATATCTTGATTTTATGAGCGGTATTGCCGTTACAAATCTAGGGCATGCTCCTAAACAAATCAAAGCGGCGCTTGTTAAGCAGCTCGATGAATTGTGGCATGTATCAAATCTGTTCCATATTCCGAACCAAGCAGATGCAGGCAAGCTCATTACCGACAATAGCTGCGCGGATGCTGTTTTTTTCTGCAACTCGGGCGCTGAAGCGAATGAAGCGGCTATCAAGCTTGCACGCCGTTACAATCAAAAGGTACTGAACAATGGTCGGTTCGAAATCATTACTTTTGAGCAATCATTTCATGGACGTACGCTAGCTACGCTTACGGCAACTGGCCAGGATAAGGTGAAGGAAGGTTTTGCGCCGCTGCCGGCTGGCTTCAAAACCATCCCGCTGAACGATTTCGCTGCGCTTGAAGCGGCTGTATCTGATCAGACTGCAGCAGTCATGCTGGAAATGGTGCAAGCGGAGGGCGGTATTTATCCGGTTGATCCAGACTATATGAAGGCGCTTGTTGCGTTATGCGAGAAGCAAGGCATCCTTCTTATTGTGGATGAGATTCAAACAGGAATGGGACGTACAGGCAAGCTGTTCGCATATGAGCATTACGGCATAGAGCCTGATATTTTCACGATGGCGAAAGGTCTTGGAAGCGGGTTTCCTGTTGGCGCGATGGCAGCAAAGGAAAAGCTTCGTGAAGGCTTTACGGCAGGCAGCCATGGCTCAACATTCGGCGGAACGCCGATTGCAACAGCAGTTGTAAAGGCAACTCTTGAGACAATTGTTGGCGAGAATTTATCGGAGCGCGCAGCGCAAAAGGGCGAATATCTCATTTCGCAGCTTCGCGAGAAGCTTGCGGGAAATGAATTTGTTCATGAGGTTCGCGGACTGGGCCTGCTAGTAGGAATTGCATGCGCAGAGCCGATTGCCGATATTTTGAACGTGGCTCAGACACGTGGTCTAATCGCCATTTCGGCAGGACCAAATGTCATCCGCCTATTGCCTAATTTACTCGTTACGGATGAAGAAATAGATATTGCTGTTGCGTTATTAGTCGAACTATTGGAAGCGAAGCGACCAGTCGTTAAATCATAAATGCTAGAACATTGTTTTAAGCTGAAGGAGGGCTCTACCATGCAAGGAATAGTAAACGAGGATTTGGCGCAAAGCTTGAAGGGGCGCGACTTTCTCATGCTGGTTGATTTTAAGCCAGAGGAAATTCGTTACTTGATCGACCTAGCGATTGATTTGAAGCAAAAACAAAAAGCAGGCGAAACTCATCATATTCTAAAAGGTAAGACGCTTGGCATGATCTTTGAAAAATCGTCTACACGTACGCGCGTATCGTTCGAAGTTGGGATGTATCAGCTTGGAGGTCAAGGTCTATTCCTAAGTGGAAATGACCTGCAAATCGGTCGCGGCGAAACGATCTGGGATACAGCTCAAACATTGTCCCGTTATCTAGATGGTATTATGATTCGTACATTTGCGCATCGCAAAGTGGTTGAGCTTGCTCGTGGAGCGACGATCCCGGTCATTAACGGTTTGACGGATCTTTCACATCCATGCCAAGCGCTTGCGGATTACCAAACCATTCTTGAGCAAAAGGGTCGTTTGGAAGGCTTGAAAATTGCCTATATTGGTGATGGCAACAATATGACTCATTCCCTGTTGATGGGCGCTGCGAAGCTTGGCCTTCATATGTCTGTTGCGACTCCTGAGGGTTACGAGCCGGATGCGGACATTATTCAGCAAACGAAGGATCATGCTGCTGAGACAGGCTCGCAAATTCACATTTGCCGCGATCCGAAGGAAGCTATTGCTGACGCTGATATCGTGTACACGGATGTGTGGGCGAGCATGGGGCAAGAAGCAGAGCAGAAGGAACGCGAGATTGCTTTTGCGGCGTATCAGGTTAATGAGGCGATTACAAAATATGCGAAGAAGGACTACCTCTTCATGCACTGCTTGCCTGCACACCGCGGCGAAGAAGTGAGCGAGGGCGTAATCGACGGCGATCGTTCGATTATTTTCGACCAGGCAGAGAACCGTCTTCATGCACAAAAAGCGATTATGGCAGCAATTATGTCCTAGCTTAAAAGCTATAAATATATGAATTTATTCGAAGGGAAGTAAAACAATACTATGGCAAAAGAAAAAATCGTACTCGCCTACTCCGGAGGCTTGGATACTTCGGTTATCCTCAAATGGTTGAAAGAAACTTATGACGCAGAAATCATCGCATTTACAGCAGATATCGGTCAAAAGGATGAGCTGGACGGCTTGGAAGCAAAAGCACTGGCAACGGGCGCTTCTAAAGTATACATCGACGATCTTCGCGATGAATTTGCCAAAGACTTCATCTACCCGATGTTCCAAGCGGGAACGCTTTATGAAGGTCAATATTTGCTCGGTACTTCCATTGCCCGTCCGCTTATCGCTAAGCGTATGGTTGACATCGCTCGCGCAGAAGGCGCAGCTTATATCGCACACGGCGCTACAGGCAAAGGCAACGATCAGGTTCGTTTTGAGCTGACTGCTGCTGCACTTGCTCCTGAGATCGGCGTTATCGCGCCATGGCGCCTTGAAGCATTCCGTGAAGAATTCCCGGGTCGTGCGGAAATGATCGCTTATGCAGAGAAACACAATATTCCAGTTACAGCGTCTGCTGCGAAGCCTTATTCGACAGACCGCAACCTGCTGCATATCAGCTTCGAGAGCGGCATGCTGGAAGATCCTTGGTTCGATCCTAGCTCTGAAGATAACGAAAGCATGTATGTGCTAAGCGTATCTCCTGAGAACGCGCCGGATAAAGCAGAATATGTTGAGCTTACTTTTGCAGAGGGCAATTGCACAGCTATTAACGGCAAAGAGCTTAGCCCGCTAGAAGTTATGGATACGCTGAATGAGCTTGGCGGCAAGCACGGCATCGGACGCGTTGATATGGTTGAGAACCGTTTCGTCGGCATGAAGAGCCGCGGCGTGTACGAAACACCAGGCGGCACAATTTTGTTCACAGCTCACCGCAAAATGGAATCATTAACAATGGACCGCGAGGTTATGCATCTTCGTGATTCGTTGATTGCAAAATATAGCCAGCTCGTATACAACGGCTTCTGGTTCGCACCTGAGCGTCTTGCTTTGCAAGCACTTGTGACGGAATCGCAAAAAAATGTGAGCGGCGTTGTTCGCTTGAAGCTGTACAAAGGAAATGTTATCGGAGCAGGCGTACAAAGCCCAGTAAGCTTGTACAATCCTGATATTGCAACGATGGAAGCTGATCCTTCACAAGCATACGATCAAGGGGATGCGACTGGCTTCATCCGCCTGAACGCATTGCGTCTAAAAGTATCGTCGGCAGTTAGCAACAAATAAGGTTTACAAGGGAGTGTTACGAACCAGTGAGTAAATTATGGGGCGGTCGTTTTACAAAAAAAACGGACCAATTGGTAGAGGAATACACAGCATCAATCATGTTCGACAAGGAACTCGCTGAAGAGGATATTCAAGGCAGTCTGGCGCATGTAACGATGCTGGGCAAGCAAGGTATTCTTCCGCTGGATGACGTTGAGAAGATTAAGGACGGGCTGCACCGCGTCCTTCAACGCATCAAACGTGATGATATCGAGTTCTCAATCGGAGACGAAGATATCCATATGAATATCGAAAAGACACTAATCGACGATGTTGGTTCTGTAGGCGGCAAGCTGCATACAGGACGCAGCCGGAACGATCAAGTGGCGACGGATATGCATTTATGGCTTCGCAAGCGCGTTGTCGAGTTCGTGGATATGCTTTATAAGCTTCAATCTGCACTTATCGAGCAAGCAAAAGCTAACATTGATACCATTGTACCTGGATACACGCATTTGCAGCGTGCGCAGCCGATCCTGTTTGCACATCATTTGATGGCTTACGTATCGATGTTTGGTCGCGATATTGAGCGTTTGCAGGATAGCTACAAGCGCATCAATGTGCTTCCACTTGGAGCAGGCGCATTGGCAGGGACAACCTTCCCAATCGATCGCCATTATGTGGCGAGCCAGCTTAAGTTTGACCGCGTGTATGAGAACAGCTTGGATGCGGTAAGCGACCGTGACTTCATTGTTGAGTTTCTTGCGGACGCATCGATCATCATGATGCATCTTTCGCGCCTTAGCGAGGAGCTCATCCTATGGTCGAGCACGGAATTCCACTTTGTTGAGCTGGACGATGCATTCTGCACAGGCAGCAGCATTATGCCGCAAAAGAAAAACCCAGACGTACCCGAGCTTGTTCGCGGTAAAACGGGACGTGTTTACGGAGACCTTGTTGGCTTGTTGACGGTTCTTAAGTCACTGCCTCTTGCTTACAACAAAGACATGCAGGAAGACAAAGAAGGCATGTTCGATACGGTGAAGACGCTGCAAGGCGCACTTCAGCTGTTCGCTCCAATGATCGCAACGATGAAGGTGAACAAGGAACGGATGCGTCAAGCTGTTAACCAGGACTTCTCGAACGCAACAGATATTGCAGACTTCCTTGTTGGTAAAGGCTTGCCTTTCCGCCAAGCGCATGAGGTTATCGGCAAAACGGTATTGTATTGCATCGAGCAAAACAAATACTTGCTAGACCTGAAGCTGGAAGAGTTCAAAAAGTTCTCATCGTTGTTCGATGATCGCATTTATGCCGTGCTTCAACCAGAACAGGTTGTTAATGCTCGTAACGTTTACGGCGGCACAGCAAAAACACAAGTGCAAGATGCGATTGGTCGCGCAGAGGTGGCTCTAGAGCAAACTGCAGCTTGGGTGACCGAGTATCTTGAACGCAGCAGATAATGGACTTCGCTCTTTAGCGAAATTAGGTTTATAAAATAAAAAGCAGTTCAGCGTTGCCTTGGAGGCAGCGATCTGAACTGCTTTTTTTGCTATATTCATTAACAGCCCGCACTTTGCTTGCACCGTTCTCCTAAAAAACGCCGTCCTCAAGCAGGGGCTCTGTCGTTTGCTGTGGCGGAGTCGGCGTTGCCGACGGCCCCTTGCCGCCTTTCATTGGACCAACCTCGATGATGGTTGGCTGAGCCTTGTACGTATCGCGCGACAAGCGGTCACGGGAGATAACCTTGCCGTCATGCGTAAACGTACGGTATGTTTCTACAACATAACCTTGTTTTCCTGATTCCACAGTAACCTTCTGGCCTGGCGATAGGCGAGAATTTGTTTTCTCCTGAATGGCAGGGGCAATCGTTTTGAGCGTTACCGATTCGATATCATATTTTTCGTTTTCTTTCATCTTACCGAACAGCTTGATCGTCAGTTTGCGATCATCTACTGAGGTGCGAATGATGAGATATTTGCCCGTTGTGTTTTTGAAACGAAAGTTAATCGCACCACCTGCATAAGTAGCATCTTGGCCAATAGGCAAATAAGCAACCGGCAAAGAGTGATTGCGCCGTTCAACAATTTCTAGCCCTGCTCGAAGAATAGCGTTATAAAGTGTACTTGAGACTTGGCAAATACCGCCGCCGATACCTGGAACAAGCTTGCCGTTCAAAATAACGGGCGCCTCGCGATACTCATATAATTCCTCTGCTCTCGTAATGAGCTTGTCATAATCAAATATTTCATCTGGCGCAAGCACCCAATCATTGAGCGTTTCTGCCGTTACAGTCACGTTATGGGCACGTCCTTCTGCGCTCGTCCTGAAATCAGTGGAAAATGATATGATTTTTCGTTCAATGCCTTCATCCTTCAATTTCTCAAGCGTCACTTCCGGATGAATGACGGTAATTGGAAGCTCAGCTTCAAAAGCCTTCTCAACAGGTGCTCCGATATTCTCCCTTTTTATGATAACCCAATCATTTACCTGATCGGTAAGCTTTCCAGTATCCAAGCGAAAAGCATCGACATGCGGTTCGTAGATGACTTGGTCGGTATCTGTGATCCTTCGGACAGCATTTTTGGTAGCACTATTTTCAATCCAGCTCCACTGCTTGCGAAGTGCGGCATCAAAGGCGTCTGAATTCCAAGCTTGCGAGAGCTCATATTGTTTGGGGAACTGATAGCGGTAAACGGCACGATCCCATATTTCACCTTCGTCCAGTTTCAATAATGCCTCGCGAATGGTTTTGAATTCCGCTTTATACCCAAGCTCGTTTACGGTCCACTGCTTGCTGTCGCCGGCATTAGCAGCTGCATGAATAGTAATGGTGCGCTGCTGCAGCGAGCTCTCATATTCCTCAAGCAGCTTAAGGGCATCTGTTACTTGCATGCCGCCAACAGCGATGCCGCCGGCATCAACCCCATCAGGAACTGTTTTTTGCTGTGCATAATTCCAAATAAAGCCCCAACCTACTGCTGCAATAAGAAGCAGCGATGCTGCGATGATAATGCCAATATGGATACGTTTTATGATACGAAACACTCCTTTCTACGTGTCAAGCAAAAACGCCTTCGGCGACCTCAGGGCGCTGAAGCGGTTTTGACGAAGAAATATAAGCCCTTTATAAGCTAACAAACTTATAAATGCTTATATGTTAAAAAAGCAGTCTTATATGTATATGCTGCTTACTCTGCAATTTTGTCTAATACGTATTAGGAGGTTGATTCGACAATTGCTTCGATTATGAGATTTGTGAAAAATGAGGAAAGCGAGCTCCTTATGAAGGAATTCAGCACAAACTGTCGAAATAGTAGTACTGACTATAAACAGGATGTGATAATGTGATTGAGATGCAAGACATATGGAAAACGTACACCGACGGAACGCATGCGTTAAAAGGCGTCTCTGTTCGTATAGATCGCAACGAGTTTGTTTATCTAGTAGGACCATCTGGTGCAGGTAAGTCAACATTTATGAAGTTGATCTATCGTGAGGAAGTACCGACAAAAGGACAGATTTCTGTTAATGGATTTAATATAGGAAAGTTGAAGCCGCGAAAAATTCCATTTGTTCGACGAAATATTGGCGTTATTTTTCAGGACTTTAGACTATTACCCAAATTAACCGTATTTGAAAACGTTGCATTTGCCATGGAGGTTATAGAAGCCCCAACCCGCGTCATTAAGAGGCGAACGATGGAGGTGCTTGAGCTCGTAGGACTGAAGCATAAGCATGCAAGCCTGCCGGCACAGTTGTCGGGCGGTGAGCAGCAGCGTGTATCGATTGCACGAGCGATTGTAAATAATCCATCTGTTATCGTAGCGGACGAGCCCACAGGCAACTTGGACCCGGAAACGTCGCTGGGCATCATGAACTTGCTTGAGGAAATCAACTTCCGCGGTGCAACCATCGTAATGGCTACCCACAATAAAGATATCGTTAACTCCATACGCAAGCGCGTCATTGCAATCGAGAACGGCAATATCGTACGTGACGAGGCTAGAGGGGAGTACGGCTATGAAGCTTAGAACTATACTCCGTCATCTGCGAGAAGGCGCCAAAAACATCATTAGAAATGGCTGGATGTCGTTTGCTTCAGTAAGCTCGATATTTATATCCTTGTTCATTCTTGGCGTGTTTTTATTGCTCGCACTCAACGTCAATTCCATGGCGGCACAGATCGAGAGTCAAGTGCAAATTCGTGTGTTCCTACAGCTAAATGTAGACAAAGCGAAAATAACAGAGCTTCAGAACAAAATCGGCAATTTAACAGAGGTAAAGCAAGTAACATTTGTGTCTAAAGCAGAGGGACTAGAGCTGCTTCGTAAAAACCTAGGTGATGAGAACAAGGATTTGCTGGATGGTTATGAGAAGGAAAAAAATCCGCTGCCGGATTCATTTACGGTAGAGGTTTATGAGCCGCAATCGATCGAGGATGCAGCAAAACAGATCGATGCGATCAATAAAGCAGATGAGCTTATACCGATTGCCAAAATCAAATATGGACAAGGCACGGTGGAGACTCTTTTCAAAATTACAAATGCTTTGCGTTACATAGGTATCGTCGTTGTTGTAGGTCTATCCGTAACAGCAATGTTCTTGATCTCGAACACGATCAAAATGACCATTATCGCAAGACGCAGAGAAATTGGCATTATGAAGCTGGTTGGCGCGACGAATTCTTTTATTCGCTGGCCGTTTTTCATTGAAGGTGCACTGATTGGAATTATTAGCTCGGTGATAACAACGGTAGCTGTGCTTGCAGGTTACTCGCAGCTTGTGAAATTTACACAAATGGAATTATCGCTCATGATGATTAAGCTCGTGACGGTAGAGGAGTCAGGAATGCTGACTGCCACGCTGCTCATCGTACTCGGAACATTAATCGGCATTTGGGGCAGCACGATCTCGATACGCAAGTATTTGAAAGTGTAGGAGGATGCGAAAGTGAAGAAGAGGAAATGGCTGTTATTCACAGTTACGATGATGCTTGCGGTATTTGTTATGCAACCAACAGGAGGAGAAGCTGCTTCTCTTAGCGAAATAAAGAAACAAATAGCTGCCGCTAAGGCGGAAATGAAGGAAGCGGAGCAACGCGCAGCTAAAGCTGAGCGCCAAGCCGCTAATGCTCATAATCAGGCTAAAACAGCAGAGAATGAGAAGGTAACTATCCTTGGGAAAAAAACAGAAGCGGAAGCTTCTATCGCTAATTTGATGGCAGAGATTGATAATGTCGTCATCAACAAAACAAAGATGCAAGCACAAAGCGATGCGAAGGAAGAAGAACTGCTGCAAACCGGCCTTGAGCTGGAGCAGGCTGAAGAGCGTGTAGTGACACGCGATGAGCTGCTGCAATCTCGCATGCGTCTTATGTATACGAACGGTTTTGTATCTTATATGGACGTACTACTAAGTGCGACTAGCTTTACAGATTTTATTGATCGATTCGATGCTCTTCAATCGATTCTGTCGCAGGATCGGGATATTTTGGCGGAGCAAAGAGAAGAGAAGGAGCTTGTTGCTCAGAAGAAAATAGAAGTAGAGAAGCAATTTGCTGAAGTGAAAAAGATTTATGAGAAGCTGGAGCAGTATGAAGCTCATCTAGTGAAGAAAGAGCAAGAGAAAGAAGTTATGATTGCCAGCTACAATACAAATATCAAACAACTGGATAATAAGCTTGTACAAATCGACTCCACGTTAGAGGAGCTCGAGGGCATCAGCAAAGAGCAAGAGGAGCTGCTTATGGCGCTTGCTGCGAAAGTATCGAAGTTGAATGCAGAGAAAAACAAAATATCGAATCCGTATACGGGCGGTAAGCTGGGTATGCCGATAAGGGATAACTATCGCGTAAGCTCAAGCTTTGGCACACGGGTTCATCCGATTACAGGCAAAACACACACTCATACAGGAACGGATTTTGCAGCACCGCAGGGAACAGATATTTTCGCAGCGGAAGACGGTGTTGTACTCGTTGCCCAAAAGTGGAGCACATACGGAAATTGTGTCATTATTGACCATGGTAATGGCTTGTGGACTCTTTATGGACATATTCGTAATGGTGGAATCAAAGTTGAAAAAGGCGAAACCGTCAAGAAAGGCCAGAAAATTGCTGAGGTTGGCAGTACAGGCAATTCGACGGGGCCACATTTACATTTTGAAGTGCGTAAAAACCAAACTCCTGTTAATCCAGGCGGATATTTAAAATAGGCAATCTTTCATAAAATACATCAAGAGGCAGCCCCTGTGGCTGCCTTGTTTAAAATCAAACATAAAATAAATGATAAAGTGATCATTTTTACCGAATAATGCAAATAATTGTAAGCGGCTTGTCATATACTAGTGTGGTCTTAAATCTAAGACCGTGTAAGATGAGAAGGTGGTGTAGACAGGTGCATTTCAAAGGACGGACAGTATTCGCGTTCGTTATGCTAACGATGATTGCATCCGTACTCGTTACGCTAACGATCGCGGACCAAATGATTAAACCGGACAAGCCAGCAGCGCCTGCTCTTTCAGCAGCGGCAGCTGATGACGGTGATCGCTTCAGGCTTAAAAAAGAAGAGCTGACGAAGCTTAATGCGGTGCTGGAATTAATTGAAACAAAATATTATCAGAAGGTCGATCGCATGGAGCTGCTTGATGGTGCTGTAAGCGGAATGATGTCGTCGCTGGATGATCCCTATTCCGTTTACATGGAGAAGGACGTAGCTAAGCACTTTTCGGAATCGATCGAAGGCTCGTTTACAGGTATCGGAGCAGAGGTTACGCTTGAAAATGGACGGGTTGTCGTCGTTTCTCCGATTAAAGGCTCGCCGGCAGAACGTTCCGGCCTATTAGCGAAGGATATTTTGCTTTCGGTTAACGGTGCGAAGCTCGATGGACTGAATTTGCAGGATGCGGTAGCGAAGATTCGTGGTCCAAAAGGAACCAAAGCGAAAATTCAAGTACAGCGTGTCGGTTTTTCTGATCCGATCCAGCTCGTGCTCATTCGCGACGATATCGATGTGGAAACGGTATATGGCAGCCTGCAGCCGGATGGTACAGGAGTCATTGAAATCAGACAATTCTCACTGCATACGGCAGAGCGGTTTAAGCAGGAGCTCGCGAAGCTGGAGGAGCAAGGGATGAAGGGGCTTGTTCTTGATGTGCGCAACAATCCTGGAGGCGTGCTTCCCGTTGTTGTAGAGATCGCTCAAACCTTCCTAGCTAAAGGTACGACAGTCGTACAGGTAGAGGATCGTGAAGGAAACCGGGAAAAAACGCTGTCGAAGGGACAAGAAAAAACGTACCCCATAGCGGTTCTTATGAATAAAGGGAGCGCAAGCGCATCGGAAATATTGGCAGGAGCTTTGCAGGAAAGCGCGGGAGCGAAGCTCGTTGGCGAAACCTCCTTTGGCAAAGGCACTGTTCAAGTAAGCTACAACAAAGCGCTTGGCGACGGAAGCCTGCTCAAGATGACCATAGCCAAATGGTTAACGCCTAAGGGAAATTGGATTCATGAAAATGGCATAAAACCCGATCTTACAGTGCAGCCGCCGGATTTGTATACCGTTGCAAGACTTACCCTTTCCGAGACGTTAAAGCAGGATATGCTGGGCGAACAAGTACGGAGCGTTCAAATTATGCTGCATGGTCTTGGATACCAACCAAAGCGTGAGGATGGTTACTTCGGAGCGGAGACGACAGAAGCCGTTAAGAAATTCCAATCCGAGCATAGCTTGACGGCCACGGGACAGGTCGATAAGCAAACGGGTGAAACGCTTGAGAAGGAAGTCATTAAATGGATTCAGGATAAAAAGAATGATAAGCAGCTGCTTGAAGCAATTAAGGCTGTAGGCAGGAAATAATACGCGCATGTCGAATGAATAAGAGGTTGACTCTGTTTAACAGGGTCGGCCTTTTATTTTTTTATGTTTATAAGGATATGGGGAACGAGCGAAGGAGTGTTAGCTTTGGAAACGGCGATCGAGTTATTGGAAATGCTCGGGCAAGCGGCTGTCCAATTAGTTGCACAGCCATTTTATTATATTGCGGTGTTATTCATCATTTTACAGTATACAAGGCAAATACGGGTGGAGAGGCAGATGTTTGCAGTAAAGCTGCATCATTGGCCAAGCTTGGTTTTTAAGGCGATGTTAACGGGTCTTTTGATTGGTGTAGCGGTTTCCATTGCAGGAGCATTCGTTGGCGTATCGTTGACAGGAGAAGCTGTTCTTTGGCTTTGGGCAGTTGCGGCTATCTTAATGCTGATTCGAATTAGATACTTATGTTTTGCGTACAGTGCAGGAGTCATTACTCTACTTCAGTGGCTGTTCGGGTGGACAACGCTTACGGAGCGGACGGATTGGCTCGGGTCATTGGCTGTCTCCCTTGCAGGAATTGATGCTGTTGGTTTGCTTGTGCTCGTTGCGCTGCTTCATCTTGCAGAAGCCGTTCTTGTTCGCTGGCAAGGTGATCGATTATCGACGCCATTATTTCTTGAGGGTAAACGTGGAAAGCTCGTTGGCGGCTATATGCTGCAGGGCTTTTGGCCAGTTCCGCTGCTTATGCTGGTACCGACAGGGGCGAGCGGATCATCTATGACGGCATTGCCGTGGACACCATTATTTGGAGCAGATTGGTCGCAAGGCTGGTCGTTCGTAGCATTGCCTATGATTATCGGATTTACGGAAATGACACGTTCATTATTGCCGAGTGAAAAAGCGAAGCATGCCTCGAAAGGGCTGCTGCTGTACAGTATATGCTTAGCTGGCGCTGCAATTCTGGCTTGGTGGCAGCCTATGCTGCTGCCGCTTGCTGCACTGGTTTCACTGCTGCTGCATGAGGCCATTATATGGAGAAGCCGGGCGAGAGAAGCAGCTTTATCGCCATTATATGTGCATGACTCACGCGGGCTGCGAATATTGGGAATCGTGCCTGGCACTCCAGCGGCATTAATGGGGCTTTTGACAGGTGAGATTTTGCATAAGGTTAATGGTGTGCGTGTGCGGACAAAAGAAGACCTTTATGAAGCACTGGTTCAAAACTCCGCATTTTGCAAGCTGGAAGTATTAAATCTTGAAGGTGAATTAAAATTTGTGCAACGGGCGCGATTTGCTGGTGAGCACCATCAGCTCGGGGTCATTCTAGCTCCCGATGAACAAGCCAACTATTATGCATCGGCTGGGCCAGCGTCGTTGCTGCAGCTGCTGCGCAGCTATCATGCTTCTAATCGGCGCGATGCGCAGGCGGAGAGAATGGACAGCTAGTTATAGCTCGAAATAAAAAGGCTCGAAATAACAAAAAGGTGAATCAGGATATTCCTGATTCACCTTTTTTGCATCGTTTTAGTCACTTAGCGTCTTGTTCTTCTTTTGACCACAATTGTCGAAACACCAACAACGATCATAGCTAGACCTAGCAGCTGCATAAGCAGGTAGCTGTTCTCGCCTGTTTTAGGCAATACAGGAACGTCTGGTGTTGTGATTCCGCCGCGAGGCGGATCCTCTACATCGATTTCGAAGAAGATTTCTTCTTCATTGCCATCTTTATCTTTAACGATAATAGAGAATGTATCTTTTCCTTTAAATCCAGGGTCAGGAGTGTAAACCCATTTGCCATCTGGTGTAATGACAACTTTACCATGATCAGGCTTTACGCCTCCAACAGGCACGCTGCCATCAGGGACTTCCACTTCACCTTCAACTGGTTTGTCTACTTCCGTAACTTCCTTTTCTGTAGAAGTAGTCGGCGCAGGCGTCGCAACTGGTGTTGTCGTTGGCTTCGGCGTTGTCGTTGGTTTTGGTGTAGGTGTCGGAACTATCGTTGGCGTCGGTGTTGGCACAATTACTTTGTTATTTTTAACTGTGACCGAATTTCCCGCTGTAGAGTTGATAGTGACACTTACTTCGCCGCTGCCGATTATGCTGTAACCAGCAGGCGCTGAGATTTCCTTCAATACATAGCTGCCAAGTGGAAGTCCAGTGAAGGATACTTTGCCATTTGCAGCCGTCGTTTGTTTGCCATAGCTCACATTAGAGGTGCTGTACAATTCAAATGTAGCGCCAGCAAGAACGATTGTTGTATTCGCACTGTCTACTTTGGTTACTTCCAGTCTGCCAAGAGGATCTCTTGTATTTTTGATCTCTTTAGATACAGATGGCGCATTAATCGTTACGTTTACTTCACCGTTGCCAATCATGCTGTAGCCGGATGGAGCTGAGATTTCCTTCAGCACATAGCTGCCGTAAGGAAGATCTGTGAAAGATATTTTACCGCTAGAAGATGTTGTTTGTTTGCCTAAGCTTACATTTGCGCTGTTGAATAGCTCAAACGTAGCCCCAGCGAGAACGACCGTAGTATTATCGTAATCTACTTTAGTGACTTCCAAGGTGCCGAGCAGCTTAGCATTCTTCACTTCTTTGCTTACAGTAGAGGCATTAATCACAACGCTTAACTCACCGCTGCCAATGATGCCGTAGTTGACAGGTGCTGAGATTTCTTTCAGCACGTAGCTGCCATAAGGAAGACCAGTGAAAGTTAGTTTGCCGGTTGAATCAGTTGTCTTTTTGCCTAGGCTGACATTGGCGCTGTTGAATAGCTCAAATGTAGCTCCAGCAAGAACAATGGCAGTATTATCGTTGTCTACTTTCGTTAATTCCAAGGTTCCGAGCAGCTGAATATTTTTAACCTCTTTTGATACAGTAGACGCATTAATCGTAACATTTACTTCACCGTTGCCGATGATGCTGTAGCCATAAGGTGCCGAGATTTCCTTCAGCACGTAGCTGCCGTAAGGAAGAGCCGTGAATACTGCTTTTCCGTTTGCAGCCGTCGTTTGTTTGCCCATGCTTACATTCGCGCTATTGAAAAGCTCGAACGTAGCTCCGGCAAGAACGATTGACGTATGATCATTGTCTACCTTGGTTACTTCAAGGCTGCCTTCTAGCTTTTCATTTTTCACTTTTTCAGATACTACAGCTGCATTAATGGTCACATTCACTTCGCCGCTGCCCATTATTTTGTAGTCTGCAGGTGCTGAAACTTCTTTTAGTACATAAGTGCCGTAAGAAAGGCCAGTAAAAGATACTTTGCCGCTAGTGTCTGTCGTCTTTTGACCCAAGCTTACATTGGCGCTGTTGAACAGCTCGAATGTTGCTCCTGAAAGAACGATTGCAGGATTAACGCTGTCTACTTTAGTGACTTCCAAAGTACCAAATAGCTTTGTATTACCCACTTGTTTCGTAACAACAGAAGCATTAATCGTAACATTCACTTCACCGTTTCCGATGATGCTATAGCCGGTAGGTGCTGAAACCTCTTTCAGTACATAGCTGCCATAAGGAAGGCCAGTGAAAGTTGCTTTGCCGTTTGCGGCTGTTGTTTGTGTGCCTTGGCTTACATTAGCGCTATTGAAAAGCTCGAACGTCGCTCCAGCAAGAACAGTTGCTGCATTAGCGGAGTCAACTTTCGTTACTTCCAAGCTGCCTAAAAGCTTCGCGTTTTTGATTTCCTTCACAACAGGAACGGTCGTTGAATTGATCGTTACTTCGTAGATGCCTGTACCATCAATTGCGTAGCCAGCTGGTGCACTTTTCTCTTTCAAAGTGTATTTACCGTAACGCAAGCCGTTATATTCAAGCTCGCCATTAGCGTTTTTAGATGGTGCGATTACACCGCCGGTCGAATTGCGAGTTAGTTCAAAAACAGCGCCGGACAGCTTGAGCGTTGGATCATTTTTGTCAACTTTGACTACCTTTAAATCGCCTTTATAGATACTGCCAGTGCCTTCTCCGCCGGATAATGCTATTTTCACCTCTGTGGCATTGTCAACGGGCTTGGAAATACCTCCAGCACCAGTGAAAGTAACGGTATTTGAAATGGTTTCTTTGTCTTTAGCATCAATAATGGATTGGTATTCAAGAATATAAGGTTTGGATATTTCATTGTTGAAGCTGAGCTCAAATGTCTCATCGCTTGAAATAGCTGGATCCGTATTTTCCTTGAAAGTAAGTTTATAGCCATGAACCGGATCTGTAGGGCTAATAGCCGAACCAGTTTTGGTTACATTGCCGTTGCTATTTACGCTTGTAAGATAAAGCTTAAATGATTCTTTGACAAGCGTTTGTTTTTTGCTAGGCACATCATAAATTTTTGCTTCGTCAACAGTGGACTGACCACGGTTAATATAAATCGTCCAATTGACGGAGTCATCGTTTTGCTGACCTTCTTTGAATACATATTCACCGGCTTTTGGTATCGTCACGGAAGCAGTAAGATCCTTCGTTGTATATCCAGTGCCGCTTAAATAAGCATGATTGTTAATTGTTTTTTCCGTTGCGCCAAGCACTTTTCCATCCACATCCGTTTTGAATGTGATGAGGTAAGGCTCAGTAATTGGATTAGTAAATGCAATCTGCCATTGGTTATTGTTGGCAGTCGTTGGAAGTACAACGCTGTAATTGCCTGTTGGAGCAACGAGTGCACCAGGGGTCGTAGAACCATTGCTGTTCACAGTCAGCTTGCGTACTTCAATCGATCCAGCCACGAGCTGTTGTACCGATTCCAGCGTATCTGTTACGACGGCATTGGCAATTGTTTTGCTATTGTAGTTAATGCCGATGTTCCATGTGATTTTTTTGTCTGTGGCATTATAGCTGCCATTCTTATAGCCGTTATCCTGTGTGTTCTTATTAGGCGTAAAAGTTGACGTTTCGGATTGATTTTTCTCTGATCCTACAGCAGTCTCTTTCCAGATCAGTTTGCCCGTATTTTTGAAAGAGAAGTTTGTATTAGAAAAATAGGATCCATCCGTATAGTCGTATTCCGTTGTATATGAGATAGTGTAAATAGAATTGCCATCTGGAAACTCGATTTTGAAGCCTTTTGTAGTGTCAGTTGCACCGGCCGGATCATACGTGATGGTATAAAGCGGACTATTCACGACAATACCATTTTGCTTAACGACCAAGGTGCCAGGTACAAGCTTTAGGCCGCCGCTGACAAAAGAATCTTCAAATTTCAGACCAAACAAATTATATTTGTCTCTATTGATTTCAACATTCCAGTCTATCGTTCTATCTTTGTAGTTAGCATTACTATTTGTTTTATGCAGAAAATGCTGCTTAACATCTACGGTGACCGTATTGGATTCTTTACTATCCGAATAAACCGTATTTTTAATTGCTTTATCGTCATACAAATTGCCAACTGGCTTGGTTTGGTAGGTTATTTTATAAGCGCCAGTGATTGGGTTATTAAAGGACAGCTTAAAACCGTTCTTGGTGTTTTGATTTTTGGGATGACTGCTTACATCATAGTCCAGAGTATAGTCGGTCGACGGTATTTCAGTTCCTGGCGTGCCAGCAACCGGATCGGCCACAGGGAATACTTTAATGGAACCTGGTACAAGCTCATGGTCTTTATCGAACAAATCAGTCAAAACAGCGCTTGCTATCGTATCTTCGCCAAAATTGTATTTAATGGTCCAATCGATGACTTGAGCAGCTTCATTATATGTACCTGATTTCTCAAGCAGCTTGCCGCGGCTGTTCGTTATCGTGTCTGAAGCAGAAACATCGGTGATATTGCTGCCCTTTAATGTGGCTGTATTTTTGAAATTTGCTTTTGTGATGTCGGTAACAGCTGTATCAAATACAATGCGATAAACCGAATTTATATTTCCTAAGTCTAGCTGCAATTTATTATCAGGTGAAACGGGTGCAGTCACTTGATAGTCAGCAGGCTCATTTTGTAGTATTGGATTAGACAGGACACCATCGGTGTCTGAAGTCATTTTGTAAACCTTGAGCGAGCCCGGCGTGAAAGTCAGACCAGCAGGAATCGTATCTGTGACAACGGCTCCATTAACTTTTTTGAGATCCTTGTTCACATCAACTGTCCAAGTAATGTTCTCAGCATTAAAACTCTTATCCGGTGTTCCCTTTTTGCTAATTGGAGATGTTACACCTTTAGGTGCAATCGGAATGGTGATGGTATCGCCGATATTAAATTTAATAGGTACTTCCGTTTGGTTGCCGACGCTTTGTTTCGTAAAATAGTTCCAAAAGCTTAGGGAACCAGAAACAGGTGTGCCGTCGTTAATCTCTTCGTTAAACTTAAGCGTAACGGTTTTTCCGGTTACCTTATATGTTCCTACGCTAGGATCAGCGCCTTGCAACGGTCTTTCTGTAAGATCGCCGCTGTACATTTCAAATTGAGCGGGCAGTTCGAACTCAAACACATCATCTTTTTGATAGGTATGACCTGCAGGAAGCTCCCAATCGTAATTTAAAGTGAGTACCTGACCAAGCTCTACACGAATATCAGGGTTAACATAGTATACTGAATTATAAACTGATGCGATGACTGTACTTGGCTTTTCTTTATCAGTCAGTTGCATTTTGGTAATAAGGTTGGTAGAAATAGCAGCTGCCTCTACCGGCTTCAAAATACCGGCAAAGTTTACGTATTGAAAAATTAGCAAAAAAGCGATCATGAGTGCAGTTGTCTTTTTTCTCATTTCTTGGTATCCTCCATCTTAAAATGCTCGAGTATTCATTTATTTCTAGTTATTTGGAGCTAGCAGCAAAACATCATCCCTTTCTTTATTAAAATGAGCTTCATGTAGTGATCGGCCTGTTGTTAGTTGGGAGAGTTATGTATATAAGGGTGCTTTGCGAGAAAAGCGCCGACCTGACAGAGAGGTAGGAGTACGTGATGGCATTTTTGGTTAAAAATGCATGGTAACCGCACACGATTTCGGCATATTACGATCTATTCCAACATAATTCTTATTCTATAGAACAGTACTATACAATTTCTGAACAAGTTAGGTCTTTTTACTCATATATAGTTACAAAAGCATGAATGATTTTGGGAAAAAAGCCGATATGAAAATAGATAAATGAAAATTTCTAATTGTAAACAAATTTGGATGATTGTGAATGTGATAGGAGTGTAGAAAAATGAGGGTTCTTGTAATCGATGATGAAAGACTGGCTCTCGTTCAACTGGAGCGGGTGCTCCGCCAATCGATGGAAATAACGAGCATTGATGTGTTTCAAAATCCAAAACAAGCAGTGGAGCAGGCGAGTGAGCTGCAGCCTGATGTTGTTTTTCTAGATATCCATATGCCTGAATTATCTGGCATTCAAGCAGCTGAGCTTATTCAAGAAATATGTCCGCAAGCAGATATTGTTTTTGTCACGGCGCATGATGAATACGCGATAAAGGCATTTGAGCTGAATGCAGTTGATTATTTGTTAAAACCGCTTCAAAAATCGCGCGTTGAGATAACAATCGAACGTTTATTGAAGCGCAGGAGCACAAAACCGTTGTCGAAAGAAATCGAGAAGCAGGAGCAGACCGTTTTTTGTTTTAAAACGCTGCGTTTTCAATCCTCCTATGGACAGCCTCCGGAGCTGCCGAAATGGCGAACGGCTAAAGCCCAGGAGCTTTTTTGTTATCTGCTGCATCACCGCGGGCAAATTGTACACAAGTCGATACTGCTCGATTTATTTTTTCCAGAGATGGATATGAAGCGTGCGATGACACAGCTGTACACGGCTATCTATCAAATTAGGCAATGCCTTCAGAAAATGAACATGAACATAGCGATTCATAATTCCAGTATTCAAGAAGGTTATATTCTCGATATGGGACAAGTCGTTCTTGATATGGAGCGGTGGGAGCAAGGAATGGTTAAGCTTAGCGGTTCGATTTCTGAGGATCAGGATCAGGCTTTGCGGCTGCTAGGTGAATATGAGGGCGACTATTTACAGGATTACGGATATCTATGGGCGGAGTATGAGCGAGAGCGTTTGCGTCAGTTATGGCTGAGTTTGGCGAGGATGTTAGCTGCTTATTATTTGGAGCGCGGCGATCGAACAAGCGATGCATTGCAATTGTATGAAAGAATACAATCGATGGACCCTTACGAGGAGGAGGAGGGGCTGATCGTGATGAGACTTTATGATGAGCTGGGCTGTTACGATAAGGTGACTTTCCACTATGAGCGTCTTCTTCAAACGATAGAAAATGATCTGGGACTTACCGTTCCTTTGCAGGTGACGGAGTGGTACAAGCAATGGCAGGAGAAGAAAAACGGCAAGGAAATGCTTTTATGAAAGAGGAACAACGGCATAAATGAGAATACATCAGCGCAGGCGAGCAACTGACTATGCTGTACGTATTCTTTTTTTGTTTTCCGACGTTGCGCGACTTTAAGGATAACGTTATAATAGATGGGAACAAACATTCTTATTTTGAAATATCAGATGAAATGAAATGACTATATTTGACTATAATGATAAGAGCATATATTTCGGAATGATGGGGGTGGATGATAGGCGTGAGTGAGCTCGCAAAAGAAACAAGGCTGTTTGAGTTAAAATCGGATTATACGCCGCAAGGCGATCAACCAAAGGCAATCGAACAGCTTATAGAAGGTATTCATGCAGGTAAGAGACATCAGACGCTTCTGGGAGCAACGGGTACAGGCAAGACGTACACAATCGCGAACATGATCGAGGAGCTAAACCGACCAACGCTTGTAATTGCCCATAATAAGACGCTGGCAGCACAGCTGTGCAGTGAGTTCAAAACTTTTTTCCCTGACAATGCAGTCGAATATTTCGTGAGCTACTATGATTATTACCAGCCGGAAGCTTACATCCCTTCATCCGATACGTTTATTGAGAAGGACTCCAGCATTAACGATGAGATTGATAAACTTCGACATTCAGCGACGAGTTCTCTGTTTGAACGACGTGATGTAATTATCGTAGCGAGTGTTTCCTGTATATATGGCCTCGGATCTCCGACGGAATACGGAGGACTTGTGCTTTCGCTCCGTGTAGGGATGGAGAAGTCACGGGATGCGATCCTTCATAAGCTTGTAGATATTCAATATCAGCGCAACGATATCAGCTTCACGCGCGGAACGTTTCGGGTTCGCGGCGATATTGTCGAGATTTTCCCAGTAGCCAATAATGAGAGGGCCATTCGCGTGGAGCTTTTTGGTGATGATATCGAGCGAATATCAGAAATTGATGTGCTCACCGGCGAAATCATCGGTGAACGTGATCATATCGCTGTTTTCCCGGCATCTCACTTCGTAACGCATGAAGAGACAATGAAGGTAGCACTCGTCAATATTGAGAGGGAGCTGGAGGAACGTCTCACCGAGCTCCGCGAAGCAGGCAAGCTGCTCGAAGCACAGCGGCTGGAGCAGCGGACGCGCTACGACTTGGAAATGATGGCGGAGATGGGCTTTTGCTCAGGCATTGAGAACTACTCGGGTCCGCTCACTTTTAGAGAGCGAGGGGCAACGCCTTATACGCTGCTTGATTATTTCCCTGATGATATGGTTATTGTTATTGATGAGTCGCATGTATCGCTGCCACAGATTCGAGCGATGTATAATGGTGACCGCGCGCGTAAAGAGATGCTCGTTAATCACGGCTTCCGTCTTCCGTCAGCGATGGATAACCGGCCGCTGCGCTTCGAGGAGTTCGAGGCGAAGGCCAAGCAGCTCGTTTATGTATCGGCAACGCCAGGTCCTTACGAAATTGAGCATACCGACAAAATGATCGAACAAATTATTCGTCCTACAGGTCTAATCGATCCGATTATTGATGTCCGCCCAACGAAAGGGCAAATCGATGACTTGCTGAACGAGATTCGGGATCGCATTGCGAAGGACGAACGGGTTCTTGTTACCACACTGACGAAGAAGATGTCAGAGGATTTAACCGATTATATGAAGGAGATAGGCATTAAGGTAAGGTATCTTCATTCCGATATTAAGACGCTGGAGCGTTTGGCTATATTGCGTGACCTTAGGCTCGGCGTTTTCCACGTTCTCATCGGAATCAACTTGCTTCGAGAGGGCCTCGATTTGCCTGAGGTATCGCTCGTTACGATTCTCGATGCGGACAAAGAAGGTTTCCTTCGCTCGGATCGCGCGCTTATTCAAACGATTGGACGCGCGGCGAGAAATAGTGAAGGCCGCGTTATCATGTACGGCGATAAAATAACGGATTCTATGGACCGCGCGATGAAAGAAACAGAGCGTCGCCGTATCATTCAGCTTGCATACAACGAGAAACACGGCATTACGCCGCAAACGATAAAGAAAAAAGTACACGAAGTTATTGAGGCGACGAAGGTAGCCGAGCAGAAAGCCGATTACTTAACCGGAGCTGGCGTGGACAAAATGACCAAGAAGGACCGTCTGGCGCTTGTTCAAAGGCTGGAAGCGGAAATGAAGGACGCAGCAAAAAACTTGCAGTTCGAACGTGCAGCAGAACTACGGGATGCGCTGCTTGAACTGCGTGCCGAGATGGGCTAAGAAGTAGGAGGAGAAACGATTGGCTAGCGATAAAATAGTTGTGAAGGGCGCGCGCGCCCATAATCTAAAAAACATTGACGTCACGATACCGCGCGACAAATTTGTGGTACTGACGGGGTTAAGCGGCTCCGGTAAATCTTCCCTTGCATTCGATACCATCTATGCAGAGGGACAGCGTCGTTACGTTGAATCATTATCCGCTTATGCACGCCAATTTCTTGGGCAAATGGAAAAGCCGGATGTTGATTCTATTGATGGGCTTTCACCAGCTATATCTATTGATCAGAAGACAACTAGCCGCAATCCGCGTTCTACGGTCGGAACGGTTACTGAAATTTATGATTATTTGCGGCTCTTATTTGCCCGTATCGGCAAGCCGCATTGTCCAGAGCATGGGATCGAAATAACGTCGCAGACCGTTGAGCAAATGGTTGACCGAATTATGGAATACCCGGAGAAGACGAAGCTGCAAATTTTGGCTCCGCTTATTTCAGGCCGCAAAGGGGAGCATACCAAGCTGCTCGCAGACATTCAGAAGCAAGGTTTTGTACGTGTACGCGTGAATGGCGAATTGCGAGAGCTCAGCGAGAAGATTGAGCTGGAAAAAAATAAAAAGCACAGCATCGAAGTGGTTGTCGATCGTATCGTCGTGAAATCAGATATTCAAACGAGGCTTGCGGATTCAATTGAAACTGCACTGAAAATATCTGAGGGCCGCGTGCTCGTTGATATCATCGATCAGGAGGAGCTTCTATTCAGCTCAAATCTGGCTTGTCCAGAATGCGGTTTTAGTATCGAAGAGCTGGAGCCGCGCATGTTCTCGTTCAATAGTCCTTACGGGGCATGCCCGGACTGTGATGGATTGGGCATGAAAATGATCGTTGATCCAGATTTGCTCGTACCTGATATGAGCAAGTCGATTGCGGATGCTGCTTTCCTTGCTTGGGCGGGCAGTACGTCAAATTATTATCCGCAGTTTCTAAGTGCGGTTTGCGTGCATTATGGCATACCGCAGGATGTTCCGGTATCCGAGCTTGAGCCGGAGCAGATGAAGAAGATATTATATGGAACAGGCGGAGAGCGTGTTCGTTTCCTATATGAGAACGATTTTGGTCATCGCAAAGAAGCCTACGTTCCATTCGAAGGCATCGTTCATAACCTTGAGCGGCGTTATAGAGATACCGCATCAGATATGATGCGCGAGCATATTGAGAACTATATGAGCGCTAAGCCATGCGCAGGCTGTAAGGGACAACGTCTTCGCAAGGAAACATTAGCGGTTACCATTAACGCGCAGCATATTTCCCAAGTTACCTCCTTATCTATTGGAGACGCACAGAGTTACTTTGATTCGCTAAAACTGTCTCAGAAGGAAATAGCAATCGCGAGTTTAATCTTGAAAGAGATTAACAGCCGGCTAGGTTTCCTTGTGAACGTGGGACTAGAGTATTTGTCATTAAGCCGCGCAGCGGGTACGCTGTCGGGCGGAGAAGCACAGCGTATTCGATTGGCAACGCAAATCGGCTCAAGTCTTATGGGCGTCCTTTATATATTGGACGAGCCAAGCATTGGGCTGCACCAAAGAGATAATGATCGTTTGATTGAGACGCTTGAGCATATGCGCAACCTTGGAAATACACTCATTGTCGTTGAGCATGACGAGGATACGATGCTGGCAGCCGATTATATTATCGACATCGGGCCTGGAGCGGGTATACACGGAGGCATGGTCATTGCGGAAGGTACGCCAGAGGAAGTGATGGCGAATGAAAACTCATTGACGGGCCAGTATTTGAGTGGGCGCAAGTTTATTGAAGTACCTGCCGAACGCCGCAAGACGAGTGATAAATGGTTAGAGGTTCGCGGTGCGAAGGAGAACAATCTACGCAACGTAAATGTGAAGATCCCACTTGGTGTCTTTTCAGCGGTGACCGGTGTTTCCGGTTCTGGAAAATCGACCTTCGTAAATGAAATCCTGTACAAAACGCTAGCGCGGGATTTGAACAAGGCGAAGACTCGTCCAGGACAGTATAAGGAAATGCGAGGCATCGAGCATTTGGAGAAGGTCATTGATATTGACCAATCGCCAATCGGCCGAACACCAAGATCCAATCCAGCAACCTATACGGGCGTGTTTGATGATATCCGTGATTTGTATTCGAATACGACAGAATCGAAAGTACGTGGATACAAGAAGGGTAGATTCAGCTTCAATGTGAAGGGCGGACGCTGCGAAGCGTGTCGCGGAGATGGAATCATTAAGATCGAGATGCACTTCCTTCCTGATGTGTATGTGCCTTGTGAGATTTGCAAAGGCAAACGATATAATCGGGAGACACTGGAAGTGAAATATAAAGGGAAAAATATTGCGGAAGTGCTGGAAATGACCATTGAGGACGGCTGCTCGTTCTTCGAGAACATTCCTCGTATTCATCGAAAAGTGCAGACGCTGCTTGATGTTGGTCTTGGCTATATGAAGCTGGGGCAACCAGCTACCACATTATCAGGTGGTGAAGCGCAGCGCGTTAAGCTGGCTGCTGAGCTCTATCGTCGTTCCACGGGCAAGACGCTTTACATTTTGGATGAACCAACAACGGGCTTGCACGTACATGACATCGACAGATTGTTGACCGTTCTTCACCGCTTGGTTGATTCAGGTGAATCCGTACTCGTTATTGAGCATAACTTGGACGTCATTAAGACGGCGGATTATTTGATAGATCTAGGTCCAGAAGGCGGCAATGGTGGCGGTATGATTGTGGCAACAGGCACGCCGGAACAGGTTATCAAAGTTGAGCAATCGTATACGGGTAAATATTTAAAACCAATTCTTGAGCGTGATCGCGAACGTACAACAGCGCGTCATAAAGAGAATCTAAAGGTTGCTGCGGCAGCCGAATAATGAAGTGAAAAGAGGGAGCAAGCTGAGTATTCACTCAGTTTGCTCCCTCTTTTTTTTGCATATTTTCAACCTAAATAAAATGAAACAACGATTAAGAATAAACGAAAGTAATTCTGCTCAAAAAACGTGTGAACAGATAAAAAGTAAAATATGTTCCAAAATACAAAGATCTAATTCTTATGAGCCTCCCGTTTTTTTTCTAAAATGAAGCATATAAACAAAGTTTGAAGGAGGAGCTTCATGAGACAGAAAAAAACGTTAGTCCAGCTCAGTATGGGAGCAAGGGAGCAAATTGCAGGCTATTTATTCGTTGCTCCTTTAATGATCGGACTCGTTGTACTTACATTGATTCCTGTATTAGGGTCACTGCTGCTTAGCTTTACGAGTTGGAATTTTGTTGCGGGAATTGATGCAATAAAATTTGTAGGTTTTGATAATTTTGAACGGCTGTTTAATGACTCTGTTTTTATGAAAAGTTTAGTAAACAATCTCATCTTCATTATTACGGTGCCCATTACGATCGTACTGGCATTGGTGCTGTCGATCATTATTGATAAGCATGTGTACTTGAAGGATATGTTTAAAGTCGTTTACTTTTTACCGTACATTTCAAGTGTTGTGGCTGTAGCTATGGTATGGCAGGTGCTCTTCCATCCTTCGTATGGACCGGTAAACAATTTCTTAATATCGATCGGATTCGAGAATCCACCGAAGTGGCTGGCCGATATCGACTATGCGATGCCATCGTTGATGATGATTCAAATTTGGATTCTACTCGGTTATAACATTATTATTTTCATAGCTGGCTTGCAGGGCATACCGAAAGATCTTTATGAAGCAGCTGACATTGACGGCGCGAATACATGGACTAAATTCCGTAAAATTACGGTGCCTTGCATATCGCCAACTACGTTCTTCCTGCTCGTAACTGGTATTATTGGCACTTTCAAAATTTTCGATTTGATTCAAGTGTTAACACAGGGCGGTCCCGCTAACTCAACGACCGTTATCGTATATGAATTATATGACACGGCATTTAATCAATTGAAAACAGGCTACGCATCGAGTATGGCTCTCGTACTTTTTGTCATTTGCCTAGCTATTACGGGCTTGCAAATGCTCGCACAAAAAAAATGGGTGAACTATTAATTCAGGAAGGAGGAATTGGCAATGAAAAATGTGAATGTGTCCAAAATTGTATGGACAATTATTATGGCAGCCTTCGGCATGATGTCGCTGCTCCCATTCTTGTGGATGCTGACCACCTCATTCAAACCGGAAGCTGATGTATTCAACTTTCCAATTGAATGGATTCCAACGAAGTGGCATCTGATCGAAAATTACAAACAAGTGTGGACAGGAGGGTTTCTCCGGTATTACACGAACTCCATATACATTACTTTAACGACAACCGTGATCAATGTATTCGTATGTGCACTGGCAGCGTTCGGCTTCTCAAAACTGCGTTTCCGAGGCAGAGATACGATGTTCCTTCTTGTTCTTGCCTTATATATGGTGCCGCCACAAGCGTCGTTGGTACCGCAATTTTTATTGTTTAACTGGTTGAACCTCATCGATACGCATATTGGTCTTATTCTTATTAACAGCTTTAGTATTATTGGAGCGTTTATGCTCAGACAATTTTTTATGGGCGTAAATAATGAATATATGGAATCAGCACGTATGGATGGTGCAGGCCATTTCCGTTCCTTTTTTCAAATTGCGCTGCCGCTCATTCGTCCGGGCCTAGCGACCTACGCGATTCTGCGATTTATATGGACATGGAATGATTACCAGTATCCGCTTATCTTTTTGAAGTCGAAGGATTTATTTACGATTCAGCTGGGCATTAGGCTTTTTGGAGACCAATATGGTGATATTTACTCCCTTATGATGGCTGGCGCTGTATCAGCGATCGTTCCTTTGCTCATTATTTTTGCGATTGGTCAAAAACAGGTTATCGAAGGCATTTCTCTTGGTGGTGTAAAAGGGTAACAAAGTCAAAATAGTTTCTCTTCAGTAAAATATGGGAACTTCGAATCAGAAATGAACGTGGTAGGATTTGTTTGTAGACGTTTTCATAACTAGTCGTGTTATAAATATTAGGAGGGTTACGATGAAAAAGAGATTATCGATGATGTTATTGGGGTTAGCAGTATTCGCATCGGCTTGTTCCGGGGGCAATAATGGTGGAAATTCAAATGCTGGCAGCGCGACAAACGCGACTAATGCTCCAAAAGAGCCAGCAGCAGAGCAAGTAACACTGAAGCTAAGCACGTGGCAAACGGACGGCAAGGCGAAGTGGACGGAAGTTATTTCGGCTTTTGAAGAAAAACATCCGAATATTAAGGTAGAACTTGACCTCTTGAATGAAAAAGGTGATTCCATTGCTTCCATGCAAAAGCTGGATCTAATGGCAGCATCCAATGATCAGCTTGATATTATCGAATTGCCTTACACGAACTATTCACAGCGCGCCGATATTGGATTGCTGGAGCCTTTGGATAGCTATATCGAAAAGGATGGCTATAAATACGAAGACGAGTACCTTGTAGACACGAAGGTAAACGATAAAATTTACGCTTTGCCCTCCTCCATGCAGCGTTGGTTCGTGCTTTTGAATAAAGAAATGCTCGACGAGGCTGGATTGCCTGTTCCAACGGACTGGACTTGGAAAGAGTTTATGGAATATGCGCAAAAACTAACGAAGGGCGAAGGAACAACGAAACGTTATGGAGCTTATTTGCATAACTGGCCGGATTACTTCCAACTGCAAATGATGAGCAAGCCTTCGGAAAATACATTCCTGAAAGCGGACGGTACATCCAATGCGACGGACCCTGTGCTTAAAGCAAACTTGGAAATGATGAAAAAAATGATGTACGAAGACAAGAGCGCTAATATGTACGAGGATATTATTTCGCAAAAGCTTGCTTACCGCAACCAATATTTCAACGGTCTAGCTGCTATGCTGCCGATGGGTGACTGGATGGTAGCTGAGTCCGGAGGTACGGATGCCATTCCAGCTAATTTCGTAACTGCATTCGCACCGCTTCCGAAATTGGATGGCGAAAGCAAACATTATTCCCCAGTACAACCGACTTATATGGGAGTAGCAGCGAAATCGAAAAATAAAGAAGCGGCTTATACCTTTGTAAGATGGTATACCTCTGAAGGTCTTGCTGTCAGCGGCCGTGTATTCTCCGGCTGGGCGAAGTCTGATTCCAGCAAGCTTATAGATACCATTGTGGCGGCTGCAAAAGATCCTTCAAAAATCGATGTAGAGTCATTGAAATATACGATGAGCACTACGGTTCCAGGAAATGCGCCAGTACCTGCCAAATATGCAGATGAAGCGAAAAATACAGTTATTCCTGAAGCAGAATTGTATATCTTAGGCAAACAAGACGTGGATACAACAATTGCGAACATTGATAAAAATATCGCAGAGGTTGTTAAGAATAACGGAAATTAATAACGAGTTTTATTGAAATTGATCTTTCGTATTAAAGGGCTTACAATGTTTTGGGACAGAAAGAGCATCCATTTCTGTCCCTATTCTATTCAGATATGAGGCCTGCACTTGTGTTAATTCGACAAGATTCATTACGGATGAAATTAGTTTGGTCAGCATTGATTTGTTTTGTCATTCCGCTAGCTGTTATTTACCTCGTCACCAACTATTTAACGAAAGATATTATTTTGGACAAAGTGGTCTTGAATGCGGAGGATTCGCTCAAGGTTGCTAAATCTGAAATTAACAGCGTGTTTGAGCAGACATTGAGTTTATCGAATTTTGTGTTAATGAACGCTGAAATACGTCAAATGCTAATGGTCAACAAAGCTGAATTAACGCTGCAGGAGCAAAAGCAGGAATATGCGGTTAATTTCAGTAAGTTGTCGCGAATTTTGGATGATCTTTTTATTCAAAAAAATGATTTTCAAGTTACGATTTTAGGGGTGAAGGAACCCTTTTATACAAACTATTCACACAGTGATTTGAACCCGAGATTGTGGTATGAGAGAAAATGGTTTCATCAATTAAATGAGCTGCCGATATTTTCTACCTATTGGCTTGGCGAACAAATTCAAACAGAAAAGATGACGACAAATTACGTAACGATGGGAAGACCGATCAAGAAGACGGCAAGTATTCCAATTGGCTATATGATCGTTAATATAAATGAGCGCTTAATACGCCCCTATCTTACAACAAACGAAAATCAGGAAATGTTTTTGTTAGACTCAAACGGCGTCGTGATCTCGCAAGCGAACCCATCCAAAATAGGAGAAAAGCTGCTTTGGTGGAAGCCAGAGGGGATGGGTCGTACGATCGAAATCGAAAGAAAAAAATATGTTTATGTCGAGCAAAAATTAGAGAGCAACGATTGGCGGGTCGTTAGCCTTATTCCAATGTCCGCGGCCATTGATAAAAACAAACAGGTGCTGTTCGTTAGCTTCATCGTTCAAGCCTTGTTCTTCTCGTTATTTTTTGTGCTGTTGACGATCCGAATATCTGCATTAACGAAGCCTATTCGTGATTTAAGCGTGTTTGTTACGAAAATTGGACGTGGTCAGCTCGATGAGCGCAATAATATACGCGGGCATAACGAAGTCGGTCATTTAGCGAAAACGATAGATTTTATGCTGGATCGCATTCAAGAGATGTTCGAGCAAATTACATTAGAACAGGCGAAAAAACGAAAAGCGGAGCTTGAAATGCTTCAGGCTCAAATTAATCCGCATTTTATGTTTAATCTGCTCAATTCGATAAGGCTCAATATATTGATTCAAGGGGATCAGGAGAATGCGGAGTTAATCAAATCGCTTTCCTCTTTATTGCGAATGACGATTAATCGGGATAATGAGTTTATTCCTTTGGAGGAAGAGGGAGACACCGTGCTCCATTATGTGAAGCTTATGAATTTCCGACATGCCAATCAAGTAAGAGTCGCTTATAACTTTGAGGCTGGCTGCGAGCAAGCATTGGTTCCGCGATTCATGATTCAACCGTTAATAGAGAATGCGATCATTCATGGATTCGAACAATTTGACGGTGAAATATTTATCGATGCGAACAAAGAGCATGACGATGGACGTGAGCTGCTTCGAATTGTGGTGCGAGATAACGGAATTGGAATGACTAAAGATAAGCTGAAAGAGCTTCAAGCGAAAAGTGAGGATATACGCGACCCGCAGGAAAGCGAAAATAAAAGCTTTTCGGGCATCGGCGTAAAAAATGTGTTTCAGAGGCTGCGGCTCGTTTATGGAGAGTATGTCAAAACCACAATTGAAAGCGAGTCAGGTGTCGGAACGAAGATAACATTAATATTCCCATTCGAGTGTAAGAGAGCAGGTGCGCAGCATGTTGACGGCAATTCTAGTGGATGATGATTATCCGGTAGTACGTTATCTCTCTCAAACTGTTTTGTGGCATGAACTTGATATCCATTTGATCGGCTGTTATTCAAACGGTCTCGAGGCTTGGGAGGCAGCATGCCAGAGTCCGCCCGATATTATACTAACCGATATTGGCATGCCAAAAATGAGCGGGCTTGAGATGCTTGAGAAGTTTTGTGAAATTAATCCAAAAGGCAGAGCCGTTGTTCTGTCCTGCCACAATGAATTTAAATATGCACAGCAAGCGCTGAAATTGAATGTGAAAGATTATATTTTGAAAGAAAGCTTGGATGTCGAGCAATTACAAGCCATATTGAAAAATATCGTGACCGATTTGCAATTAGAGAACAAAAAAGCGACGGATATGGTTTTGTACAAGCAAAAGAATCAATCCGCGTTTAAAGAAAAGTTTTTGAAAGACACCTTGTTTCAATCCTATTGGACAAAGGAAGCATGGTTGGAGCAAGCTCGGACGAACGGTATTTCACTCGATGCCAAAAGCTATATTCCACTAGTCGTTATTATTGATCGCATGTCGACCGTTGCAAGCAACAGGAAGTTGAATGATTATACGATTGCGTTCTCCGTTGAAAACGTCTTGCACGACTTATTGGATGCTTCACGTTGGGTGACCTTTCGTTATAGCAATAAGCAGTTAGTTATTTTGTACGGCAGCAATGATCCAGCCAAAGAGCAGCAAGAGATTTATTATGCGATGCAGGAAGCTATTGCCGTGATCTACAAGTATTTAAAAATATCTGTTTCCTGTATACAAGGAAGAGAAACGAGAGGGCCAAAAGAAATGCAAGGGGTCCTGCTTCCGATGCTGAAAGAGCCGGAGCATTGCTTTTATCTCAAAGAATCGGCAGTACACAATTTCGGAGTGGTGTCATTCTCCAAAGATGATATGTATACGGAGTATTCTCAATTGTTTGCGAGCATCAATCAAAGCATCGCTTTAAACGAACCAGACGAGCTGCGGAAAACGATTGTGGAGTGGACGCATGAGGTTCGAGCAAGAAGGTTTCATCCGAGCAACGTAAAGGAATTAGTGCTGCAGCTGCTTATGGACCTGCAAATGAAAACAAAAGTTACACTGCAGTATCACCCATTCTTATCGGAAGAGAAGCTGTACGATGCGGTGAATGCGATTGAAACATTAGATCATTTGGAAGAATGGATGATCCAGCATTTGAATGAGCTATCCAGAAGGTTAAGTATATATGCGATTAGCTCTAAACGTACGGAAGTGATCAAGGCACAGCAATTTGTTGTATCGCATGTAACGGAGAAAATGACGCTGGAGGATATGGCTAACCATTTGAACTTGAATTCCAGTTATTTTAGCCGCTTGTTTAAAAAAGAGACAAATCAAAATTTCATCGAATACGTCAATATGGTCAAGCTTCAGAAAGCGAAGGAGCTTCTCCAGCAATCCAGCAAAAGTGTTGAAGAGATTTCCGATTATTTGGGTTATGCCAACAAAAGTTATTTCATTAAGTTGTTCAAACGTGAGATGGGCATGAGACCTAGCGAATATTCGGTTTGGAGCAAAGGTCATTTTGAGTGAAACGGAGAGAGCTTTCATGGCAGCAACGAGAGTTTTAGATCAGGTGAGATTACAATCGAAAACAGATTTGCAGCAAGCGGTTAACGAGGCCTTTGAACCGTTGAAGGAGCGATTCACTCCCGGGTACGCTGGTTTGGATCTCGGTGCGACAGGAGCGATTCATAGTGAGGCTATTGCCTTGATGGAAGCTTTTGCGCGTCCATTATGGGGACTGGTTCCGCATGCCTGCGGCGGGGGAGAATCAGATCTGTGGCCGATGTATGTACAGGGCATCATTCACGGAACCGATCCGGATCATGAGGAGTATTGGGGTCATTTCGGAACGAAAGATCAGAGAATGGTAGAGCAATCTATTCTTGGCTTAGGACTCGCGCTTGCTCCCCATAAAATATGGGAACCGCTAACTGACAAGCAAAAAGACAATGTATACCGCTGGCTTAATCAAATAAATCTCGTTGATCGATCCAATCCGAATAACTGGCTGATGTTTACGGTACTAGTGAATGTGGGCTTCCAAAAAGTAGGTTTGCCGCACGATCAAGACATAATGGACAACTACCTAGGCACTATTGATTCCTATTACTTAAGCGACGGCTGGTATTCGGATGGGAAGACGGATCAGCGGGACTATTATATTCCGTTCGCCATGCATTATTATGGACTCCTCTATGCCAAGCTGATGGAGCACGAGGATGCGGAGCGGGCTGCGCGTTACCGTGAGCGCGCAAGCCTATTCGCTCAGGATTTCATACATTGGTTTGCTGAGGATGGAAGCAGCATCCCATTCGGGCGCAGCCTCACGTATCGTTTTGCACAAGTTTCTTTCTGGAGTGCGTTAGTATTTGCGGATGTGCTGCCTTTCTCCATGGGAGTGATGAAAGGCATTATTATGCGCCATTTGCGTTGGTGGTTCTCACAGCCGATCTTTACGCCTGATGGCTTGCTAAGTATCGGATATGCTTATCCGAATTTACTGATGGGCGAAGGCTATAATGCGCCAGGATCTCCTTATTGGTCGTATAAAGCATTTCTTATTTTAGCTTTGCCGGATGAGCATCCCTTCTGGCAGGCAGAGGAAGAGGCATTGCCTGAGCTCAAGCCGCTTGTCGCTCAGCCGCATGCACGTATGACCATTAGCCGTCCGGAAGGACATAAGCATGTCATTGCCTATGGCTCAGGTCAAATGGCTAACTTCGATATGTCGCATAGCGCGGCAAAATATTCGAAATTCGCCTACTCGACTTTATTCGGCTTCAGTGTGCCAAAAGGTTACTACGGGCTTACGCAGGGGGCATATGATTCGACGCTTGCGCTAAGTGAATGTGATGAGCATTATCGTGTCCGGCGATTTTGTGAGGAGTTTCGAATTCAGGAGCAATCGGTCTACTCCCGCTGGCTGCCTTGGGCAAATGTGGAGGTACAGACATGGATTATCCCGGGGGGCTTGTGGCATGTTCGTGTTCATCGAATCAAGGCTGAGCGCGAGCTTGATGTCGCCGAGGGCGGATTTGCGGTTCAGACGTTGGCAGGTGACGCAAAGGATCAAGCGGTTGTCCTAACGGCAACCGGAGGCGTGCTGGCAAAAATGCCAGACGGGATGAGCGGAATGATTAACATTTCCGGCTTCGAGCAAGCGATGATGGTTTATCCAGAGGCGAATACGAATGTGCTTAAGCCTCGAACGATGATACCGACGCTAACCGCTCGTTTGACACAAGGTGAGCATATACTCATATCCGCTGTCTTTGGTGCGACGAACAGCAAAGGGAACGAGCTGGAGTGGTTAAACCCTCCTAGTGTTGAGCGGGATAGCTCAGGGAATATGATAATCGGAAATATACTTCATAATGACATTCTTCTGGGGTGATAAATAGTGATGTGGCAAACAGCAATTGACGATGCGATAGTTAAAGTGAAGCAAAATATAGGTAAACATCCAGGCAAGCTGCCGCATATTTCGGAGGGGCAGCGTTATGAGTGGGGAGAGAATGATGACTGGATCGAAGGCTTTTATATTGGCATGATGTGGCTTGCCTATGAATCTAGTGAAGATGTTTTCTATAAGGAAGCAGCGAAGTCCTTTTTACCGAACTTTAAAGACCGGCTTGATCGCCATGTGGCGCTCGATCATCATGATATTGGTTTCCTATATTCGTTGTCAGCCGTTGCGGAGTGGCGAGTGACAGGAAGCGAAGAGGCCCGGATGGTGGCGCTTGAAGCTGCTGAAAGGCTCTATTCACGCTGGCGGCCGAGGATAGGGATCATTCAAGCCTGGGGCAAAGAGGATGACCCGGAAAACGGGGGACGAATGATCATTGATTGTTTAATGAATCTTCCACTGTTGTTCTGGGCTTACGAACAGACCGGCGAACAAAAATATTATGATATTGCCTATAAACATGCTTGTGCCAGTCAAAAATTTCTGGTTCGTGGCGACCGATCATCGTATCATACGTTTTATTTCGATCCTAAGACAGGTCATGCGCTTCGAGGCGGGACTCATCAAGGTTATGAGGATGGCTCGACTTGGACAAGAGGGCAAGCCTGGGGCATTTATGGATTTGCACTCGCATATCGCTATACAAAGGATGCCGCTTTTTTGGAGACGTCCAAACGGCTGGCTCATTACTTTATTGAGCATTTGCCCGAGGATCATGTCGCTTATTGGGATTTTGATGTACCGATGGAATGGGATACGCCTCGTGACAGCTCAGCATCGGCTATTGCCGTTTGCGGCATGTTGGAGCTGATGGAGCTGCTTGCTGAAGGGGATGCTGACCTTGCTATATTCGAGAAGGCCATTCATAGCAGCATGAATTCATTAGTTCAGCATTATGCAACAACAGATCTTCCGAATGCGGAGGGGCTGCTGAAGCACGGCTCTTATCATGTGCGGGGCGATCGTGCGCCGGATGATTATATGATTTGGGGCGATTATTATTATTTAGAAGCGTTAATTCGCATGAACAAAGGCATTAAAGGGTATTGGTAGCCTATGTAGAAGCTTAGAAACAAGCTTAGCTGAATGATCTTGTCCGTCCCTATAAGAAGAGGCTGTCACTTTAGGTTTATAACCTTTAGCGGCAGTCTCTTTTCTGTGTAGGGAGTCAAGATTCATCTGCATCGCTAGTTTGGCAAAGCGGTTTAGCTGCATTTTTAGCAATAGGTAAAAATTATACGATATCAGTCAAATCTGTTCATTATAGCGAAGTTTGGTTTCTGTCTATAATAGTACAAAGTTTAATTGTAAGTGCTTACATAGAAGGAGGAGGCAAGGACAACGTGAAAGGGAAAAAGCTGTTATTCGTCGTATGCAGCATGCTTATTGTACTTATTGCTGGAGCATTATCGCTGGGTAACATGCCTGCTCTAAACCCTGCGGATAAGACTGCGTTTACTATCGATAATTACGATGTTTCGGAAAGTGAATTTCAAGCTTTTTTACAAAGCAACAAGGCTTTAACGACAAGTTATTTCAAGCGAACCTACAATGCCGATTATGACAAGGATTTTTGGGCAGCATCTTTCAACGGTGAAAACCCGCTGGAGTATTCGAAGCAAAAAGCTATGGATGAGCTTGTGAAGGTGAAAATGGAGCAAATCATTTTGAAGGAGAATGGTATCCTCAGTGACATTTCTTACGAAGCGTTCTTGAAGAGCTATGATCAAGAAAATAAGGATAGAGCAAAAAAAGCAGCTAACAATCAGCCTATTTACGGCCCCAAGAAGTATGGGAAAGCAGAGTTCTACTCCTATTATCAAAGCATGAACGTTCAGAAGCTCCTCGATAAATGGACGAAGGAAGCGCAACGTACGCTGCCCGATCAAGAGCTTAAACTTTATTATGACAAGGTGAAGCAGCAGTATTTTCACAAAGGGTATGAATTCGATTACGAGAAAATTTCCTTGGATAGCAAAGCGGGTATGAAGGAGCAACTGACATTGAATTTGGCGGAAACCTCCAAAGAGGATACATTATCGCAAAATCTTTACACCCTATTTCTTGGCCTCTCGGAAGGCGAGTATAGCGATATCGATCAATCAGGCGAGGGAATGTATAGGTATAGGCTTCTAGCAAAGCGAGATAAAGGCATGGAAAAGTATGAGGATGTTAAGAACGCCGTCATTCAACTGCATGTGCAGGAGCGGCTAGAAGAAGAAGTGAGCAAGCGTTTGAAACAGACAACGATTGAATTTAATAAGGAGGTGTTTCCTAAAATAACGTTCATGTCGTAAGTCTATCAAAAATAATAGGAGGATGATTTTTTTGAAGCATTATATGCAGCAAAAGCTTGTATCCATGGTTCTATTAGTCGCACTCTTAACGACAATAGCGATTCCCGCTGTTTCAGCACAGGAAACGGGCGTAGCGCTGGAGGACTTGCAGCCGCTTGCTATAGCAGAGCAGTCGGTAACAGGCTCGACATATTATGTCAGCAATGAGGGCAATGACAATAATGATGGCAAATCGGAGGATCAAGCTTGGGCATCGCTAGAGAAGGTTAATAGCGTAGGCTGGAAGCCTGGCGATCGCATTTTATTCAAGGCTGGCGATGTATGGAATGGCTCATTGAAGCTAAGAGGAATATCAGGTACCAAGGAAGCACCGATCATCTTCGATAAATATGGCAGTGATGATCCTTCAGTAAGACCGATCATTAACGGCAATGGAACAACAACGACTGAGAAATCAGCTATTATTCAAAATTATACTGGCGTGAAGGATAAAACATTATCCGCTACGATCGACGTTGTGGACGGCAGCTACCTGCAGTTTCACAACTTTGAATTAACGAATAAAAACCCTGACGTTGTCTCGCAGCGGGCAGGCATTAACATTAGAACAGCTTCAACCAATGTAACGGAATGGGAAGCTAACCCGCACCGAGGAATCGTAGTGAAGAACAACTATATCCACGATGTCGATGGCAACCCTACAGGCTGGAAGGTAGGCAGCGGCGGCATTCTGATCCTTGGCAATATTGAGGATGTGCTCGTTGAAGGAAATACGGTGGAGCGGGTCGATATTGAAGGCATTCGAAATGCGGGTCTTTACCGAGAAGGCGATACGAAAGCCAATTTCCCGAGAGTTCTGCGAAATGTAGTGTTCAATAATAACTATGTTGCCGATGTGCAGGGTGACGGCTTCGTTATGAGCAACGTGGGCAGCAACGGCAGAATGGAATATAATACGGTCGTCAGGCATTCGGCGAAAAATGTAGGCAACGTCAATTATGCCGGTCTATGGGTCATTGGCGTGAAGGATATGGTCATTCAATACAATGAAGTGTATGGCGGTATTTATGGCTACAATGATGGGCAGGCCTTTGACGTAGATATGTTTTGCGAAGGAACTCTCTATCAATATAACTACAGCCACAGCAACCGTGGTGGATTCATATTATTTATGAGCGGCTCAACAAACTCTCTCGTTCGCTATAATATTAGTGTAAATGATGGAGATGGTCGATATATATTCCATTATCTTCCTACTACACTTGGAGATGCTCCATTAATTCATAACAATACTTTCTTTACGGATGCGCAGGTGCAGACGAAGCTGATCAGCGATCCTGGAAAATACTTAAGAATGTACAATAATATCTTTTACTCCAAGGCTAATACAACGATTGGACAAGACCGCTTTGCTGGCGGCGAAGTGAAAAATAATATTTTTTATCCGGGCAGCGAGTACAAGGATTTGAAGCTGACTGGATTATCATTGGATCAAAACATGTTTGCAAGTCCGCAATTCGCAAGAGCGGGTGAAGAGCCAAAAGATATCATTAATGCGAGCCAAAGCACATTTGATGTAGAGAAATTGAACGGATACAAATTGCTGCCAGGCTCACCGGCAATCGATGCAGGGATGGATATGACAGCATTGACGCCATCGGTATGGGCTCCTGCAACAAAAGACTTCTTTAATAATGCGATCACATCTGCTGCTAAAGTGGATATTGGAGCGCATGAATATTCGGATGATGCGCCAAGCGAGCAGGCACCAGAGGTAATGCCGCAAACGATTGTCATTGACAAACCTGTGCTGGAGCTTCATGCAAAGCATAGAGGCGAGAAGATGACGGCTTCGGTTGGTCCAGACAACGCATGGTTTAAAGGAATCAAATGGTCGAGCAGCAATCCTGCAGTGGCCGCCATTAATGCGCAAGGATTTGTATCCCCGCTGCTTGAGGGTGAAACGATCATTACAGCTGAAAGCACTATTAATCCGAATGTGAAAGCTGAAGCGCGAGTCATTGTTCATGCGCCTTCAAAGGTTGTATCCTACCTTGTTGCTTCAGACGGAACGGAGTTATCGGAGGAGAAGACTACGCTGCAGCTAAGAATTGACGGCGTGACAGAGGATCAAAATGYGATTGAATATGCGGATTATCATCAAGTAGAATATGCAACGAATAATGAGAATGTCGTTGTAGACTCGTTGACAGGCAAGCTTGAGGTGATCGGCGATCTAACAGGTGTCACTGAGGTTGAGGTTTCTGCTAAGGTGCAGGAATACAAGGACTTGGTCTACTCGGAGAGCTTCGAGAACGGCTGGAATGACTTCCTGCCAGAGACCGGTACGAGTATTACGACGGGCAGCATTTCGGATAAGGTTGCTTATCATGGTGATCAAAGTGCGCTATTTGTTGTTGGAAACGGCAGCAATGCCATACAAAAGGTGTTTGGCGGCAAGCAGCAGGGCGTCGTATCGATGATGCTTTATGATGACGGCTCCGAAAGCTCGAAGACTCGGGTTGTCGCGCATGTCGGAAATGCAAGAAGCAGCCTGCTTGCAGGCATGGGCTTATTGTATGACGGCGGCACCTATGGGTCGCTGGAGTATTATTCAGTAAGGGCAAGCGGATCTTCAACCTCATGGGAAGCCACTCCGGTGAAACGAAGCGTCGGATGGCATGAACTGAAGTGGGATTACACATCAGGTACAGATTTAAAGATGTATATCGATGGGCAATTGGTGAAAACAACGACAGCGATTGCAAGCTTCGACAGAATCGTACTCGGTTATTTATGGGATAGTGCAAATGGACGTACATTTGCTTTCGACAATATTAAATATTCTTCGACGGGTGAATTAGTTTCATTACCGACAAAAGCGCTGACTCTTCACGTAAAACAACCAGAGCCAGAGGCGCCAGCATGGGAAAACGCAGTAGTGACCGCTTCGAATGTGACGCAGACGGGAGTAACCTTAAACTGGACACCGGCTGTCGATGCGCCAAGCATCACAGAATATGCCATTTACAAGGATGGCGTCAAACTGGCGAGCGTTGCAGGCAGTGTGTATAGCTACCAAGTAAGCGGACTATCTGCGGATACGTCTTACACGTTCAAGATTGAAGCGGGCAACGCAGGCGGCAAGTGGAGTGAGGATGGCCCAAGCGTTATCGTGAAAACGAACGTGGATACATCATCACCCGGTGGTACACCTGGAGGCGGAACAACCAATCCTGATCCGGTGAATCCAGGTGGAAAAGATCCTGAGAAACCGACAACGGACATTGTACTAACGGACATCGAAGGACACTGGGCATCGGATGCCATACAGCAAGCGATTAAGCTTAAATTTATTAATGGCTATACGGACAATTCCTTCCGTCCAAATGCAAGTGTAACGCGCGGAGAATTTGCTGCAATGCTGGCAAGAGCTCTGCATCTAGAAGAAAAAGGCGACGCTGATTTTGCAGATATCGACATGATTCCTGCATGGGCAAGACCTTATATTGCGAGTGTAGTGAACGCAGGTATCGCAAGCGGGTTCGAGGATAATACGTATCGTCCGGCTCAAGCGATTACGCGCACAGAGGTGGCAGCTATGATCGTCCGTGCGAAGAAGCTGCCTCTAGAGAACAATGCCGAGCTATCGTTTAAAGATGCTGATCAAATCCCAAATTGGGCAAAACCTTATGTGGCAGCAGCATTCAAAGCGGGACTACTTCAAGGCAGAGATGGCGGCATATTCGCTCCTGCGGATCAGGCAACAAGGGCAGAAGCGGTGACTTTAATTTTAGCATTGCTGACTAGCAAGTAGCTCGTTAGGGATCGGGAAGAGTGAAATACTTCCCGATTCTTTTTTTAGTTATTTTATTATTTCATCAAGAGCGTAGGTTCATTCAGCACCGTCAAAATGCTGTTATAGATCTTGGTAGAGATGGACAATTTATAGATGAGGGCTTATTAGTGAATGCCGGCTCTAAGCTAAAGATTCATTTTTTTTAGGAAATCGTGACAAACTTGTTACGAATGAAGATTCGGACTTGCGCCTTGAGCCACAAAAAGCTAACATATAGTAAAATAGGTTACGTGCGAAAAAAAGGAGGTCCCTTCATGTTTTTGGCAGAAGCAGCAGCTCAAACAGCAAGTAAAATTGGAACTTTCGATTGGTTTATGTTGGCCTTTACCGTATTGATCGCAATCGGACTGGTTCGACTACTGACCGCTCGTCCGAAGAAAAACATTTTTGCAATCGGTTTTACAACCGTTTCACTCGCATTGTTTTTGTTGATTGATTTCATTATGATCACAAAGGTTTGGATGGCGTAACAGCATACATAGAAAAAAGGTCTGCCGGACAAGTCCGGCAGACCTTTTTCTTTATTGCTAGAAGTTAAACCCACCACATCTCGCCAAGCGGCTCGCGGATAAGAATTTGTTGAAGATTTTGAACAGCTTTTGTGAAGCCTTCATCAACGGACATTAAGCCGTCTTCATGCTCGATGCTCACAACATAGTCGTAGCCGACTAGACGAAGCGCGCTAAGGATGTCTGCCCATGTTTTGAGGTCATGGCCATAACCAACTGTACGGAACTGCCAAGCACGGTCAAGCATAAGGGCATACGATTGCATGTCCGTTACGCCGTGGTGATTTACGTTAATCGGATCGATTGTCGTATCCTTAGCATGGAAGTGATGGATAGCTCCAGCGCGTCCAAGGATATGTACCGCTTGAACAGGGTCAATTCCTTGCCACCACATGTGGCTTGGATCTAGGTTGGCGCCGATTGCATTGCCAGCCGCTTCGCGAAGGCGAAGCATAGTAGCCGGGCTGTGAACGGAGAAACCGCCATGCAGCTCAAGGCCCATCTTCACACCGCTAGCTGTAGCAAGCTTGCCGATCTCAGACCAATATGGAATAACTTTTGCTTCCCATTGCCAGTTCAAAATTTCTTGGAAATCGTTTGGCCAAGGAGCAACCGGCCAGTTCGGATATTTTGCATCCTCGTGATCGCCAGGGCAGCCAGAGAAAGTATTTACAACGGAAACTTCAAGACGGTTAGCAAGTTCAATCGTTTTACGAATAACTTCATCATGCTCAGACGAAATGGCTTTCTGAGGGTGCAATGGGTTACCGTGGCAGCTAAGTGCGCTGATCATCAAACCACGTGATTCTACCGCATGTTTAAACGCTTTCAGTTTTCCTTCATCCGCAAGCAAACCATCAAGGTCGCAGTGTGCGTTTCCAGGGTATCCGCCAGTTCCGATTTCAATGGCATCAAGTCCTTTGGATGCGATGTAGTCAAGTGCTTCCTCGAACGGCTTTTGTGCAAAAAGTACGCTAAATACTCCTAATTTCATTTATTCATTTACCTCCCGAATCCATCGATATGGATTGATTTAGTAGTCCCGTCTAGTATAACACTTCTATTCTCAGAACACATAACCGAAATCATATTTGACAAAATCGCATAATAACTAAACAAAACAAGCGCAGTACGAGGAATCGAGATTAATATTTAGTATTTTTTTGGGAGAACAATTCTATCGATTTTCATTGTTGTATATGGGAAATTATGCTATATTACAACGGATTACTACTATTTCATGCATCATAGTTTCTTCATTAAGAGATTGGTATGCATGAACAAAAATTAGGAGAGTGGCTTCATGAAAAGCAGCTTGCTACGTGTCTGCAGCTTCATTGTATTAGGAGCGATTGTTGCAGCAGGAACGGTATGGGGTGCTGGTGCAAGCAACACAGCTACACATACGCTAAATGCTGCGAAAATTAATGGCGAGGTTTATGTCAAAGCAAGCTCATTAACAAGCTCGCTAGGCGGAACGGGTACGTTTGATTCCAAGACAAACACGTATGCGTATACGCCAGTCGATATCCCATCGGTTGTAAAGAAGGTATCGCCTTCCGTCGTCGCGATTATCGGTAAGCCGAAGGATATCGGCTCAGCCGATCCAAGGTATGCATTGGCGCATGGAACCGGCGTTATTATTCGTACAGATGGCTGGATCGTGACGAATGCGCATGTTGTTGAGGATATGACCAATCTGGTTGTCGTTACAGCAGACGGAAAGAAATACGATGCAGAACGCACGCATCACGATGAGGCAAGTGATCTGGCATTAGTTAAGATTAAGGCATCGAAGCTCCCAATCGCGAAGCTTGCCCCGTCACCGCTTAAGGTTCAAGTAGGCGAGACGGTAGTAGCCATCGGCACACCTGTATCGTTCTCCCTTCGCAATACGGCAACAAGTGGTATCCTGAGCGGCATGAATCGGAGTGTTTCTTCGGCATACAACCTGCTCCAAACGGATGCATCGATAAATCCAGGCAACAGCGGTGGGCCGCTTGTTAACATGAAAGGCGAGGTCATCGRCATTAATTCTTTAAAGTTTGTAGAGGTAGGAGTCGATAATCTCGGATTCTCTATTCCTGCGGATACCGTGCAGTACGTAACGAGTCATTTTTTCAAATACGGACATGTGAAACGCGCCTCGCTTGGCCTTGGACTTGAGGAAAGCTGGTCTGCGCTTATCGGAATCCCGACCTCCGACCCGTTAACAGTCAAATCGGTGACATCGGCAGCCGCCAAAAAAGCAGGTATCCAAGCTGGCGATTTGCTTTATAAAGTTGCAGGCAAGCAAGTATCCGCAAAGGTGGAGCTTAATGAGCTGCTAAAAAGTTATTTGCCGGGTCAACAAGTGGAGGTAATGCTGCAGATCGACGGTGACCTTGTTACCCGCAAGCTGACATTAGTAGAAGGTTAGGCGGCAGAGTTAAATTAAGATCAAAGTTATTATTTAATTATAAGGGGATATAGATGATGAGATTAAATATGTTTAAAAGAATGTTAACCATGCTTTTGCCGGTTTTGCTTGTTTTAGCGATGTTGCCGGTAGCTGCATTCGCAGCAGAGGCAGACAATAAGGTTGAAGTACGCTTGAAGGCGGGCAGCAAAACGGTCAAAATTAATGGGAAAGCTACTACGGTAGAGGCTCCTTTTGTAAGCAACGGAACAACGATGGTTCCGCTAAAAGTCATTACAAATGCTTTTGGTGCAGGACTTAAATTGGAAAACGGCAATGTGATCACACTTACTTACAATGACCGCAAGATTGTTTTAACTTTTGGCAGCAAAACAGTAAAAGTGAACGGTGCAGCCAAAGCAGTAGCAGTTGCTCCAGTTGCAGTTAAAGGCTCAACAATGGTGCCGCTGCGCGTTATTGTAGAAGCTTTTGGCGCAAAAATTACAGCTGACAATGCGACTAAAGAAACCATTATTATTGGTGTACGTGCACAATCGTCCGGTACGGGCGGCACTTCTATTGATTCCGAATTTGGTAAAACAAAAATTGGTGACAGCTACCATGGCTGGTCATTAAATTATCCAGCAGGCTTGATTCAAGTGGATCAAAGCGATAACGGCGAATTTATTACTTGGGCAGATACTGCCGATGATTCCAAGGTTGCTGCGCAAGTGAATGTGATTACGGAACGTGTAGGCGATGACAAGCTGTCTGTCGAAGAGCAGAGAGAGCTTATGATTTCCTATTATGATCAAGATGAGATTACAGTAGACAAACGCACGATCACTGTAGGCGGTTTAACCTTCGAGAAGGTGATAAGCTACGCTAAACAAACAAAAATGAACTACGAGTATCGCGGTATTCAAAAAGGCGATAAGTATTACATTGTTATTGTAGGTGCTAAGGGTGCGAATAAGTCAGTTTTGACTAGCTATGATACATTCTTAAATAGCTTTACTCCTTCTTTTAATACAGCAGATAAATCGCTTAAGGATGTTACGAAGGTAAAAGATGGCGTAATCACCTTCAAAGACGAGGATTATGGGCTAACGGTTAAGCTTCCAACGGATTGGAACAAAGATTATGAGAGCACGACACCATCGTTCCAAAACGATAAGGAACTTTTCTTCTTTTCTCTCACTTCATTAACAGCAGGCGTTACGATGGACAATTGGGCACAAAAGAGGGAAGCGAGAATTCGTGAGGATTTTGTTAACTCCAGTGTTCGCAATTTCGTTACAACACCGGTAACTTTGATTGATGGCAAGGCGGTAGCGCTAAGCTATGAGCTTTCGTTAGGTGAGGACGCATGGTTTACCTATAATGAGATTGCTTTATTTTCAGGAAATTACCGTTATTCATTAGTTTATATGTATCCTACCGCTAATAGCGCGAAGAGCAAGCTTACGTACAACCAAGTTTTGGCTTCGGTCGATATTGATACTGCTTTAATTGAGAAAACATTTGGCAATGTTGAGGAAAGTTATGATTTGGCTGATCGCAGCACAAAAACAACAAAACGCAGCTCTACGTATGGTTATTCTATTGAACTCCCAACCTACTGGTATGGTATTCAGAAAAACTTTAACGAAGATGATGTTTTGTATACGTTTAGTGCAGGCAGCTTAAATATTTTTGAGTCGGATACAGCAGCGGCGACCGTTGTGAATTCGCTTTTGCAATATGTGAATTCAGCTGAAGGCAGCGCGMAGGGAAGTACGACGAAGCAATCTAATACGGTTACGATTAATGGAAAAACGGCACAGCATGTCGTTATCCATACATCCAAGCCACAAGATGATATTCCGTATACAGAAGAGTTTTATATTTTTGACTCTGCACAAGGAACTATGGTATTTAGCTTAAACTATTACGATGTGCGTGCTTCAGACAGCAACCTCAAAATCATTAACGACGCAGTGCAATCGATTCGTTTTAATTAGTAGAAGGCCGGTTCCCTTATTTGGGAATCGGTCTTTTTTTCATTTAAATGAGGCGTCAACCGTGAAAGCTTGCGCGATGCCAGTATTGTGTAGTGGTATAGATGTCCGTGGTTTGTTAAGATAGTGGAAGCAGGTTTCAAGAATGAGAGGGATTGATAGTTAAAATGACAGATACAATAATGAGATCGGACATAGAGCTGCTGGCTCCGGCTGGCGATTGGGATTGCATGAGAGCGGCTGTTGCAAATGGCGCGGATGCGATATTTTTTGGCGTGGAGAAATTTAATGCCCGCGCACGCGCGAACAATTTCCGCAGTGAGGAACTGCCGGAAATTATGGCATTTTTGCATACGTACGGGGTAAAAGGTTTTCTCACATTTAATATTCTCGTATTCGAGGATGAGCTGAGAGACGCGCAGAAGTTAATCGAAATGTGTATCGATGCAGGCGTGGACGCGGTAATCGTACAGGATTTGGGACTAGTGAAGCTGATTCGGGAGCTGTCGCCAGACTTTCCAATTCACGGCTCTACACAAATGACGATCACATCGCCAGAGGCTGTCGAGTTTACGAAGCCGTTTGGTCTTGAGCGGGTCGTGCTAGGCCGCGAAAATAATTTGAAGCAAATTCGTACCATTGGCGAGCAAGCAAAGCTGCCAATGGAGGTATTCGTGCACGGTGCGCTATGCGTATCGTATTCGGGCCAGTGTCTCACGTCCGAGATGTGGGGCGGACGCTCGGCCAATCGCGGTGAATGCGCGCAGGCTTGCCGGCTGCCGTATGATTTGATGGTCGATGGCGAGGTACAGCCGATGGGAGACATTGCGTATTTGCTGTCGCCGAAGGATTTGGCGGCGATTGATATTGTGCCGGAGCTCATCCAAGCGGGCGTAACCTCGTTCAAAATTGAAGGGCGGCTTAAGAGCCCGGAGTATGTTGCGAATGTCGTGAGCAAGTATCGGCGCGCGATCGATAAATATTTTGACGGCGATTTGTCGAAGCCGTCTGTGGAGGATGTGCGTGAGCTGCAGCAAAGCTTCTCGCGCGGCTTCACGCATGGTTTCCTGTCGGGAACAAACAACAAGATGCTTGTTGAGGGTACGTTCCCGAAAAGCCGCGGTGTCTACCTCGGCCGAGTAGAGCGCATTATGCGCGATGCGGTTACGCTGAAGATCGAAGCGCCGCTTAAGCGCGGAGATGGCATTGTGTTTGATGCAGGCGACCCAACGAAAAAGGAAGAGGGCGGCCGCGTTTACGATATTCGCCGTCAAGGCGTGAAAATCGAGGGCGAAGCGCAGGAAGGCATATTGATCGAGCTGGTAGCTGGACGCAATGATGTTGATTTGCGCAAGGTTCATGTAGGCGATCGTGTGTGGAAAACGAACGATCCGGCGCTGGACAGACGCCTCAGAGCTTCTTTTGAAACAGAAAAGCCATATCGCGTATTCCCGCTTCATGTTCGAGTGACGGGCGCGCTTGGCCAGCCGATGCGTACCTGGTGGACAGATGTGCAGAAGGGGACGACGGTTGAAGTCGCGTCAGAGATTGATTTGGAGCAGGCACAGAAGCGTCCGATGGACGCAGCGCTGCTTGAGGATCAACTGGGCCGTCTGGGCGGCACGGTTTATCAGCTTGAGAAGCTCGAGGTAGAGCTGCAAGGCGATTTGATCGTACCGATCCGTGAACTGAACAGACTGCGCCGTGAAGCGGTCGAGCTGCTTGCAGGCGAGCGTCCGAAGCCGCCTGTTTATGTGAAGAATGCAATTTACGCAAGCGAGGACGCTGTTTTGGCTGATGTAGCGAAAAAAGATATTTTGGCTCCTCAGAGCGGAAAAGATGCAAACTTGATCGCACTATGCCGCACCTTGGAGCAGGTGCAGGCAGCAGTCAAAACCGACGTCGCTTATGTATACGCTGATTTTGAATTTATTAAACAATTCCCTGCAGCGGTAGCCGCTGCCCGTGAAGCAGGCAAACCGATTGCTCTGGCTACGCCGCGCATTCACATGCCTGGCGAAAATGGCTACCATGCGAATATATTGAAGCTGCAGCCCGATGCCGTACTTGTTCGGAACACTGGAGCGCTTTATTACTACTTGCGCGCCCGTGCAGCTAATCCGGACAAGCCATTTCCTAAGCTGATTGGCGATTTCTCACTGAACGTAGCCAATCATAAGGCAGTGAAGCTGTTTACCGAGGTTGGTCTTGATCTGATTACACCGTCGTATGATTTGAATATTCAGCAGATGGTTGATTTGCTGGAAAGCTCAGATACTTCGATGCTGGAAATGGTTATCCATCAGCATTTGCCGATGTTTCACACGGAGCATTGCGTATATTGCACTTTTATGAGTGAAGGAACTGACTTCACAAACTGCGGACGTCCTTGTGAGGAGAAGCGTGCTTCCCTGCAGGATCGTATTGGCATGGCGCATCCTGTTCGCGTAGACGAAGGCTGTCGCAACACCGTGTACAATGCAATCGAGCAATCGGGTGCTGAGTACATTCGCAATTTTGTAGGAATGGGCGTATCCAATTTCCGTGTCGAGTTTCTAGAAGAAACGCCGGAGAAAGTGCTTGAAGTGTTGTCTCTTTACCGTGATGCGCTTGATGGCCGTATTAGCGGCACGCAAGTATGGCGCAGCCTGAAAGCCATTAACCAGCTTGGCGTTACGCGTGGTCAACTGGTCAAATAAATCTAACAAATTTCAAGCGATACCGTCTTCTCTGCGAATGGGAGGACGGTATTTTTTTGCTGTGAAATTTTATAAAGGCGGATTTGCAACCTTTTGTGCTTCAAACCGCATCTTTACTTATAGAGAGAGCAGGTGAATGGATGAGTGCGGAGCAACAAGCGATTGAACGACTGAAAGACGGTGACGGCTCCGCCCTGAAGTGGCTGATGGAGCAGTATGGCAACGATATTTTGCGGACAGCCGCCTTGCTGCTGAAGGATCATCACTTGGCAGAGGATGTGAGCCAGGAGGTATTTATAACTGCTTTTCAAAAAATAAAACAATACCGCGGCGATGGAAGCCTGCGCGGCTGGCTGCTGCAAATGACGATTAATCGCTGCCGCAGCAAGATGCGGCTCGCTTCATGGAAAAGGCTGCTGTTTCGAGCGGAAACAGGAGAAGAAATGAGCGTACATAACATGATGTTTAAAGCGCCGACCGATGCGGGAGTTGAACAATGGCTGCTGGCCTCATCGCTTCGTGAATCCATTGAGGTGATGCCTTTCAAATATCGTGAGGTCATCGTTCTTTATTATTATCAAGAGCTGACCATTAAAGAAATCGCGCAGGTGCTCGGTGAGCCGGAAAGTACCATTAAGAGTAAGCTGCTGCGAGGACGGCGACAGCTTAGGCAGCAATTAGAGGAAGGAGACTGGCAGGATGAAACAAGAGCATGATACAAAAAGCATTCGTGAAAATTTGGATATAGAGCTGGCGGGTGTTCAGTTCACTGAACAGCTTCAAAAGACTGTTTTAGACCGAGCATGCCCTCCTTCATTTTGGAATCGGGAGCTGCGTATACCTGGGATTGCTGTCGTTTTAGTCCTATGCATGTGTATCGCTGTACCCGTAATCGGCTGGCAGCGTTTAACTTCATCCGTATATTCTCCGCAAACGATGGATGCCAAGCCCCAGCCTGAAAGCAGCGATCGGTTAATTATGATTGCAGGCGGCGTTTATTATGAATCAGAGCTGCTTGAAGGGTGGCCGAAGGAAAAATGATACGAATGAAAGTGAAAACGATGGCAATGCTACTCGCTTTTCTTATGATTGTAGCGGGAGCTTGTTATTTTCTAATTCCCTTTTTCCTTTTTCATACGGAGAAATACGATGTTTTGTGGAAGTGGTTTCCTAGAACCGAGAGCGCGGAATCTGCACTTTTATTAGCGTCTGAGGCGTCCGAGCTGGTTACGGATTCGAACGGCGACGATCATATATTTATTTTCCCGAGCAGCAGCTCCTCCAGCGGAGGAGAACGAACGGCTGAGGAACGTATGCGCGAGATAAACCGGCTCGAACATTTGGTGGAGCAATATTCAACGTCGTCATATATTTATGGGGTTAAATTTAATTTGGGCAAGCTTTATATGTGGAACAAGGAGTGGGATAAAGCAGAACGGCTTTTTGCAGAGCTTGACGCAAATGTGAATACCGGTACATTCCATGCGGATGAGGAGCTGCGAACCTATCAAGCGATTTTGAGTACAAGAACGGCGATACCTGATAAGCAGGCTGCTATAACAGGGAAAGTTAAGATTGGCGAAAAACCGGCTGCGAATGTGTTTGTTATATTGCACCGCAAGGATGCAAGCGGATGGAGTACGCCGCCTTATCTTCATTACCCGGTAGCCATTACAGATGAGCATGGTGTTTATCGTTTTTATGACGTGGATGCTAATGAGTATGAGGTTGGAGTCGGTGTCACGCCTGCTGAGGTAAATGGATATTACTTAACGCAGTCTGACCGAGAGTATGTGAGCGCTCTAGAAGGCAAAACAGAAACATACGATTTTCAATTTGTACCGCAAGTAAGTGTTATATCACCAGTTAATAAAGAACAGCTGACCGGGGATAAATTGTTATTCGAATRGAATGCCTATCCGGGTGCGGATTACTATACACTTTCGATAACGTCCATTTTCCGCATGAAAGATGGGAATACTGTTGGCGCTAATACGGTACAGCTCTCGGATGAGCGCTTTAAAGGAACGACAGCGGAGTACAGCTTGAAGGAATTGAGAGGAAATACGCTGGGATTTGGCAAAAGCATGGACTCGGGAGGAAATGTTGCTTTGTCTAATATTGGAGTGCTTGGCGCGGTTTATCCTGGGGGGGATTTCATATGGTCAGTTGATGCTTATGATGCGGGCGGGCGCAAAATATCGAGCTCTAGCGGCTATTACACAGCTCTAATCCAGAAAACCCCGTTTTTCACGATGCCAGAGGAAGGGATGCTTGCTGGAGACAGGCTGGTCATTAAAGGGGAATATGAGGAGGCCATCGCGTCTTACAAGTTAGAAGGGGATAACGATGACGCACTGCGTCCGCTAGCTAGACTGATTTATTACGGCATTACGAAGGCAGACGGCGATCCAGCAGAAGCCTTGACTTATTTAGAGCGGGTTAGAGTTCCCAATGCTAGCGACAAGGACCTGATGAAGCAAATGAAAGAGGAGCTTGAAGAAAAGTAACTGTTTGACACGGATTTCTCGCTGACATAGCATAGAAGGAAAGCAATTATGCGACAATTGATTTATGACAAAGCGAGGCGTGATCATTCATGAATGAGGTTTGGTTTTCAAGCTGGAGGCATGTATTTAAGCTCGACCCTGATCGAGAAATTTCCGATGAGCAGCTTGACGCGATTTGTACCTCGGGTACAGATGCGATTATTGTCGGAGGCTCCAGCGGCGTTACTTTTGAGAATACAGTGGATCTTATGGCACGAATTCGCAGGTATGCGGTGGACTGTGCATTGGAGGTTTCTACTTTAGAGGGAGCGGTTCCCGGCTTCGACGGCTATTTTGTACCGCTTGTCCTTAATACGAGCAGAGCAGAGTGGATTAACGGACGGCAAACCGAGGGGCTAATAGAATATGGCTCCTTCGTTCCTTGGGAGGAAACAGCGGCGCAAGGCTATATCATTTTGAATGAAGAGGCTACTGCTGCAAAAGTTACGGGTGCGCAAACGGAGCTGACAGAAGCAGAGCTCACCGCACATGTGCGAATGGCTGATCGGTTGATGCGCCTGCCGGTTGTTTATTTGGAATATAGCGGACGATTCGGCGATATGCAGCTGGTGAAGCGGGCAAGAATGACAGCCACGCAARCACGGGTATTTTATGGCGGCGGAATTGACAATGCAGACAAAGCTCGTCAAGCGGCTGAAGCTGCTCATACCGTCGTTGTAGGAAACATTATATACAGTGATCTTGAAGCAGCGTTATCGACAGTGGCAGCTGTTAAGAATGTCTGATTTGTTCCTGTTTTGCCTATATCCATGGTCTCAATGAAAAAAAGCATTCGCTGTATCTGATCCTGTTGCACATAGGTGACAATGGGACAGAACGGCAGATGCTTTTATTTGTTTATAGCGTTGACATACTTTCTGTCATAATTCAAGCTAATTCCTATATTCTCAAATTGACACAGCGGTAGCCGTTGTCTACACTGGTGAGAGGCGAACATATGCGAACAAAGGAGTCTGAGCATGTTGAATTATATGAGTATCGAGCAGGCGGTACAGAAGCTGAACCCGCCGCAGCGTGATGCTGTTCAAGCGACTGACGGGCCGCTTTTGATTATGGCAGGAGCGGGCAGCGGCAAGACTCGCGTTCTGACACATCGAATTGCTTACTTAATAGAAAAGAAGCGTGTGGCGCCATGGAGTATTTTGGCCATCACCTTTACGAATAAAGCATCACGAGAGATGCAGGACCGGGTCAGTGCGCTTGTTGGACCATCAGGGCGGGACATTTGGGTATCTACCTTCCACTCCATGTGCGTGCGTATCCTCAGAAGAGATATCGATCGGATCGGTTTTACATCCAGCTTCTCAATTTTGGACTCTTCGGACCAGTTGTCGGTTATCCGCGGCTGTATGAAGGACATGAACATCGATACGAAGAAGGTTGAGCCGAAAGCGGTTCAAGCTGCAATAAGCGGAGCGAAAAATGAGCTGATCACGCCGGAGCAATTCGAGCAAAAGGTCGGCGACTATTTTGAGGGCATCGTTGCCCAAGTGTTTACGAAATACCAGAAAAAGCTGAGAAGCAATAACTCACTTGATTTTGATGATCTTATTATGATGACGATTCAGCTGTTTAAAGATGTACCAGAGGTGCTTGAATTTTATCAGAACAAGTTCAGATACATTCATGTGGATGAGTATCAGGATACGAACAGAGCACAATATATGCTGACCCGCATGCTTGCGGATAAACATCATAATATATGCGTAGTAGGTGACAGCGATCAGTCCATCTACCGCTGGCGTGGAGCTGACATTACGAACATCTTGAATTTTGAGGGCGATTATCCAGAGGCGCGGACGATCATGCTGGAGCAAAACTATCGTTCAACAGCAAATATTCTCGATGCAGCAAACGCGGTTATTAAGCTGAATACAGGGCGCAAGCCGAAGAAGTTATGGACGGATCAAGGCGCGGGCGATCTCATTGCACTCTATCAGGCAGATACTGAACATGATGAAGGATATTTTGTAACTGGGGAAATTCGCAAAAATGTGAATAACGGCTATAAATTTGCCAATCATGCGATATTATACCGTACCAATGCTCAGTCGCGGGTGATAGAGGAAATTTTGATTAAATCGGATATTCCTTATCAAATCGTTGGCGGCATTAAGTTCTACGATCGCAAAGAGATTAAGGACTTGCTCGGATATTTGAAGCTCGTTTCCAACCCGGATGACGATATAAGCTTGGTGCGTATCATTAATGTGCCGAAGCGGGGGATTGGGGATACAACGGTTGGCAAGCTTGCGGATGAAGCTGCGAGAAGAGGCACTTCCATTTACCGTGTATTGAACAACCTCGGCGAGGTTGAGGTGAATGCTCGGACACGGACGCTATTGCGCGAGTTTTATGAGATTATCGACAATCTTACAAGGATGGTTGAATATCTATCGGTAACGGAGCTTACAGAGAAGGTGCTGGAGCTGTCGCAGTACCGGATGGAGCTGCATCAAGAGAACACGCTGGAGTCGAAGGCGCGTCTTGAGAATATCGATGAGTTTCTGTCGGTGACGATGGATTTTGAGAAGCGCAATGAGGATCGGACGCTCGTGGCGTTCCTAACTGATTTGGCACTCATAGCCGACATCGATTCCTTGAACAAGGATGAAGAAGAAGYAGAGAAGAATAAAGATGCGATCACGCTGATGACCATGCATAGTGCTAAGGGACTTGAGTTCCCTGTCGTTTTCATTATCGGCATGGAAGAGAGCGTATTTCCGCATAGCCGTGCTCTTGCTGATAATGAAGAKCTTGAAGAGGAGCGGCGCCTTGCATATGTAGGGATTACCCGCGCGGAGAAGCGGCTTTATCTGACATGTGCGAGGATGCGGACTTTGTTTGGCCGTACGAGCAGCAACATGCCTTCGCGTTTCCTGCAGGAAATACCAGAGAGCGTAAGAGAAGGCGCTTCTAGCGGCAGCGGCGGTTATTCACGTGGAAGCGTGGGCACTCGCAGCGGCGTTAGCGTCACGGGCGGTACTGGTGCGGCTGCGCAAGGCGCGAGCCGCGGGTTTGCCGGTCGCGCGCCAGCTGGCGGTGCGCCCGGTGCAGGCAGCCGTTCCCCAGGTATGGGGGGAACGGGCCCGGCCGCGATGGGCGGCAGAGGAGGCGGCGTGCGTGTCAGCACGCCGCTGCAGGAAGCCGCTCGGGCGGCTCAGGGGAGCAGCGCGGCGGGCGATGCTGCGCCTGGAACATTTGCGTCAGGCGACCGCGTGTCGCATGGCAAATGGGGAATTGGCGTTATCGTCTCCGTCAAAGGGACGGGCAAGGATATGGAGCTTAACATCGCATTCCCGGCTCCGGTTGGTATCAAGCGATTGCTTGCCGGCTTTGCCCCGATAACAAAAGTATAAGGTTGATCAGCCATTTTTGACGATTAGAAGGAGGAGCCTTCCGTGAACGCTCAATTAGAGAGAATGCAGCAGCTTGTTGCGATCATTGCAGAGCATAATTATCGCTACTACACGCTTGATCAGCCTACAATAAATGATACGGATTATGACAAGCTCTATGATGAGCTTGTCGCTTTGGAGAAGGAAACGGGCGTGCTTTTGCCTGAGTCGCCGACACAGCGAGTAGGCGGCGATTTGCTCAAAGGTTTTGAGCCGTACAAACACCGTGCTCGTTTATGGAGTTTGGATAAAGCTCAAAATACGGAAGACTTGCTTTCGTGGAATACAAGATTGCTTAAAGCAGTCGCCGATTATAATGCAAAACATCCGGAAGAAGAGCCTTTGCCGCAGCCTACTTATGTCGTTGAGCTGAAGTTTGACGGCTTGACCCTGAATCTGACCTACGAGGATGGACAGCTGGTTCAAGCAGCTACGCGCGGAAACGGTGCGATTGGCGAAGGGATATTGCAGCAGGTTCGAACGATACGTTCTGTTCCGCTCACAATTCCATGGGCTGATGGTATTGTTGAAGTGCAGGGAGAAGGCATTATGCAGCTTTCGGTGCTCGCCAAATATAATGAAACGGCAGCTGAACCGCTCAAAAATGCACGGAATGCCGCAGCAGGCGCACTGCGCAATCTTAATCCGCGGGTTACAGCCGAGCGGAAGCTGAACGCATTTTTCTATAATGTCGGCTACGCTGACGGAGTTTCTTTTGCAGATCATCATGAAATGCAGAAGTTTCTGAACGACAACCGCTTTAAGGTGAATCCATATGTAACGTATCAAAATACGATCGAAGAGGTTCAAGAAGAGCTGCTGCGTGTAACAGAAAAACGGGAGCAGCTGGATTTCCTCATTGATGGTGCTGTAATCAAGGTTGTAGATATGCGGACGCGGGAAGCACTCGGTTATACGGATAAATTCCCTCGCTGGGCGGTTGCCTTTAAGTTCGAAGCGGAGGAAGCAGCAACAGTACTCGAAGCCGTGTCTTGGGAGGTTGGCCGTACCGGCAAAATAACCCCAGTCGCGCGCGTCGAGGCTGTTGAGCTCGCTGGTGTTACTGTACAAAACTGTACGCTCAATAATATTGGCGATATTGAACGCAAAAACCTCAAGTTCGCACTAGGGACACTCGTTACGATTCGCCGCTCAAATGATGTTATTCCAGAAATATTGGGCAAGGCCGATGATGTGCCTGGTGAAGAAATTGTGTTTCCAACGGTATGTCCATCATGCGGAACGGAGCTCGAGCAGCGGGGAGCTCACCTATTCTGCAATAATAAGCTGGGCTGCCAGCCGCAAATTATCGGCCGGATCACTCATTTCGCGTCTCGGGATGCAATGGATATCGATACGTTCAGCGTCATGACAGCAGAACAGCTATACAAAGATTGCGGAGTACGTGATCCTGCTGATTTGTACGCACTTACTTACGATGATCTGATTGGACTCGAACGATTCGGTGAGAAGAAGGCGCTCAAGCTGCTTGCCGCATTTGAAAAATCCAAGGATAGAGAGCTGGCGTCATTCTTATTTGCTCTTGGCATTCCGAACACGGGCAAAGCAACAACGAAAATGCTGGCTGATCATTATGGAAATCTAGATGCTATTATGCAGGCGGAAGCTGCAGAACTTATTACGCTTCCGGATGTTGGCGGTATTGTTGCTGAGAGCATCGTTGGATTTTTTCAAGATCCCATTATTATTGCGAGTATTGCCAGAATGCGCGAGCTAGGTGTGAAAGCTGAAGCGGAACAGCAGCTGGTTGCGAGAAATGATAGTGTATTCAGCGGGAAGACAGTCGTACTTACAGGTACGCTGCCGACGATGTCTAGGGATGAAGCTGCGAAGCTGCTCGAAGCTTGCGGAGCCAAAATCTCGGGCAGCGTATCTAAGAAAACAGATTTTGTTGTAGCTGGCGAAAGCGCAGGAAGCAAGCTGACGAAAGCTCGTGAGCTTGGTATTACTGTTATAGAAGAGGAAGCTGAGTTATTGCGCCTTTTGGGTGAAACCGTTATATAGTAATAAGACGTCATTCAAAGCATTGTTTTGAATGCTTTAATAAGAAGGAGCTGTCCCTTAAGGTTATAGACCTTGAGGAATAGTTCCTTTTGTTTTTAGTTAAATGATGATGGATTACTATCCATAAATCAGAATAATGAGTGCGTTAAAATAAATTGTAATTGTCATTTTTTTCAACTTGTATTCTGTTTGCGTAAGTGATATATTATTTCTTGTCGCTTCTGAGACATGGACAAACAATTGAATGACTCACAAACATTTGTGAAACAAACGGTTGACAACGTTGGACGAAGATGATAATATCATTTCTTGTCACGACAAAATGTGACAAACAAGTTCTTTGAAAACTGAACAAATGGATCACGTCGATCCGATAATGTTTTAAAATAGCTAGTTAAGTATTGAGCAAGTCAAACACCAATTTGGAGAGTTTGATCCTGGCTCAGGACGAACGCTGGCGGCGTGCCTAATACATGCAAGTCGAGCGGAGTTGATGRGGTGCTTGCACCTCTGATGCTTAGCGGCGGACGGGTGAGTAACACGTGGGTAACCTGCCTATAAGACTGGGATAACATTCGGAAACGAATGCTAATACCGGATACGCGATWTGGTCGCATGAYYGAATCGGGAAAGATGGAGCAATCTATCACTTATAGATGGACC